>NZ_JBEPPB010000002.1:0-510978 GCF_040547105.1 Arthrobacter sp. UYCu511
ACAGGGGCGGCAACACACAACCAAATAACCAATTCAATTACAATAAATTGGTATCAATAAAACTTGGCACACTATTGAGTTCTCAAACAACAACCACACCCAACCAACACATCCGAACCATCAAACAATCCGTAACGATCAGCGCCGGGGCAACTTTCTAACCTTACCCGCATGAATTTATGTATGTCAAATCCTTGATTTCGACTGAATTCAAACTTTCATTTGAACACGCACCATTAGGCCTATTTTCGAGGCCACGTGGTTTGGTCTAGTCCGGATCTGAACCATTCGTTCAGCGGAGTACTAACATTAGCACCTGCCCGCCGTGAACACAAAACGACGGGCAGGTGAACTTCGAGAGCCAAGTTCCTAGAGGCCAGAGGGCTCTGCCGGAAGTAGATACACGGCACTTAGCGGTGGAACTCGTAAACGAAGAGAGGCATCCCTTCCATCCCAGGGCAGTTCCTCTGCCTGCAAATCCCCAACATTGCGGACATCGGAGCCACCATAGATGGAAAGATCCGTGTTAAGGGATTCTCTCCACACCCCGGCTGAGGGTAGGCCCACGCGGTAGCCTTCATACGCAACGCCAGCGAAGTTGATGATGCACACCAGCGGATTACCTGCTTTGTCCCATCGGATAAAGGAAAGAACGTTATTTTCCGTATCTCCACCGTTGAGCCAGCTGAAGCCATCAGCAACGTTGTCCAGCTCATACAGTGCCGGGGTGTTCACATAACTGGCGTTTAGATCCTTGACCAACTCTTGGATCCCACTGTGGGCAGGGTTCTCTGCCAGCCACCAGTCAAGACCGTGCTGTTCACTCCACTCTGCTTCCTGGCCGAACTCCGTTCCCATAAAGATCAGCTGCTTACCCGGATGAGCCCATTGGAATGCCAAGTAGGCCCGAAGGTTTGCCAATTGCTGCCATCGATCTCCTGGCATCTTACGCAGCAGGGATCCCTTGCCATGGACCACCTCGTCATGGCTGATGGGCAGCAGGAAGCTTTCCGTAAACGCGTACGCCAGCGAAAAAGTGATCTGGTTGTGATGCCAGCCGCGGTTGATGGGGTCTTCCGCCATATAGGTCAGCGAATCATGCATCCAACCCATGTTCCACTTGATGCCAAATCCCAGTCCGCCTCCGCTAGTGGGTGCCGTAACTCCTGGGAACGCCGTGGACTCCTCAGCAATAGTGACAATACCGGGATTGCGGCGGTAGGCAGTTGCATTCATTTCCTGCAAGAAACTGATGGCTTCCAGATTTTCCCGGCCACCAAAGCGGTTGGGGCTCCATGCCCCGTCGTCGCGGGAATAATCCAAATACAACATGGAGGCAACGGCGTCCACCCGCAGTCCGTCAATGTGGAATTCTTCAAACCAGTAGAGTGCGTTGGCTACGAGGAAGTTGCGAACCTCGTTGCGGCCAAAGTCAAAAATCAGCGTACCCCAGTCAGGATGCTCACCTAGGCGAGGATCCGCGTGCTCGTACTGCGGGCCACCGTTGAATTTGGCCAGCGCCCATTCATCCTTGGGGAAGTGAGCCGGCACCCAATCCATGATGACGCCGATCCCGGCCTGGTGCAGGGCATCCACAAGATGCCGGAACTGGTCCGGGTGGCCAAACCGCGAGGTTGGAGCGAAGTAGGAGGTGACCTGGTATCCCCAGGAACCGCCAAAGGGGTGCTCGGCTACGGGCATGAGCTCAACATGGGTGAAGCCTAGCCACTGCACATACTCAACGAGTTCCTTAGCCAGTTCCACATAGCTCAGCCCTGGCCGCCATGATCCAAGATGAACCTCATAGACGCTCATGGGGGCGTTGTGCGGATCGGTTTTAGCCCGCTGCGCCATCCAATCGCCGTCTTGGAATGCGTACGTGGACTCCACCACGCACGACGCCGTCAGCGGTGGCACTTCGGTGCCATAGGCCATGGGGTCAGCTTTTTGCAGCCACGCTCCGGCCTCGGTGAGGATCTCAAACTTGTAGCACTCCCCCGCCGCAACATCGGGGATGAACAGCTCCCAAATACCGCTGCTGCCCAGGCTCCGCATGGCATGGGCACGGCCATCCCAGCTATTGAACTCACCAATGACGCGCACAGCCTGCACACCGGGAACCCAGACGGCGAAGCTGACGCCGGAAACCTCACCTAGTTCCGAGTGGTAACGCTTCACGTGTGCGCCGAGGACTGTCCACAGCGTCTCGTGCCGGCCCTCCCCAATCAGGTGCATATCCAGCTCGCCCACTGTTGGCATGTAGCGGTAGGGGTCATCGCAACGGTGCACGCCGTCCGCGTACTGTACATCCAGGCGATAATCAGGGACCCTACCTGAATCATCCACGGGAACCACCGCCACCCAGATGCCTCCTTGTTCGTGGCTCATGGGGTAGCTCTCGGTACTTGTGACCACGTGGGCTGACTGTGCCAAGTGGCGCAAGGTGCGGATGGTTGCAAAACCCTCGCTGCCCAGATGGCCACCTAGCACTGAGTGTGGCGCGTAGTACGTGCCTTCAGAAATTCTGGCCAAAACATCTGCATCTACTGCCATCGGGGCGAGTTCATTAAGTCCCACGTCCACACCACTTTCCCTTGATTCAAACAGTTCCCGCACGGCATTTACCGGCACCCAAACCCAAGTGGGCCGGTTTTGTAATTCATACACAACCTCATAAAGAGCTTTGTCTAGCCACAATGCCGTGAAAAGCGCAGAATTCTGGCCAGTTGTTGTGCCAGATCTACTCTCGTAGCCCGCAATGAACGCGGCGGAGGCACTCTTGGCCCATGCTGCTGCTGCAAGCTGGGAGGTCTCTGCGGTACTCGCGGCTTGCGCACCGGCGTATTCGAAGGACCGCAACATGCCCACCACATCCCGCAACACCACATCCGCTTGGCCGCGATCAGCAAGCGGACGCAACGGCTCCCCCTCGAAGTCCAAAACATGCCATTGCCCCGCACCGAGTACTTCCTGGTGAAGCAGTTGACCTAAGTGCAAGTCGCCGTGGATGCGCTGCAGTGGCGGAAGCTGGTTTATTTGATCCAGCTGTGCCAAAACATCCTGGAACTGGCCAGAGTAAGCTCCCACGGCGGAGCCAGCAAGCCCCCAGCCAGCGCGCAACCGCGCCGAAAGCCCGCCGATAAACTCAGTGACGCCCGCCGAATTCTGGCTGTGCGCACCCATACTTTCCGCCAGTCCGCGGTGAACCTCGGCCAAGGCCTCACCCATGGTCTGGGCTTGCTCGGAAAAATCCGCACCCTCGGCGGCAGCGGCCAAAGCGAAGGTCCATCCATCCACGGCGCCTGGCACAAAGTCATGCACCACAAACAACGTAGTGTCATTGCGCACGTTCTCCACCGAAAGCCTCAGCGCAGGAACCTGCGGGACGGCACTGCGTCCAGTCAGACCGGCAAGGGCCCTGCCGATTTCCTGTTCAGGGTGCACGCCCTGTTGCAGAACCCTGAAGAACTTGGCAATGAGGGGCTCTCCCGCCAGCTCAAAGATGACGGACGTGTTTGACTGCTCGGTCCCCACCACCCTGACGTGAGATACGCCGCTACGGGAGACGGAGTTGGTGCCCAGAAGATGGGCGAGCCGGTCATCACTCCAGCCGCGCACTCCCATCCCGGAAGTTCCTGCCCCCAACGTGCCAGACTTAGCCGATCCGCCCAGCAGTTCCAGCCACGCTCGCAGAAAGGCCGGATCAGTGAGTGCGTCGTACACGCGTGCACCTGCCACGTGGCCAATCTCAACACCAGGCACCTCAGCGTCACAGAGCTGTTCTGACACAGCTGAGCTAAAACCAGATGTGTGGTGAAAACTCAAGGGCACTTGCAGTAGGAAGCCACTGCTGGCGTGGTGCTGGGCTGGGGAAAGGTGCTCGCTTGGCGCCACCTCGGAGTCCGCTGGCCCAACCCGCACAAATACCACCCTAAAGGAGACGCCAGGGGTCAAAGACGGTAATTCCAGCTCTGACTCAATGACCATCTGTTCCCCGTCTACATCCTTACGGGGGTACCAACGTTGGTGGGGCAACCATGTTCCCAGCAGGTCAAGCAGTGACGCGGCCATCAGTAGCCTAGATCCGTGCCGTCAATGACCGGCATTGATTGGGTATGCACGGACAAGGCGTTGGACGCTTGTGAGCGCACCCTGAGCCAAAAGAAGTCGTACGAGCCCAGCGTCACGGTGAGTTGGCCGCCGTCGTCAATTCCGGGGAAAATATCGCCGCCAAACACGTCACGCAATCCGCGGTTGGCCAGCTTGGGTGCGCTCACCGTGGCGCAGGCGGGGTGCTGAGACAGGTTGTAAATGCACAAGATAGTTTCAGGCTGCTCCCCCTCCTCGTTGCCCACTGGCAGCACTCGCAGGAAGGCTAGCACCGACTCGTTGGACGTGGTGAGGGATTCGTAACGGCCCAGGCCAAAGGCTGGGTGGACCTTACGGACGCCAAGAATTTGTTTGTTCCAATGCAGGAAGGAACTAAAGTGCGCCACCTGCGCCTCCACGTTCACGTGGTTGTAGTGGTACACGAGCGACTGCACAACCGGCAGGAACAGCTTGCCCGGATCCGCGCTGGAAAAGCCCGCATTCCGGTCAGGGTTCCACTGCATCGGCGTGCGGGAGGCGTCCCTGTCATCGAGCCAGATGTTATCCCCCATGCCGATCTCGTCCCCGTAGTACAGAAACGGACTTCCGGGAAGGGCCAGCAGCAGGGCGTTGATCAGTTCCATCTCTGCCCTGGAGTTGTCCAGCAGGGGCGCCAGCCGCCGCCTGATGCCGACGTTGGCCTGCATGCGCGAGTCAGGTGCGTACCAGCCGAGCATGGCTTCACGCTCGCTAGGTGTCACCATCTCCAGGGTGAGCTCGTCATGGTTGCGCAGGAACGTCCCCCACTGGGCACCAAACGGGATGTCAGGAGTGTTGGCCATGGTTTCAATGATCGGTGCGGCCTTCTGATCCCGCAGCGCATAGTACAGCCGCGGCATGATGGGGAAGTGGAAGGCCATATGGCATTCGGGTTCCTCGGGCGTGCCGAAGTAGTCCACCACCTCATGGGGCATCTGGTTTGCCTCGGCGATGATGATCCGGCCGGGAAACTCCCTGTCCACCATGGCCCGCAGGTCCACCAGGAACTGGTGCGTTGCCGGCAGGTTCTCGCAGTTGGTGCCATCTTCGGCAAACAGGTAGGGAATGGCATCCGCCCGGAAACCATCGATTCCCTGAGCCAGCCAAAACCGCACCACGTCAAAAATGGCCTCGCACACGGCAGGGTTCTTGAAATTCAGATCCGGCTGGTGACTGAAAAACCGGTGCCAAAAATACTGGCGGCGGATGGGGTCAAAGCCCCAGTTGGACTCTTCCGTATCTACGAAGATGATACGTGCGTCTTTGTAGAGATCGGTGGTGTCACTCCACATGTAAAAATCACCGTAGGGCCCCTCCGGATCCTCTCTGGACGCCTTGAACCAGGGGTGCTGGTCAGAGGTGTGATTCAGTGGCAGGTCAATGATGATCCGCATGCCACGTTCGTGCACTTGGGTCACCAGCGACTTGAAGTTGGACATGGTGCCGTACGTCTCCATGACAGCCGTGAAATCACGGACGTCATAACCACCGTCCAACAGGGGCGAATCAAAGAACGGCGGTAGCCAGAGGCAGTCGATACCCAGCCACTGTAGATAGTCCAGCCGTGAAATCAGACCGTCAAAATCTCCCGTCCCGTCACCGTTGGAATCGGCAAAGCTCTGCACAAGTACTTCGTAGAAAACAGCCTTTCGGTACCAGTGCGGATCGTGTGAGACACCGGGGGCGTTCAGGTTGAAGTGCGGTGCGCTGTTGTTGAAGCCAAAAGCCATAGCGTTATCTCCTAACGTGCAGAATATGTGCCGGTTCCATGTGCGCGTCGAGGCGGAAGTAGTTCTTTTTGCCCCAATTCCAGGTGGCCCCGGTGAGCAGGTCGTTTACCAAGAACGTGCCGTCCGGGGACAGTCCATCCAATTCCAGCGCATCAAGATCGAGGGTCACTTGGCCCTCACGCATGCTGTGCGGGTCCACGTTGATGACCACAATGATGGTGTCCTTACGTGCCGGCTCGGTGGCCGTGGCGGCAATGTTTTTGTGCTTGCTAAACACCAAGGTGGCGTCATCCGAGCTCTCGTGCAGGCTCAGATTCTGCAAATCCAGCAAAGCCGGGTGTGCACGCCGAATCTCATTTAGGCGGCTCACAAACGGTGCCAGTGACTTACCATTCGCCTGCGCAGCGGCAAAGTCCCGGTCCTTGTACTCATATTTCTCGTTATCAATGTTTTCTTCGGAGCCGGGGCGTGCCACATGCTCATACAGCTCATAGCCGGCATACATGCCCCACAAGGGGCTGGACATGGCGGCGAGGATTGCACGGATCTTGAACGCTGCGGGCCCACCGTACTGCAGGTACTCAGTGAGAATGTCCGGGGTGTTCACAAAGAAGTTGGGGCGGAAGTAGCCTGCCGATTCGTGGCTCACATGGACTAAGTATTCCTCCAGCTCCTCCTTGGTGTTGCGCCAGGTGAAGTAGCTGTACGACTGCTGGAAACCAGCCCGGCCCAATGCTGCCATCATGGCCGGGCGGGTGAAGGCCTCGGCGAGGAAAACGACGTCGGGCCTCTCTGCATTGATGGTGCCAATGAGCCATTCCCAGAACCAGACGGGCTTGGTGTGCGGGTTATCAACCCGGAAAATCCGTACACCCCGCTCAATCCACAGCCGCACAATCCGCAAAATCTCTGCGCTGAGCCCGGCCGGATCATTATCAAAGTTCAGGGGGTAAATATCCTGGTACTTCTTGGGCGGATTCTCCGCGTAGGCAATGGTCCCGTCCACCCGCGTGGTGAACCATTGCGGATGCTCGGTGGCCCAAGGATGATCAGGGGCGCATTGCAAGGCAAGATCGAGCGCAACTTCCAGCTCCAGCTCTTCCGCGGCTGCAACAAAGGCAGCAAAATCTGCTTCCGTGCCCAAGTCCGGGTGGATGGCATCATGCCCGCCGGCTGCCGAGCCAATGGCCCACGGAGAACCCGGATCCGCCGGTGCCGCCACGAGCGAGTTGTTGGGTCCTTTGCGGTTGATGGTGCCGATGGGGTGGATGGGCGGCAGGTACACAACGTCGAATCCCATGGCTGCCACCGCTGGCAAGCGATGCGCGGCAGTGCGGAAATTCCCACTGGTCCACTCCCCCGTGTCAGGATTGCGGCGGGCACCCTCTGAACGCGGGAAAAATTCGTACCACGCGCCACGCCCGGCGGCATCCCTCTCAACCATCAGCGGATATTCAGCGCTGCGCGTCACGTGATCCCGCAGCGGGAAATGTGCCACGGCGGCACGGACCTCCCTGCCCGTTCCGCCAGCCAGACGGTCATTGGTGTTGAGGGAAGAATCTGCCAAGGTCCGCGCCGACGCCTTGAAAACTTTGGCGGCCTCGGGAGCAGTGGCCTTAGCATCTTTGGCAGCGGTACTCAGTAGCAGCGCCCCTTCTGCCAGCATGACCTCGACATCAACCTCGGCATTGATCTTGACCTGCGCGTTGTGCGCCCACGTGGCGTAGTTATCGGTCCAGCCTTCGATGGCAAAGCTCCACGCACCTTCGAAGGCGGGCGTCAGTACCCCATGCCAGCTATCCGAGCCCTTAGCCCCGGGTTTCATGGCGGTGCGCTGTGCCTCGCTTTTATCCGGCGCCAAGAGAATTGCGGTGGCACCCAAGGCGTCATGCCCTTCACGGAAAATCACTGCGCTGACCTGCACATCAGCACCGCGAATGGCCTTGGCGCTGAAGCTGCCAGCTTCTAAGACGGGCTGGACATTCGTGATGGGAATTCGGCCAAAGCGCAAGCCCTGCCGTGGATCAGCGGGCGCGCTGGAAGGCGCAGCAGCAGGCACCCCTTTGCCTGATTTTGAGAGGGCGGGGCCCGAGGAGGCGACGGGCACATTACGCGAAGGCTTGGAAATACTCACAAAATGAACGTTAGCGACTCGCGGCCCGGATTGCTAAGGTCCCCCGCCATTTTGGCCAGATGGCCGTCACACGAGCACTGATTCGGCAGAACACTTGACGGCGAGGGTGCTGGCGGACGTAACACGGCGCCAATTTCTCACATTTACTCTTCGGCCCCGGCAGGGTTGGGCTAGTGTGACCGGCATGAAGGCAATCCGCAGATTTACTGTCCGCACACTCGTTCCCGCACAAATTTCTGCCTTAACCCGGCTGGCCACCAACCTCCGCTGGTCCTGGCATGTGCCCACGCGTGCCCTGTTCGAATCGTTTAACCCGGAACTTTGGGAAAAATCCCGTCACAACCCGTTGGCCATGCTCGCTTCACTCTCCCGTGAGCAGTTGGCGGATTTGGCAGCTAACCCTGACGTGGTGGCGCGTGTGGCACAGGCGCAGGAAAGTCTTGAAAGCTACCTGACAGAGCCCCGCTGGTACCAGGAACTCGGCGCTGGAACACCTGAATGCATTGCTTACTTCTCCCCCGAATTTGGTATCACCGAGGTCTTGCCACAGTATTCCGGCGGACTGGGTATCTTAGCTGGTGACCATCTAAAATCCGCATCGGACCTAGGGGTGCCGCTGATCGGCGTCGGACTTCTCTACCAGGCCGGTTACTTCAAGCAGTCCCTGTCACGGGACGCCTGGCAGCAGGAAAGCTACCCTCTGCTGGACCCCGATGCTCTTCCGCTGACACTGATGCGCGAGGAGGACGGCACCCCTGTCCAAATTCAGCTTCCCCTGCCGGAGAATCGGGTATTGCGGGCTCACGTGTGGCGTGCAGACGTTGGCCGGGTACCCCTGCTATTGCTCGATTCCAACGTGGCCGAGAACGACGACGCCGCCCGCGGTGTCACCGACCGGCTGTACGGTGGCGGCGGGGAACACCGGCTCACACAAGAACTTCTGCTGGGCATGGGCGGGGTGAAGGCGTTGCGTGTGCACGCCCGGCTGAGCGGCACCGCGGCACCTGAGGTGTTCCATACGAATGAGGGACATGCAGGATTCTTGGGGATCGAGCGCATCCGCGAGCTCATGGACCCAGCCCTCACACCCGAGCCGCTCACGTGGGGCGAGGCCTTGGCTGCCGGCCGTGCCTCGACTGTTTTCACCACCCACACCCCCGTTCCTGCCGGCATTGACCGCTTCCCCCGCAGCATGATCGAAGACTTCTTCGCCGGGCCCTTGGCTCCTGGCGTTCCCGTTGCGGATATTTTGGCCCTGGGCGCGGAAAATTACGACGGCGGCGATGGTGAAATGTTCAACATGGCCGTCATGGGTCTGCGCCTAGCTCAACGCGCGAATGGTGTGGCGAAGCTGCACGGTGTGGTCTCGCGCGGCATGTTTTCCGGTATGTGGCCGGGTTTTGATACGGCCGATGTGCCCATCACCTCCGTCACGAACGGTGTGCACGTGCCCACGTGGGTTGACCCGGCGCTGGCCGAGCTGGCACGGGAACGTTTTGGCGCCGAGGTCCTTGACGGGCCTGACTGGTCCAAGGTGTACGAGGTGAGCGACGAGGAAGTGTGGGCCATGCGCCGCCGCCTGCGGTTGGCTTTGGTGAAGGACGCCCGACGCCGGCTGCGCTCCTCGTGGAAGAAGCGCGGCGCAGCCGATGCGCAGCTGGCCTGGACGGATGCCGCCCTGGACCCGGACGTGCTGACGATCGGTTTCGCCCGGCGCGTGCCCACCTATAAGCGACTGACGCTGATGTTGCGGGACCCCGCCCGGCTGAAGGCGCTCTTGTTGCATCCAGTGCATCCGATCCAGATCATCATTGCCGGAAAGTCGCACCCAGCGGACGACGCCGGCAAGAAAATGATCCAGGATCTGGTCCAATTCACCGACGACCCCGAGGTGCGGCACCGGATTGTGTTCCTGCCCAACTACGACATCGCCATGGCACGCACGCTCTTCCCCGGCTGCGACGTCTGGCTGAACAACCCGCTGCGCCCCCTCGAGGCGTGCGGCACCTCCGGCATGAAGGCCGCCATCAACGGTTCCTTGAACCTCTCCGTCATGGATGGCTGGTGGGATGAGATGTACGACGGCGAAAACGGCTGGGCGATCCCGACGGCAAATACCGGGGCCGGGGATTCCGAACGGGACGACATTGAGGCGTCAGCGCTGTACGAATTGTTGGAAACCCAGGTTGCGCCGCGCTTTTACGGTGAAGTGGTGGCTGCCGCAGCAGGAGCTGCCGGAGCGTCACAACCGCACCAGAGCGCACTTCCCGCACATTGGATCTCCATGATCAAGCACACCCTGGCTCATCTGGGACCCGCCGTCTCAGCGAACCGCATGGTGGCCGAATACGTTCAGCGTTTGTACCAACCGGCAGCTGAGGCCGGGCGGGCAGCCCGGGCAGAGAACTATGCTTCCGTGCGGGAGCTGGCGGCCTGGATTGAGCGGGTTAGGCCAGCATGGCAGGAGATTCATATTGACCATGTGGAATCCCACGGGCTCACTGACGAACCACAAATTGGTGAAACCTTGCAAGTCCGCGCCCACATCACGTTGGGTTCACTGAGCCCGGCCGATGTTCGGGTCAACGTTGTGTATGGCACAGCAGGAGATTCAGATGAGCTGAACAACACTGCGGATCTGGCCCTTGAATCCGTCCAGGACAACGGGGGCGGCAAGTACCAGTTCTCCGCTGATTTGCTGATAGACCGTTCCGGTGACTTCGGTTACTGCGTCCAAGTCCTGCCCCGCCATCCGGCACTGGCTAACCCCGCCGAGCTGGGGCTCATCACTACGGCGTAGGGGCGGGTCTCTAGCAGCGCGGCGGGCTTGGTGTTTCTGCCAGCCCGCCGGGCGTGGTATCAGCCAGCCCGCCAAGCGGGCTGCTACTGGACAATGAGGTCGTTGCGGAAGAGCAGAACCGTGTTGGCGTTGGCTCGTACGGCGTCTCCTGCTTGAACCGGCGGTACCGAACGGGACTGGCGGAAGGTGGGTCCGCCGTCGCGCGAGACAGTTGGTGACTCCGTACTCATGATCAGCCTATAGGGCAGCGATACGACGGTGCTCACGTCAGGGTTGGTACCGTCCGGATTGGCGGTGCCGAGATTAGCACTGTCGAGATTAGCGCTATCCGGGTTGGTGCTGTCCGAATTGGCACTGTCCTGATTGGGACTGTCCTGATTGGTGAAACGCGGGTTTGCAGGTAGCACCACGTCCTCATCGGTGATGCCGGTATTAAAGACGACCAGTCCGTCAACCGCACCATCGGGGGACCCCATCAACATGGTGAGGACCCTTTCGTGCGGATTGCCCCAACGCTCGGCGCTCATGGGCTGGCCGTCAGCACCAAACCAGTGGATGAACGACTGCCCGCCACGAGTAGGGTAGCTGCTGGGCTGGGCGGCCAGAAATTCCTTGCGGATCTGCAACAGATACCGGGTGGCGGCGAGCATGGTCTTGGCATCTTCATCCATGGTCCAGTCAACCCAGGAAATTTCATTGTCCTGACAGTAGACGTTGTTGTTTCCGCCTTGGCTGCGGCCAAGCTCGTCGCCCGCAGTGATCATGGGAACACCCAACGCCAACAGCATGGTGGCCATCAAGTTCCGGCTGCTCCGGGCGCGCTGGGCCTGGGTGTGCGGATTGTTCGTGATGCCTTCAACACCGTGGTTCCAGCTGCGATTATTATTGGTGCCGTCGCGGCTATCTTCCTGGTTGTCCTCGTTGTGCTTGTGGTTATAAGCCGTCAGATCGGCCAGGGTGAAGCCGTCGTGGGCCGTGATCAAGTTGACCGAGGCCAAGCGGCTGCGGCCCGACGGCGCAAAAAGTTCCGCCGATCCGCCCAGGGCATCACCAAATTTTGCCAGCCCATTGTGATGGTATCCAGCCAGCATTGCAGCGCGGTCAGTCAGCCACACTTCGCGGACGCTGTCACGGAAAGAGTCATTCCAGTCAGCCCAGCCTGTGGGGAACTGTCCCGTCTGCCAGCCTCCGTAACCAACATCCCATGGCTCCGAGATCAGTTTCGTGGAGGACAGCACCCCGTCTGTGGCTGCTGCCAGCAGGAACGGATGTTGGTTGTTGAATTCGTGCTCGCCGTTGCGTGCCAATGAAACTGCCAGATCAAAACGGAATCCGTCAATATGGAACTCCTCAACCCAGAAACGCAGAGAATCCATCGCCATCTTAATAACGTGCGGATTGCTGAAGTTCAAGGTGTTGCCACACCCGGTGGTGTCGAAGTAGTGGCCATCACGCATGCGGTAGTACTGCTCTTCCGCCAAGCCCCGCCAGCTGTAGCTTGGCCCGCCCGGGCCCCCCTCGGCCGTGTGGTTGTAGACCACATCAAGGATCACTTCAATGCCTGCCATATGCAGAAGTTTGATCATGCCCTTCAGCTCGGCCTGCACGGCCTGCGGTCCACCCGCCTGCGCCCCCGCACTGGCATATCCAACATGTGGGGCAAAAAACCCCAGGGTGTTGTAACCCCAGTAGTTACTCATCCCAGTGCCGTGAAGATGAGGCTCATCAATGTGAAAATGGACCGGCAAAAGCTCAACGGCCGTCACACCGAGACCCACCAGGTGCTCAATCATGGCTGGGTGGGCCATGCCAGCGTAGCTGCCGCGGATTTCTTCGGGAATATCCGGATGCAACATGGTCTGACCGCGCACATGCGCCTCATAAAACACTGTTTCCCGCCACGGCGTGTTAGGCCGCTTGACAGTGCCCCAGTCAAACTCCTGGTCCATGCGCACTGATAAGTAACGAGTGACGCCATCCACGCCAACATGCTCATCAATGTACTGCCCATAAGGATCCAGCAAGAGCTGAACAGCTTCCGGATCAATGAGGAGCATTTCCTCCTGCGTGGCACCCAAATCGGCGTAAAAACCGTAGCGGGTGCCGGCAGGCATGTTCTCCACTAAGCCGTGGTGGACGCCGTCGGTCTTATCAGGGAGCAGCACAGCCTTCCAGTGTCCACCGGGAGGCTGGAAGCACAACACCACATCGCGGTAAGCCGGGGAATACACCGCCACATTGGCCGCAGCCTGCCCATGCTCCCGGGGAATGTGGCTGACGCCCAAGGGGAAATGGCGTGACAAGGCCGCGCCCAGGGTACTGATGGCTTCAATGACGGTGATGGCCATAATTAGCTTTTAGCCGAGCGCAGCTTCGAGATCTCGTACAAGGTGATTCCCACCGCCATGGAGGCGTTGAGGGATTCCATGGCCGAGTCAATCGGGATGGAGACAATCTGATCGCAATTTTCCCGAACCAGGCGAGACAAACCCTTACCTTCGGAGCCCACCACAATGCACACAGGCTCCTGCGCCAAACCGAGTGCCGGCAGCGAAACGTCGCCGTCGCCGTCAAGCCCCAGAACAAAGAAGCCCATCTTCTGGAACGCACCAATGGCACGGTTCAAGTTGGGTGCCTTGGCAACCGGCACGCGCACGGCGGCACCGGCGCTGGTCTTCCATGCAGCGGCGGTCACACCGGCGCTGCGGCGTTCCGGAATGATGACGGCGTGGCCTGAGAAGGCTGAGACGCTGCGGATGATGGCACCGAGGTTGCGGGTATCAGTGATGCCGTCAAGGGCCACGATGAGCGGGGCGTTGGCAATGTGCCCCTTCTTCCACTTGGCAAGAATTTCACTAGCCTTGTCCACGGCATCTTCATACTCGTAGGGCGGGATCTGCAAAACCAGGCCTTGGTGGATGGCATCTTCGGTGAGGCGGTCCAGCTCAGGCTTGTGCGCTTCCAGCAGCGGGATACCGCGCTCGGTGGCCAGCTTGATGGATTCGCGCACACGCTCGTCCATGTCAACGCGGACGGCGACATAGAGCGCCTTCGCCGGGATTTCCGCACGCAGCGCCTCAAGCACCGAGTTACGGCCCGTCACGAGCTCTTCTGTGGCCTTACCTTTGGGGCCGCTGTTGCGGCGCGGGGAGTTACTGGTGCCGGCGCGCTTGGCAGCGGAGCGATCGGCCAGCTCCGCGTTCTTGTAGGCCTTGTGATAGGTGCGCTCTGCAGCCTTAGGGGTCGGGCCCTTGCCCTCGAGTGCCTTGCGACCGAGCCCACCCGTGCCCTTGACGGGGCCCTTCTTGAGCTTGCGGACGGCGCCGGAACGGGGATTGTTGGCCATGGTAAAACCCTTACGATTGGTGCGGCGCCCTGTGCTGGCCCCGAAGTTCGTCAAACAAATCTCTCAGCGGGCACATTTTTGGCACGCCTCGTAACGGGAAACAACAGACCCGTAGCTAATAGCTTACGGCCTCAACGCAAATCGACAGCGCGACAGACAGGAAAAAGTGCGCAGTCTCACCCACCCCAACCCGACGCTCGGTTACATTCGGGCCGTTTTTACCCGACGGTCCTGCAAGTGCCGAACGGTAAACCGGCCGCCACCCACCGAAGGTGAGGGAGCGCCTGGGCAAAACCCACCGAAGGTGAGGGAGCCTCTACTTTTGCAGGGACCAGGTGGCTCCGGCCGCTGTGTCTGCCACGTCCACGCCGGCTGCTGCCAGCAAATCCCGGATCTTATCCGACTCGGCCCAGTTCTTTTCCGCCCGGGCCAGTGCCCGCGCCTCGAGCTGGGCCTTGACGAGCACGTCCAAGGCACCTAGCGCTGCGGGTGATCCCGCTGCAGTGGCCCATTTTTCATCCAGGGGGTTCATGCCCAAGGCGTCGGCCATGCCCAAGACGGCCAGGAACGCTTCCTGCACGCGGTCTGCATCGCCAGCAGCCAGTGCCGTGTTGCCTGCCCTTACTGTTTCGTGCAGTACTGCCAGCGCCGCAGGAACGTTCAAGTCATCGTCCATGGCGGCAGCGAACGCCTCCGGGCGGGTGCCAATATAGCCGAAGCCATTGCCGGGAAACAGCTGTTTGCGTGCTGCCTCGATGAACGTCTCAATGCGTTCGACGGCGGCGCCGGCCTCGGCGAGCGATGTGGGCCGGTAGTCCAACACGGAGCGGTAGTGTGCCTGGCCCAAGTAGTAGCGCACCACCAGCGGCCGGGCGAGTTCCAGCATTTCACGCGGGTTAATGGTGTTGCCGATGGACTTGGACATTTTTTCGCCCTGATAGGTGACCATGCCGTTGTGCATCCAGAAGTTGGCGAAGCCGTGGCCGGCGGCCTGTGACTGGGCCATCTCGTTCTCATGGTGCGGGAAGCGCAGATCCAACCCGCCGCCATGAATATCAAACTCGGTGCCGAGGTATTTGGTGACCATGGCCGAGCATTCCAGGTGCCAGCCGGGCCGGCCGGCGCCCCACGGTGACTCCCACTTGGCAGTCTCCGGATCTCCGTCTTTATGACCCTTCCACAGCGCAAAGTCGCGAGGATCGCGCTTGCCCCGGGGATCGGCGTCGGGCGCGGCCTGCATGTCATCAATGTTCTGGTGCGTCAAGGATCCGTACGCCTTCCAGGAGCGCACGTCGAAGTACACATCGCCGGAATCATCCAGGGCGGGGTAGGCGTGGCCACGCTCGATCAGGGTCTGGATGAGCGCGTGCATCTCCGGGATGTGGCCGGTGGCGCGGGGCTCGTAGGTGGGCTTGAGGATGCCCAGTGAGTCATAAGCGTTCTCGAAGGCCTGCTCAAAACGGTAGGCGAGGGCCCACCACGGCTCGTTATTTTCGGCAGCCTTGACCAGGATCTTGTCATCAATATCCGTCACATTGCGCACCACGGTGACCTCGTAGCCGCTGGTCTGCAGCCACCGGGTCAGCTGGTCAAAGGCCAGTGCGGAGCGGACGTGGCCAATGTGCGGCTCCCCCTGAACGGTGGCACCGCAGTAGTACAGCGACGCCTTGCCCTTCTGGAGCGGGACGAAGTCGCGGACGGCGGCAGTGGCGGAGTCATGGAATCTCAGGGTCACGGCTCTAGGCTACCGCGTCCATCGAGGCCCTGGTGCTCGCGTTCCATAACCAAGGCGGTGGCAATTGCGGTGATGCCTTCGTTGCGACCCGGGAAACCCAATCCGTCCGACGTGGTTGCGCTCACCGACACTGGTGCTCCGGCAGCGGCGCTGAGCACTTCTTGTGCCTGCGCACGGCGCGGGCTGAACTTAGGCCTGTTGCCAATGAACTGCACGGCGATATTGCCAATCTCAAAACCCGCTTCCCGTACAATCCGGGCGGCTTCACCGAGCAATTTCACCCCAGATGCTCCCGCATATTCGGGGCGGTCGGTACCAAAATGGGCGCCAAGATCGCCAACTCCGGCCGCTGAGAACAGGGCGTCGGCTGCTGCGTGAGCAACGGCGTCGCCGTCGGAATGGCCGCTAAGTCCGCGTTCTCCCTCCCAGAGCAGTCCCGCCAGCCACAGGGGTGCGGGCGCATCATCGGGGGCAAACGCGTGCGTATCAACGCCAATACCAGTACGGGGTAGCTTCATGGGTTCAGCCTTCAATCCAGCGCGGGCGCAGCGGCCCTTCCAAGAGCGCCTCGGCCAACAACAGGTCCGTGGGGGAGGTGATCTTGAGGCTGTGCGTTGAACCTTGCACCACAAACACCTCCTCGCCAAGGGCTTCCACCATCATGGCGTCGTCCGTGATGGCCGCCAGCTCAGACGGGGTGAGCGTCAGCGCGTGGGCATGGGCTTGGCGCAGAGTGGCCAATTTGAATCCTTGGGGTGTTTGAACTGCCCGCAATACCTGCCGTGCTGGCGTGCCAACAACTTTTTCAACCCCGGCCCCCGTGGCTGGCAGCTGTGCCGGCTCCACAGTTTTGATGGTGTCAACCACGGCCAAGGCCGGGATGACTGCCTTCGCTCCGTCACGCAGTGCCCCTGCCACCCGATGAAAAACGCCAGACGGCGTCAGGGGCCGGGCAGCATCATGGATCATGACGGTTTCAACGCCCTGGGCAACAACTGCCAGGGCGGCTGCGACCGAGTCCGAACGTTCGGCCCCGCCGTCAACTACGCTGAAAAGAACTCCGGCGGCCTGAGCTTCTTGTGCTGCGCTTGCGCAAATAACTGCCAGCTCCGGGTCATCAGCGGGAATGGCAACACAGATCTGGGCTGCAACACCGGTCTTGATCACGCCACGGATGGCAAGGAGCAGCATGGGTTGCCCGGCCAATGGCACCCGGGCCTTGGGAACGCCGAAGCCCAGGCGCTGCCCGGATCCGGCGGCAACAATCACTACGGCGCAAGAACCTTCTTCAACCTCATTCATATCCCTAGAATAGTCCGGGCGGCCTCTACTTGGGCTTTGTGCCACGATTTGCCCCACATCGCAAAAAACCCCCACACCGAAGGGTGCGGGGGTTTTCTTGTGTTTTGCTGTGCAGGCAACTGTTACGAGGCCAAGACCTCGTCCAGAACTTCAGCAGCCTTGTCTTCGTCAGTTTTTTCGGCCAAAGCAAGCTCCGAAATCAGGATCTGGCGTGCCTTCGCAAGCATGCGCTTCTCCCCAGCTGACAAGCCGCGGTCATGGTCCCGGCGCCAGAGATCACGCACGACCTCGGCAACCTTGATGACATCACCGGAGGCAAGCTTCTCCAAGTTGGCCTTGTAACGGCGGGACCAGTTAGTGGGCTCCTCCGTAAACTCCGCACGAAGTACTTCAAAAACGTGCGCAAGGCCTTCCTTGCCGACAACATCACGAACACCAACAAGGTCAACGTTTTCCGCAGGGACCTCAATGGTCAGATCCCCCTGCGCAACCTTGAGCTTGAGATACATTTTCTCTTCACCCCGGATGGTGCGCATCTTGATCTCTTCGATCTTTGCCGCACCATGGTGTGGGTAAACTACTGTCTCGCCGACCTCAAAAAGCATGTGGATTCTCCCTTTCCAATGCTTCTAGTTTACCACGGTTAACTTCCCGCTCCCTTGAGTTTCCGCAGGTCAGGGGCAATCGGAGCTACGCCAGCGGCGCAATTGTTCCAACAATTGGAGAATTCTCCAGCCCTTGACTCCTGATCCTCAAAGTGCAGGCAGGAATCTACCTCCTGTTCCGGCTTCTCCGGCACTCATTGCCGGAAGCGTGCATTTGGCCTGTTTGCGGATAAGCTGAACAAAGATATTTTGTCTTTTCCATGAGGAGTTACTGACGTGAGAATCGCTGCCGGCATTCGCAGTACCAAACGAGCGCAACGCTTTAGCCTGATTGCCGCCATCGGCATTGGCGCCATGGCCTTCACCGGTTGCAGTGCCATCAACCAGCAAAGCACCGCCATGGAGGTCACCGTCACTGATGGTGTGCAATTGGATATGGGCCAGCTGGAACTGCGCAACGTCCTGATCGTCTCTGAAGCAGCAGGGGATCCAGGCCGCGTTATAGGCACTTTCTACAACCACGCTGATTCGCAGATGGTCCTGACCATCAGTGGCGCTCAGGGCTCCCAGACAGAAATCACTGTCCAGCCCGGCGTTCCCCTGGTGCTCAACAGCAAGTCCGATCAGGCAATCCTGAGCACTATGGCCCAGCCGCCGGGCAGCATTGAGTCCATTGAACTGCGCCAGTCAGGTGCCGGCTCTGAAACGGCTACTTTGAACGTGCCTGTTCTGGACGGCTCCTTAGCTGAGTACAAGAAACTTGTTCCCACACCGGCCGCC
This sequence comes from Arthrobacter sp. UYCu511, assembly GCF_040547105.1. NCBI lineage: Bacteria > Bacillati > Actinomycetota > Actinomycetes > Micrococcales > Micrococcaceae > Arthrobacter > Arthrobacter sp. UYCu511. Next base: position 18,561 of record NZ_JBEPPB010000002.1, read on the forward strand.
AGTGTTCCGGCCACCATGGAAGCCACACCAGAAGCTACGGCAACCCCGTAACAGCACCGCTCGTCTGCGGCTGTCTACAAGCGGTACCAGTGGGGCCAGTTGTCCAAGACAACTGGCCCCACTTTTTTGTGCTCACCTGGCAGTAAACACCATAGGCTTTGGACATCCCCGAGGCCTCAAACATTGAGAATTAAACACTGAGGGCGGGTGCCAGAAAATATTCTGGCACCCGCCCTCAGTTTCTACAGCTTAGTGTGTTGCGCTCCTGCGGCGGTTGAGCAGGAACACCGTTGCACCGGCAGCCAGCAGCAATGCTGCCAAGCCTCCGATCCAGACGTTGCTGGCACCCGTACTGGCCAGGCCATCCCCACCAGTGGCGGCAGCCGTAGTACTGGCCGCCGTGGTGGCATCCGATGCATCCGTTGAAGCATCCGTTGCAGGGGTGCTGTCAGTGGAGGCTGTGATGATCAACGGTGCACTGACCTGCTGCGGCTCACCATCAAGACCAATACCGTCAATGATGATCCGGTGCGTACCCGCCGGAACATTCGCAGGCAGCGTTACGCTCAGGCGCACGGTACCGTTTTTATCGGCTTTGGCTGTCCCCAACACCAACGGCTCGGAACGCAGCGTGAACGTTGCGCTGCTACCGGGCAAGAAGCTCTCACCGGTAATGACGAGCGCACCACCGGCGGCAACAGTGCCCGCACTGAGTTCAATCCCCGGAGTTGCCGGTTCTTGCGACGGGCCCTGGCTAGCCGTGGGGCTGACAGAGGCTGTTGCACTCTCACTCGGCGTAGCCGAAGCACTCGGACTTGCACTCGGCGTAGCCGAAGCACTCGGACTTGCACTCGGCGTAGCCGAAGCACTCGGACTTGCACTCGGTGTAGCCGAAGCACTCGGTGTAGCCGAAGCACTCGGCGTAGCCGAGGCACTCGGCGTAGCCGAGGCACTCGGGCTTGCCGATACCGTGGGTTCCACGGTGCCCTCAACCTTGATCGCCACTGTTTTGCTGCCCAAAACGGAGCCGGAGATGGCGTCCTTGATGGTCACCTTCGCCGAATAGTCGCCTGCCTGCGTAAAGGTGTGCGCCGCAGTGTACTGACCGCCAACAACGGGGACGCTCACGTCTGCACTGCCATCACCAAAGCCGACAACAGCGTTAGTCAAAGCTCCGTCACCGATGGCCGCCAATGCGGAGGTGCCGCTGATGAGCGCCGATGCTCCGACGTCGAGCGTTGACTTGGCTGCGGCAGCGGTGACCGCCGGAAGGGTGTAGTCCGGTGCCGTGTTCAGCTTGGTCGTGACCCCGCCGAGGCTGGTGCCACGGTCTACCAAGGTGAAGGAGTCCGGGCCTTGGGCATCGCGCTCGGTACTGAGCACAATGGCCAGGGTGTTGTCCCCGTTCTTGTTCAAGAACCCGCTGGGGATGGTGAAGGTGCTCTGCGGGCCCACATTGCCAACCCAGGTTCCCGTGTTCCAACCGTTGACGTAGATGACGGCGCGAGCGAAGGACTGGCGTCCATTCTCGAATTTGGCATCGTTGATCTTCAAGCCAAGGGCTGTATCAGTTCCTGCCGGCACAGCCAGCTTAAAGTTGGTGCGGTACCAGGTCACGCCGGCCTTAGCTGGCTTGAACGAGGTGGCATCAGCCCATTCGCTGTCCGGGTATCCGGGCAGGTACCAGCCAGCACGCTCACCGTAAAGACCACCGGTGTTGTACATGGTCCTGTCGGTATCGACCGGGGCGGCTTTGTCCTTGGCGCCTTGCAGCTTCCACGTCACAGCACCGGTGTTGGGCAAAATGGCATCAAAGAGGCCACGGTTCTGACGGGACAGTCCATCATCAGACCAGTCAAGGTTCTGGCCGTGGTTACGGACCACTGCCGAAACCACAGTCTTTTCACCATTTTTGATGACCCCGGCCGGAACCGTGATTGTCTTCATGCTGCCATCTGCTGCTGCGGATCCGGCGAAGGTGCCATTGACCCAGACCAGCATGTTAGCCGCAGATCCGCCCTGACCGCGCAGCTGGATGCTGGTGGCCGCCGAGGATGCGGTGAAGTGTGCCCGGTACCAGGTGTCACCTTCGTAGAAGCCATAAAATGCCGTATCAAGGACCTTGCCCTGGTTGGTGCCTGGGCCCTGGCGGTTGTTTGGTGAGGACGTGGCGTTGGCTACCTGCCATGCGCCATCATCGAAATCCTTGGCGGACTCCGGGTTCTCCCCGGAAACCTTCCAATTGCTCAGTGCTGGCAGGACAGCGGCACCCGGACCGGCAAGGTTTGTAACAAGCTGACCATTAGCACCCACCGTGGCGGTCAGTGCAACACCGTTCCAGGTGGCCTTGGTGATTCCTGCCGGAACGTAAATGTTGATGGCGCGTGCAGCCTTGGTATCGCCGACCAGGTGCACGGTGTCGCCGTCGAACTCTGCTGAACGGAGCAGGTCAACACCTGTGACCATGACGGTCTTGTTCGAGGTGCCGCCCTTGACGATTCCCTCAATGCTCCACTGCTGGGCCGTGGCCGAGCGGTCCGTGGTGACAACAGTCAAGGTCGGGGCGCCGCCACCTGTGATCTTGAACGAGGTGTTGGTGCCATGAATGTAGTTCAAGCGCAACTGCTTTGTGGCGCCATTCCATACGGATTCGACGGCGGTGCCAGCCAGCGTGGTCACAGTGGGTTCTGAGGCGTACTGCAGGACAGTTTCGCCGTCGTCGCCCTTGGCTCCGTTGAGCGCCAGCAGGGTACCGTTGGCCACAGGCATCTTCGTGAACAACTCGGAGGTGCTGTAAAGCATTTTCTGGCCGTCGAAGGCGTAATCGGCGATGACCATGTTCGCATCACGGCCGTGGAGCTTCAAGAAAGTGCCAGCCTTCTGCGGGACACGGGCAAAGCTGATGGAATCCGCCGGCGTCTCCGGGGTGGTTGCGGCCGGGGCGGAGGTTTCAATGGCGTCGATGGAGATGAACGTCCCCACCGCGGCGGGCGCGCCCTTCACACCCGTGTTGACCACCTTGATGGTGTGCTCAACCGTGGGATCCAGACCCTTTTTCTCAAACGCAGTCTGGCCGGGGGTGCTGGCAACGGCGACTTGGTACGTGTTGGTTTGGCCCACCTTGACACCGTCGATGAAGACGTCACCAATGGCGTGGTTGTAGGCTGTGGCGGAAATCAGCTTCACCTCGGCGGCCGTGAACTTGTACTCATAGTACGCGCCGGTCTTGGCGCTGTTGCTTTCGGTGCCCATATAGTCATTAGCGGTCCAATTTTTGCCGGTGTCATGGCTCCAGTCGGAAACGGTTCCAGTCTTGGAGTAGACGATGGCGGGATCGACGTCGTCGACCTTCTTGGTGATCGGGGCGGCGGGAGCTTCTGGTGCTGTTGCTGCCGGAATGACATCAAAGGCGTCGATGGTGACGTTGGCACCTTGGCTTGCAGCGTCCTTCTGCCCGGTGACCACAATCTTGATGGTGTGTGGAACGTTCGGGTCCAGCCCGTCCTTCTGGAAAGCTACGTACTGGAAGTTGGCATTCTGGCCGCGGTAGGTGTTTGTCTGACCCACCTTGACACCGTCAATGTAAACATCGCCGTAACCGTGGTTGATGGACTGGGCGGAAATGACGCGGATACCTGCCCCGGTGAACGTGTAGGAGACGGAATCACCCGTCTTGTCGCTGAAGGTTTCGGTGCCCTTGTAGTTTCCTGCGGCCCAGCCTTCACCGTTGGACTTGCCCCACGTGCCTGCATAGGTGATGGAGGGGTCCCTGTCATCAACGGTGTAGCTGGCGGCCACAACCTCTTCACGCGGGGAAAGAGTCAAGGGGATGGAGTAGTTCAGTTCCGTTGTGCTGTTGCTATCACCCTGACGGAAGCCCAGGTAGCGGGCTCCGTTGCCGGAGACGGAATCACTCTCCAGGCTCTCGGTGGCAATGCGCTGGTACGACTTGATGTTTCCGGTACCGCCATCGATTGTGACGGGGGCGCCGGGCTGCGGAACCATATTGGAGATCGGGGTGAAGTCCTTCTGGAAGTAACCCAGTTCCTTCTGCACGGATGCCTTGGGGGTGAGCTGGCGATCCTCATTGATGGCAGCACCGTAGTCATAGGATGTGAATCCAGAAGACGGGGATCCAGTCCAGCCCCAGTTGGTGCCACCGTACTGCATGTAGTAATTGAACATGTTGATACCGTTGTTCAGGTTGTTAACCCCGTACTGGCGGGTGAACGCTGAATCAACAAAATCGGCGCATTTTTCGGTATTAAAGCTTGCCCCCCACGGGGTGAAGGCTCCGCCCTGACCCTCTGCAATGAACATGGGACTGGTTTGGGTTCGTGCGCGGAAGCGGTCTTCCATGTCGGGGATCTGACCCCGGGTGTTGGAACAAGTGAAGCCCAGTGGGTACTGGTCGAAGGCGTAATAGTCTAGGCCCACGTTGCCACCGGCACTCGTACTGCCCGGGACGTAGGCACCGTTGAAGCCCCAGTCGTTGTGGAACACCGGGACGGTGATGCCGTCTGCCTTGATGCCCTTGACGAGTTCTTTCATGAAGGCGGGGCGGTTACCACCTTCGTTCAGGAGCTCGTTTTCAGCTTGGTATGTGACGATTGAGCCGCCACCGTCGGTTACCTGGTGTTTAACGGCGATCTGATTAAAAGCGTGAATCCAGCTCAGGGACTCGCGCAGCGCTTCCGGATCGGTGCTGCGTAAGGATCCCGCACCACTTTTGGTCAGGTAGGCTGGCAATCCGCCCATGGAGATTTCGGCGTTGACGTAGGGGCCGGGGCGGGCAATGACATAGAGGCCCTCTTCCTCCGCCATGGTCAGCAAGAGGTCAATGTCTTTGATGCCGGTGAAGTCAAACTTGCCGGATTCAGTGGAGTGCAGTCCCCAGAAAAAGTAGAGGGAGACGGCGTTGAAGCCGCTGGCGCGCATCTTCTGGAACATGTCGCGCCAGTCGTCCGTACCGGGCAGACGCCAGTGGTGGAACTCCCCGCTCCAGACGTTGAGGCGTTCCCCGTCAACCATGAAGGACTTGGAATCAAAGGTGACGGTGTGTGATTTGCCGTCATTGCCCGGGAAGATGACCTTCTCGCCACTCATAGCTGAGGTTGCAACACTCTCCACTGTGACGTTGGAGCCCTCGGCCAGCGCTGGAGAGGAAATGCTCATGAGGCCCAGCGCCGCCGTAGCCATAATGGCAGCCGCCTTGAGCCTTCGGGAGCGCCCAGGCGCTCTAGAGGAGTACGCAGTCATAGTTTGATTCCCTTGAACCTAGAGGCAACCGTCAGGGCCGCCCGGATTGTTATCCATCACAGCATATGACGCACACCACACCGAGGCAATCAAAATTCAACTTATACGCACATATGACACAGTTTTCCCCACACTTTTTGACGAATTGGCCAGGATCAGGCGTGCTTTAGGGTTCGAATTTGTAACCCAGCCCACGCACCGTCACTAGGTGCAGGGGCACGGCTGGATCCGTTTCAATTTTGCTGCGCAGCCTCTTCACATGCACGTCAAGAGTCTTGGTGTCACCAACATAGTCCGATCCCCACACGCGATCGATCAGCTGGCCTCGGGTAAGCACCTTCCCTGCGTTGCGCAGGAGCATTTCCAACAGTTCAAATTCTTTCAACGGAAAACTCACCGATTCCCCACGCACACTCACAACATGCCGGTCCACATCCATGCGTACCGGTCCTGCCTGGACCGCGGAGTCCATGAGCTCCTCCGGCTCGGCCTGACGGCGCAGAACCGCCCGAATCCGGGCAATCAGTTCACGGGAGGAGTAGGGCTTGGTGACATAGTCATCGGCCCCCAACTCCAGGCCAACCACCTTGTCAATCTCTGAATCCTTAGCCGTCAGCATGATAATGGGGACGCTTGAACGCTGGCGCAAATGCTTGCAAACCTCGGTTCCACTCATGCCCGGTAATTGCAGATCCAACAGAACCAAATCGGCGCCGCTGCGTTCAAACTCCACCAAGGCGTCCAGCCCGTTATCCGCTACCGAAACTTCATAGCCTTCCTTGGACAACAAGAATGACAACGGGTCGCTAATGGAATCTTCGTCTTCAACGATCAATATTCTGCTCACGCTCGGTGCGCTCCTTTAGGTCAAGCCTGGGTGCCGCTCGGCGCGGTGGTGCGTTCCGCCGTCGGACGTTTGGTTGGAAAGTTGGGGCAGGCGCACGGTGAACGTGGAGCCCAGCTTCGGGGCCGACCACACTGTCACCTCGCCACCATGGTTGCTGATGATGTGTTTGACTATGCTCAGGCCCAGCCCAGTACCGCCAGTATGGCGCGAACGCGCAGTGTCAACCCGGTAAAACCGCTCAAAAATGCGGTCCTGCTCGGTGGGGCTGAGTCCGTCACCTTGATCGGAAATGCTGACGGAGACCACCTCATCCGTCACCGAAAGCCCGATCCCGACCTGCGTATTTTCCGGGGAATACCGCACAGCATTATCAATCAGATTGCGCAGAGCGGTCACGAGCTGGGAGCGGTCGCCATAGACCTGCGCCGGCTGGCCGGGCCCCACGGCGATGGTGATGTTCCGGCTCTGCGCTGGGAGCCTTGTCCTGTCCACGGCCTCGGCAATAACCCCGTTGATATCCACCTCGGTGCCCACCCGCACCACATCTTTGCCCTGCACGCGCGAGAGTTCGATGATGTCCTGGACCAGGGCGGCCAGCCGCGCAGATTCTGTCATCATGCGTGAGGCGAAGCGGCGGACAGTTGCTTGATCTTCCGGCGCCGATTCAAGCGCCTCAGCCAGAAGCGAGATGGCCCCCACGGGTGTTTTCAGCTCGTGTGAAACGTTGGCCACGAAATCGTTGCGCACGGCTTCCGTTCGGGCAATTTCGGTGCGGTCATCCGCCAACAGCAAGATGTACTCCTCACCCAGAGGGGCAACGCGCACCTGGATCACCAAGGTGCCCTGACCCGAAGTCGCCGGGAACAGGTCAGCGGGTGGCGCTGTGGCGTGGGTTGCTGTGGCGTGGGTTGCTGCGGCGTGGGTTGCTGCGGTCGGTGGGACTTCGGTGGGCGGCGTTGGCGCAGCCGCTCCGCCAGGCAGGACGACACGTGGCAAAATAAGGTCACGTTCTTCAATAACACCGTCGCGACGTACCCGGTGGGCAAGTTCAATGAGTTCGTGATGGACCACCGTATGGCCGCGCACCAGGCCGAAGGCGTACGCACCCGGGCTGGCGCGGACAACGCCGTCGACCGTGTCAATGACAATGTAGGCCTTGCCCACCACGGAAAGAACCTCGGCGGAACCATCTGGCAACAGGGGTTCACCAATGTCTACAGTGCGTTGGCGTGAACGTTCGCTCAGACTAAATGCGAGCATGCCAAACACACCCAGGGCCAAGCCAATAAGCCCGGCCACCACTCCTACCAGCAAGGGATCCACAGCTCAAGCCTATGTGCTGATGACACGGATTTTCACCAACTGGCTCCCCTAAACCGTGCGTTCAGCTAACGTTCACCTTTAGGTGCCCAGCCGTTCATATGCAGGTGACATATTGGAGGGCAGGACAGGCCCGTTGTGGGCTACCCGTGAAAGGAAGCATCTGTGCGCAAAGTATTCCAGGCCGAGCTCCACCAAATTGGTGAGGGCCTGATTGAGATCTCTGATCTAGTTCTCGAAGCTATCGCGAAGGCAACGGCCTCTTTCGCTGCGGCCGATCTTCCCAGCGCGCAAGAAGTCATTGCCGCCGATGCCCGGATCGATTTTCTGCAAAACGATCTCGACGAACGAGCCATTGACGTCCTTGCTTTGCAGGGCCCCGTGGCCAGTGACCTCCGCATGATTGTGGGCTCCCTGCGTATGAGCGCATCTTTGGAACGCATGGGCGATCTGGCCCGGCACATTGCCCAATTGACGCGGCTACGCTTCCCTAACCCAGTGATCCCGGCATCTCTAACGGAAACTTTTGCCGAGTTGGCCCGGCTGGACATCTTCATTGCGGGGAAGGTCACGGAGCTCTTGGAGAGCCGGGATCTTGAACTGGTGGCCGAGATCTCTGCGGCTAAGTCCCAGATCAACAAGCTGCATAAAACCGTATTCGCCACCATGGCCGCTCCTGAATGGCAGGAAACCGCCGCCACCACTGTCGATGTCACGCTGGCCAGCAGGTATTTTGAACGTTTTGGCGATCACGGAGTGTCAGTGGCCCGCAAAGTCTCCTACCTGGTGACGGGCGAATGGCAGCCCGAGGAGTTCTTGGCCGTCTAAATTCCGGCCGCGCTGCAACTTACGCGCCCGCCTCCCACTAATGCGCCCGGTCTACAGGGCGCATTAGTGGGAGGCGGGCGCATTTTTTATGGGGGCACGTGCCCGAGGGCCGGGCGGGGAAAATGTGTAGGGAACGGCTGCGGGGCGGCACCTTTCGTGTGAAAGGTACCGCCCCGCAGTGCTGCATTAAAGTCGCGTGCGTTTAAGAGGTGTTACTTCTTGCCCTGGTTCGCTACAGCCTGGATAGCAGCAGATGCGGCTTCGGGGTCCAGGTACGTGCCACCGGGGGTGATGGGAGCGAAGTTCTCATCCAGTTCGTAGACGAGCGGGATGCCCGTGGGAATGTTCAGCGAGGCAATGGCGTCATCTGAGATGCCGTCCAGGTGCTTGACCAAGGCGCGCAGCGAGTTGCCGTGGGCCGTAACCAGAACAGTCTTGCCGGCCTTGAGATCTTCCTTGATATCCGATTCCCAGTAGGGCAGCAGACGGATCAGGACGTCCTTGAGGCACTCGGTTCGCGGCAGGGCCTCACCCAAATCCGCGTATCGGGGATCGTGAGCCTGGGAGAATTCACTGTCATCGGACAAGGCAGGCGGCGCGGTGTCGTAGCTGCGGCGCCATTCCATAAACTGCTCTTCGCCAAACTCGGCCAATGTCTGGGCCTTATCCTTACCCTGGAGCGCACCGTAGTGACGTTCGTTCAGACGCCAGTCACGCTTGACGTCAATCCAGCCGCGATCGGCCGCTTCCAGGGCCAGATTCGTGGTGTTGATGGCACGCTTGAGTCGCGAGGTGTAGACAATATCCGGCAGAAGGTTCTTCTCCACCAGCATCTCACCACCGCGTACGGCCTCGGTGCGGCCCTGATCATTCAAATCAACATCCACCCAGCCGGTGAACAGGTTCTTGGCGTTCCACTCACTGTGGCCATGGCGAAGCAAAATCAACGTATAAGTCATACTTTCATCTTACCGGGCGTATTCGTTGGGCCAGAATTACTACGTAGATTTGCACTTTGGGCTGTTGCTCGCCATCTCTGCTCTATCCGCCAGCACCCCTTTGAAGCACTGGTTGAACCCACCCAAAAACTGGGGTATCGAAGAGAGCGCCGGCAACAGGCACGTGATTGTGACTGGCAACACAGGGCGAAAAGGTCAAAAACGGCGGTTCCACCGCTGTGCACAAAATAAAATTCTTAAGTGGTTCAACGTGCGCAGCGAGTGGGAAACTCTTCAGCCGACCCCTCAAACCGCGTAGTTCGCCAACGCAACAAGCCCTTTGGCAATGCGACCCGTGGCACCACAAATCCGAACCGGCTGCGCCGTGTTGACCGCTGGCTGGCAGGTCCCCAAGCCTGGCGGCTGAAATGCGAAAGCAACCCTCTTGTGGTTGACCTGGGATATGGCGGCTCCCCTGCAACGGCTGTTGAACTGTATTCGCGCATTCATGCCGTGTGCCCAGCGGCCCATGTGACGGGGATCGAAATTGAGCCAGAACGCGTTCGCATCGCGAAGAAACTCGAGCACGATGGCCTGGATTTCCGGGTAGGCGGCTTTGAAATCCCGGTCTCCGGCAAGGCCACCATGGTGCGGGCGTTCAATGTCCTGCGTCAATATGATGAGGCAGATGTCCGGCTGATCTGGGACACCGTCTGCTCACGCTTGGCCCCACAGGGAATCTTTGTGGATGGCACCTGCGATGAGATTGGCAGGCGCAGTACCTGGGTGGCACTCGATAGCACGGGCCCACTCTCGCTCACCATTTCGCTGCGTTTTGGTGGTTTTGAACTGCCGTCCGACGTTGCCGAACGCCTGCCCAAGGCCCTCATCCACCACAACATGCCCGGCGAGCGGATCCACACATTCCTTCAGGCTCTGGACAAGCATTGGCTGGCCGGCTCAGCGCTGGCGCCCTTCGGCAACCGGCAGCGTTGGCTGGCTATGTGCCAAAAAATGTACGACGACGGCTGGCCAGTGGTGCGTTCACCCTCACGGTGGCGCTTGGGTGAACTGACCGTGGCCTGGTCCGCAGTGGATCCCAACTAAGTTCAGTGGAGCATAGCCAAGAGTTGAGCCCAGCTAAGGGTTACGCAGGCACCTGCCAAAGCGGGCACGTGCCTAGGGCAGCGGTTAGCTAAAGGGCACGTACCTGAGGGCAACGGTTAACAGGGACAACAATTACCAGGAAGAGCCGCGGTTTTGGCCGCCGCGCTTGCGTGCGCGAACCTCAACGAGGGCCGGGCGCACGTCTGCCAAGTAGACCCCTGCAGCGGTAGCGCCGCCCAAGGTCAGCAGCAACATCATGCCAAGCGGCGGCACCGTCAAGGTCATGATGGGGCCAATGATGTACAGGAACCCAAAGAAACTAGCGCCACCTGTCAGGGCAGCCCAAAACGTCTTAGTCCGCTTGTACACGCGTTCGAAGTCACTGGGCGGGGTGCGCAAGCAATCGGCAAGTGCCCACACTTGAACGCCGAAGGCCAGCAGTCCCAGTGCCACCAGGATGAGGAACTCTAGAAAGTGCATAATGTTTACCACAGACTCAGCTTACAGTCCCGCACCGGGTATTGGCTGTGAGAGCTGGGCCAGCGCCTGATCTAGATCGGCCCAGAGGTCTTCCACATTCTCAATACCAACGCTTAAGCGCAAGAGATTCTGGGGAACAGTATCCGGCTCATTGGCGTGGCGCCGGCGCCTTTCAATGAGCGATTCAACTCCGCCCAGCGAGGTGGCGGGAGTCCACAAGTCCAGCGCCTCCACAACGGCGGTTGCGGCCTCTGCTCCCCCAGCCACTTGAATGCACAAAACAGAACCAAAACCACGCATTTGTGCTTTGGCCCTGACATGACCCGGGTCCGACTCCAGGCCTGGGAACAAAACCTTCTCAACGCCGCTATGCGTGTCCAGACGGCGGGCCAGCTCAAGGGCGCTGGCCTGGGAACGTTCCACCCGCAGCGCCAGAGTCCGCAGGCCCCGCAGCGCCAACCACGCCTCAAAAGGTCCGGCGATGGCTCCATGGATGGAACGGTGATGCAGCAGAGCCTCGCGCAGATCCGGGCGGGAGGTGGCAAGGGCGCCGAGGATGACATCAGAATGGCCGGCCAAGTACTTCGTCACTGAATGCAGAACAATGTCAGAGCCCAGCTCGAGAGGCTTTTGCACCAGCGGAGTGGAGAAGGTGTTATCGGTGACAATGATGGCCCCCACCGCCTGGGCCGAACGGCATAGCAACTCCATATCAGCCACCTCCAGCATGGGGTTGGTGGGGCTCTCCAGCCACAGCATGTCAGCTGCCTTCTCCCCCGCCCCCGTCAACGCCGCGATGACCTCATCATTGTTGGCGATGTCCACGGTACGCAACGTAAACAAGCCCTTCGCAGCCTGTTCCTGCGCCATGACCAGCGCACCCTGGTAGGAGTGGATGGGCATAACGAGAGTGCCGCCTGTGGGGATCAGCGAAAGCGCGGCAGAAGCCGCAGCCAGACCGGAACTGAAAATGAGGGCCGGCAGCGTGGCACCTTCTAGCTGGGACAGTGCCTCCTCCAACGGATCCCAGGTGGGGTTGGAATAGCGCCCGTACGCCCGATCGCCATCGACAACGGTCCCGGTTCCCACATAGGTAGAGGAGAGCATGATCGGCGGATTGACGGGGGCGTCGTGAACGCGTGGGGGGCGCCCTGCCGCCACAACAAGGGTGTCGGGGCGTAGGTGTTCGGGATGGCTGGCAGGCTGGTGCGTCATACTTTCCACACTAGACCGCCTGCGTCACGCTCGCGCACATTGTGACATTAGCCGGGCGGGCCACCTGGCGTGGTGGGCGTGGCGGCTGGCACCGAGCAGGCGGGTGGCGGGCCACCGCCCTGGCGTGGCGGCTGGAGCCGCTGTCCTTGTGGATAAGCTTCCGGTGCCGCAAGGAATCATTCAGCTTGGGCCGGTAGGCTGGTGGGGTGACTGATTCTGCTGCCCCGATGCCGGGCTTATTCATTGCTTTTGAGGGCGGCGACGGTGCTGGAAAATCCACTCAGGCTGCATTGTTAGCCAAGACCCTCTCCCACGCCGGACACACAGTTTTGCGCACCCGTGAGCCAGGCGGCACCCCGGTGGGCGAAAAGCTGCGTTCCCTAGTCCTGGATCACGGCCAAGGTGAAATCGATGCCCGGACCGAGGCATTGATCTTCGCAGCAGCCCGGGCAGCGCACGCGGCTCAAGTCATCATTCCAGCTGTGGCCCGTGGAGAGATAGTACTTAGCGACAGGTATGCGGATTCCTCGATCGCTTACCAAGGTTCCGGGCGCGGACTCGGCACGGCAGCCATCAAGGATCTCAACGATTGGGCTACCGGTGGTCTGTGGCCGGATCTGACCGTCCTGCTGGATGTCTCCCCGACTGCCGGGCGGGAACGGCGCACGGCCGGTGACGCTACTGAAGACCGGATGGAATCAGAACCGGATCATTTCCACGCCGCCATCCGTACCGCCTTTCTTGACTTAGCCGCGGCCAGCCCCGAGCGTTATGTGGTGCTTCCCGCCGGTGGCAGCGTGGATGAGCTTGCCGCATCTGTGGCCCGGCATGTGCAAGATCTGTTGCACAAACGGTCCCGGGCATGAGCGTCTGGGTTGATCTGCAGGGCCAGGACAGTGTGGTCTCGCAGCTGCGGCGTGCCGCCCAGTCTGGCAGCCCCACGCACGCGTGGCTTTTGACGGGCCCGCCGGGCTCAGGGCGCTCAAATGCGGCGCTGGCCTTTGCCGCCGCCCTGGTCTGTGAGCAGTCCGAACTCAACGCCCGCGGCTGCGGTGTGTGCAAGGCCTGCCACACCACCATGGCCGGAACCAACGCCGACGTCACCTTCATCGCCACCGAGAAAACCACGATCACCATTGAGGAAGCCCGCTCGCTGGTCCGCAAGGCCTATGACAGCCCCTCCTCCGCACGGTGGCGGGTCATGATTGTTGGTGACGCCGACCGCATGGCCGAACGCACCACGAACGTCTTGCTCAAGGCCATCGAGGAACCGCCTCCGCGGACCATCTGGATCCTGTGCGCTCCGAGCCCGGCCGATGTCCTTGTGACGATCCGGTCCCGCTGCCGCACCCTGACCTTGCGCCTGCCCCCCGTTGAGGATGTGGCCGCGCTGCTGGTGCGCCGCGACGGTATTGATCCTGCGCTTGCGTTGATCTCCGCCCGCGCCGCGCAAAGCCACATTGGGATTGCTCGGCGCCTCGCCAGAGATCCCGGTGCCCGTGAACGTCGCGATGCCACGGTCCGGCTGCCGCTGAATCTGCGTGACGTCACCACGGCTGTCATGGCGGCCGCTTCTCTGCTGGCGCTGGCCCAGGAAGAAGCCTCTTCCTCCAATGAAGAGCGCGACGCCGGCGAAAAAGCCACGCTGTTGCGCAACCTCGGCGCCCCCGAGACTGGGACGCTGCCACCTCCTTTGCGCGCCCAGGTGCGTGCCTTGGAAGAGGACCAGAAGCGGCGCGCCAAGCGCTCGGTGACGGATCATTTGGACCGGGCGCTGACAGATCTGCTCTCTTTCTACCGGGATGTGCTGGTTCTGCAGCTAGCCGCCCGCGGCGGGAACGGCGCGCTGGCCCAAGGCGTTGAACTCGTCAATGAAGGTCTCAGGGGAGACCTGTTCGCCTTTGCCCAAAACTCCCGTGCGGAAGCCACCCTTGCCCGTATGGATGCCATCAATGCCGTGCGCCACCGGCTCACCACCACCAATGTTGCCCCGCTGCTGGCTCTTGAAGCCATGGCAGTAAGCCTGCTCTAAAACGTGAAGGACTCCCATATGCCTGCCGGAAACCAACGACGGCGACCCCGCCTCCGCCTGTCCCTCACCGCCGCTGCGGCTCTTCTTGGGCTGCTCTTGAGCTCGTGCTCCGTACTGGCGCCAGAACAACCCTCGGTCAGCTCCGCGGATCCGTCAACAGTGGGCGAGGTGCCTGCGGACCTGTTGACCTTTTACGGCCAAACGGTGACCTGGACCTCGTGCAGCGGGGGGTTCCAGTGTGCCGAGGTGAGCGTTCCGATGAATTATGCGGCCCCGAAGAAGGAGGCCATCAACTTATCGGTGATTCGCCTTCCCGCCTCCGGGAAGCGCCAAGGCGCCATGCTGATCAACCCTGGCGGGCCGGGGGGATCCGGTGTGGACATGGTCAAGAACGGCGCCAGTTCCTATTTTTCCGCCAAACTGCGCGGCGCCTATGACGTGGTGGGTTTTGACCCGCGCGGGGTACAACGTTCGGCTCCGGTCAAGTGCCTAAACGATGCTCAGATGGACTCGGCGCGGCAGGAGGAGTTCAACACCAACTCCCCGGCCGGAATCGCCGCGGTGGAGGCGGAGGCGAAACGGCAGAGCAAGCTGTGCCAGCAAAACTCCGGGCCGAGCCTGCCCTACCTGGACACCGTCAGCTCCGCCCGTGACATGGATATCCTCCGTGCCCTGGTGGGAGATACAAAGCTGAACTACATGGGTTTCTCCTACGGCACCAAATTGGGCGCCACCTACGCCGGGTTGTTTCCTTCTCGAGTAGGGCGGCTCTCACTAGACGGCGCCATGGACCCCTCACTAAACATTGATCAGGTCTCGATGGGCCAGGCTGTTGGCTTTGAAAACGCCCTGCGGGCCTGGGCCGCGGAATGCCTGAGCAGCAACGAGTGCCCCGTATCCGGGACTGTGGATGAGGCAATGGCCCAAATTCGGGAGCTCAACGACGTCTACACCGCCACACCCCAACAAACCCCGGAGGGCCGCGTTGTGACCGGAACCGAATTCACCGGGGCCATCGCCTTCGGCATGTACTCAACCGATTTGTGGGCACCTTTGACGGGCGCCTTGAAACAAGCCTTTGCCGGGGACGCCTCGGGCATGCTCATGCTGGCGGACTTCTCTGCGGATAGAGACTCCGATGGCAAGTACAATTCCAACACCGCCGCCGCCTTCACCGCGATCAACTGCCTTGACTACCCCATGAACTCGGATCTGACACACATGCGTGAACAGGCAGAGCTTTTGAAGAAGGCCGCCCCCACCTTTGGGGACTTGCTGAGCTATTCGGGAATGAGTTGCAAATACTGGCCCTTCCCGGCCACGGGTGCGCCCGCGCCGATCACCGCAGCAGGCGCCGGACCCATCTTGGTGGTCGGCACAACGGGCGATCCTGCTACTCCCTATACCTGGGCAGAAGCGTTGGCCAAGCAGCTGGATTCCGGGGTCTTGGTGACGTGGAAAGGCCAAGGCCACACCGCCTACGGCCGTGCCAACGCCTGCCTGACGTCCGTAGTAGATGACTACTTTGTGGACGGCAAGGTACCGAACGCGGGAACGCGCTGCTAACTTTTGCCGCCCGCACCGGCGCGGGCAATCGGGCGGGCGGCGGGACGGGCGGCAGCGCCGATTTTGTACATCCGGCCCGCACCGATTAGAGTAGTTTCTTGTGTTCGGTACTTGATCCCGCAAGGGCCCAAACCAGCACAGGCCTCCATAGCTCAGTTGGTAGAGCGTTTCACTCGTAATGAAAAGGTCAACAGTTCGATTCTGTTTGGAGGCTCCACTAAAACCCCCGGATTCTAAGGAATCTGGGGGTTTTCTGGTTGTGTCCCCACAAATCCCGGGTTTGGACTGTAAACCATGGCTTGAGCCAACCGCTATTCCTTCGCTCCGAGTCCGAGTGCCTGCCGGTAAGAATCGATCCGTGAGAAATGGTCGCTAAGGACATACCTAAACCACCATTTCTCCCGGATGGATGAGGATGCGCCCGGGAAAAGTCCCGTACCCAGCACGCCGGAACCCCGGGCATAAAATGTGCCCATGAGCAGAAAACCTCAACCTCGCCCAACCGCACCCCGGCAGCCGGCGCGTGAACCCGGGCGGGTTCACTGGATGGAATTGTTCTTCGATTTAGTGTTCGTGGCCTTCGTGGGACAGCTGGCCCACGGCATCCACGGCGATCCCGGCTGGGCGGAATTTGGCACCTACGTGCTGCTGTTCTTCCCCGCCTGGTGGGCGTGGGCCAACATTGTCTCGGTAGTGAATCTGCTCCCCGGCCTGACAGCCCGGGTGCTTGGGGTGGCCATGCTGGCTGCCATGGCCGCAGCAGCACTTATGGCGGCAGCCGCCCCGGAAGCCTTTGGCGAGCGGGCATGGGCCTTCTCGCTGGCAAACGCCGCCATGCGCATAGTCCTACTCATTCTGTGGCTGTACCAGCACCGCACATTCTCCACCGATTCGCCGTGGCGGATCTGGGTCTATAACGGCGGAACCGCGGCCCTGTGGCTCATTGCCGCGTTCTTGCCTCTGCCCGCCGCCGTGAGCCTCTGGGCGGTTTCGATCGCCCTTGAAATTCTCATGGTGGCCAACAGCAACCGGATCGGGGCCAACCGGAGCATGGCCGCCATCAACATTGAGCACGCAGGGGAACGGTTGGGCCTGTTTGTGATCATAGTTCTGGGGGAATCGGTGTTTAGCATTGTCAACGAGGCAGCCACCGATTGGAGCCCCAGTACCGGCCTCGTGGCATCCTTGGGTTTCATCATCGTGGCCTTGCTTGGCTGGGCTTTCTTCCAATACGGCATGGGCACGCTGTCCAGCGGCTTGGAACACCTGCGCGAACGGGGCGATCTCATCGGGATCCTGCAAACCACACTGTTCATGCCGTTCGCGCTGGTTCTGGGGGTGACCTCACTCGCCGCAGGCATTGCCACCGCCATCCCGGAACCGTTCAAGCCGCTGCCGCTAGGCGCAACCATCGCCTTGGGCGGCGGGATCGCCCTCTTTTATGCCACCAACGCGGCCGCCTCGCTGCGCTATGGACAACCTCCGCGCACGGTCCTGATCTGGGGCATCCCCGCCGTGGTGCTTGCTCTGGTGGCGGGCCTTCTGGTGGCGCTCACCGGCTACGTTGAAATCACGGCACGGCTTCGGCACAACTGACGTTAGTCCCAGGGAAAGACCACGCCCTCGCCCACCACTTTCAGTGATAGTTCGGTACCAGGACGGGCCAGCATGGCGTTCCAGTGCCTGATGTTGATAATCTCCCCACCAACAGGCTGGTGCGGGTCCGCAGGGTGTTCGGCGTCCACCAAAATGGGTTCCAGCTGTATTCGGACAGTGGTTTCGGGGCCAAAGTAATCGGTGTCCACTACGCGTCCACGGATGGGCCCATTGCTGGAAATGCGGATTTGTTCGGGCCGCAACATCAAATAAACCTTGCCCTGTACCGGTGGGCGGCGCACTGGGATTCCTCCCAGCGAGCACAGCGCCAAGGAACCTTCCATCCATGCCTCAATGATGACGGCGTCGCCAAGAAACTCTGCGGTGGCCCTGTCCGAGGGGCGGGTGTACACCACAAAAGGGCTCCCAATTTGAGCCAACTTGCCATCACGCATCACGGCCACCTGATCGGCGAAACTGAGGGCCTCTGATTGGTCATGGGTGACGAGGATGGTGGTCACCCCGGCCTGTTTGAGCGTTTGTGAGACAGCGCGCCTGGTGGCAACGCGCAATCCCGCGTCGAGGGCACTAAATGGCTCATCCAAGAGCATCAGCTGGGGCTGCCGGGCCAGTGCACGCGCCAAGGCGACACGCTGTTGCTGCCCACCGGAAAGCTGGTGGGGCCGGCGTTTTGCATAGGAGGTGTCCATGGAAACCATCTCCAGCAACTCCCCCACCCGAAGCGCCGCCGCTTTGCCGCGCAAAGGCAGGCCGAAGGCTATATTTGCCCCCACGCTCAAGTGCGGGAACAACGCGCCATCCTGAGCCACATAGCCAACACTTCGCTTATGGGCCGGAAGCCAGGTGGATGGCCCGGCTACTTCTTCCCCGCCCAAGGCTATCCGGCCCGCACTGGGAGAGGCAAAGCCGGCAATGAGCCGAAGAAGTGTGGTTTTGCCAGAGCCCGAAGGTCCCACAATGGCCGTGCTGCGCCCCTGGGCAACATCCAGATTGACCCCTTTGAGGACTTCCGCACCGCCAAAGTTCTTGCGCAGATTAGTGATCTGCAAGTGGTCTGGAGCGTCACTGGCAGCATCAACAAAAGTCAAGCTTTCAGGTGTCCCCGGGGGAGGACCGCCGCGCACATGACGGGCACCGGAGGATTCATTGGGGCGCGGAGTGTTGAAACCGTGGGGGTGGGTGGTCATTGACCGGCCGCCTTCTTGGATTGCACGAACAGTAAATACGTCATGGGTGCTGAAAGCAAGATCATCAATAACGCATACGGGGCAGCACCCACGTAATCGATCTCGCTACTCAATGACCAGAATTGGGTGGCCAATGTGCGGGTACCGTTGGGCGCCAACAGCAGCGTTGCTGTCAGCTCATTGACGATTCCAAGAAATACCAGGGCGGCCCCGCCGGCGGCAGCCGGGGCTGCCAGGCGTAGCGTCACCCGCAAGAAGGCGATCAGCGGCGGTTTCCCCAACGCTTGCGCGGCTTCATCGAGTTCATACGGTGCCTGGGCCAGCCCCGCCCGCAGGTTCACCAACGCCCGCGGCATGAACAGCAGCGCGTAGGCGCCCACAAGCACCAGAGAACTTTGGTAAATGGCAGGCACGTTGTGGACGGTGATGGTCACCAGCGCCAGCGCCACCACAATCCCTGGCATGGAACTGGAAATGTAGTTTGCACCCTCCAAGATCTTACTCATTGGTCCGGGATGACGGACCACCAAATATGCCAGCGGAAAGGCCAACACAATGGTTACCAAGGCGCCCACCGCACCGTACCCCAGGGTGTGCAGCAATGTTGGTAGGAGATCGGGGCGCTGCCAAATAACGGCTCCGCCAGCCACCAGCCACCGTCCCACATGCCACAAGGGGACGCCCAGAGCCAACGCTGTCACACCGGCCAGCAGCAATTGCCCCAGCCCTTGGTAACGCCCTAGTGGCACACGGTGCGGAGTGGATTGCGCGCCTGCGCCCACCCGCGCGTAGCGGGCACGGCCGCGCGTCTTGGATTCTCCTAGTAGCAGCAGGAGGCAAAATATGACCAGTACGCTGGCAAGCATGTTTGCAGCTGCACCGTTGAAGGTTGATTGGAACTGGTCATAGATGGCGGTGGTGAAGGTATCAAAGGCGATCATCGCGAAAGCGCCGTACTCGGCCAGCAAGTGCAGGGACACCAACAGTGCCCCACCCGCCGCGGCTAACCGAAGCTGTGGGAGGATCACACGGAAAAATACTTTCCAGGGGCTAAGTCCCAGAGACGCTGCGGACTGTTCCAACGCTGGATCAAGCCGGCTCAGCACTGCTGCCACAGGAATATAAACCAACGGGAAATAGGACAGTACTGAGATCAGCACACCCCCAAAGATCCCACCCAGCGAGGGAATGGCACTGACCCAGGCATAACTATTGACGAATGCGGGGATGGCCAAAGGCGCTGCCAGAAGCACCGCCCACGCCTTATGTCCGGCCAGGCTGGTACGTTCCACCAACCAGGCCCCGCCCACACCAATGACAACGCACAGCGGCACAGTGATGAGCACCAACAACAGGGTGTTTATTACCAATTCGCCCACCCGTGGGCGGAACACTAGGGCAACAATCGAATCCCACCCAGTGTTGGCGGTGGCAACCACAACAAACCCCAGCGGCAGCAAAGAGAATGCGGCAATCAAAAAACAAAGTACAACAACGGGCCAGGGACCCAGGTGTGAACCCCGGCCCCTGGCCATCTTCGGTGAGATCGTGGCACCCAAGGTGGGTGACGGCGTCGTACTTTGCGCAGAATCCATTGAAACTACAGTAGACCCGCCTGGGTCATCAGATCGCTAACCTTCGCAGAATTCAGTTTCGCCGGGTCGATCTTGGGTGCCTGCAGATCTGCTAGCGGGATCAGCTTGGGGTTGGCCGGGACATCGCTGCCAACCGGGTACTCGAAGCTGGTGCCAGTCTGTAATACCGTTTGGCCGGCCTTGCCCGTGACGAACTCCAAGAATTTCTGAGCACTGTCCTGGTGCTTGCTGGACGCGAGGACGCCACCACCGGAGATGGAGACAAACGCGCCCGGATCTTCGTTCTTGAAGTAGTGCAGAGCCACGTTCTTGGAGTTCTCGCCGGTCTTGGCCTGATCGCCAAACCAGTAGTAGTGGTAGATGACGGCGCCTTCAACCTCTCCTGCGTTGACGGCCTTCATGGCGGTGCTATTGCCCTTGTAAGCCTTGAAGTTTTCCTTCATGGACTTCAACCAGGACAGTGTTGCGTCCTCACCCTTGAGCTCCAGCATGGCGGAGACAATGGCCTGGAAGTCAGCGCCAGACGGCGATGCCGCCCACCGACCCTTCCACGCAGGATCGGCTAAGTCCATGATGGATTTGGGCAGCTGCGCCTCGCTGAGCTTTGTTTTATCGTACGCAAAGACGGTGCTGCGGGCAGCAATTCCTGTCCACTTGTTGGTGGAGGGACGGAACTGCTCCGGAACCTGACCCTGTACGGTCTTGCTGATGTCAGTGAACAACCCTGCGTTTTCCACCTGCGTCATGGCGGGCGAGTTCTCCGTCAGGAAAACATCAGCCGGGGACTTGGCCCCCTCGGCGATGATCTGGTTGCTGAGCTCAAGATCGCTGCCCTGACGCAACGTGACCTTGATACCGGTTTCCTGGGTGAACTGATCAACCCAAGCCTGCGTCAATGATTCGTGCTGGGCGTTGTACACGGTGATGGCATCATCCGCGCCACCGGCTGCTCCGCTGCTTTGCGCCGGAGACGTGGTGCCGCCGCAGGCGGCAAGGGCGAGGATGGATGCTCCCGCAACGGCCGTGAGGGCGGATTTGCGCAGCATGGTCAGGGTGGGCCAAGTCTTCATAGGGCAGCCTTTCGGCGGTTGAAATAAATAGCTTAGATAACTCGATCGTAATCCACCAGAGGGCAGGCTATCCTCACTTCACCCCAATTATGACGCAGCTCATACATTTTTTATAACTTCTTCCGGGACAGCGCGTAGGATTCCCGAAGCTATGGCTAGGACGTTGCCTGCTTGTGCAACAGCTCCCCGGCCCGCTCCACGTGCCGGGCCACAATTGCCGCCTTAAGTTCCACGCCGGACGCCTCCCCCACACCCAGCCGCACCAGAGCAAGAGCCTCGGCAGCGGCCGCCAGGGCATTTCCGGAGCGGGAGAGCTCGCGGTGCACATCATTGAGGTAGCCGCCAGTGCCGAGCGGGACTTCCATGCCATCACTGGGAGCCGTGCGCTGGGCTTCCATGACGATCCCATGGACTATGGGCAGCAAATCCGCAAGATTGTTGGCCACCACAACCATGGCCTGATACGTGCCCTCGGAGCACACCGGGGATGGCGCAGGGCCGCTGGCCGGACCACTGGCTTTGGCAGCTCCTTCAGCACCAGCGGCACCAGCAGCACCAGCGGCTTCTAAGCCTTCAAGCATTTGGTGAAAACGGTCCAGCCCGCGCCGGAAGCGGTCGTGGTCGCGGCGCCAGACGCCTTTGCCGAGCTCGGCGTCGTCGCGCTTGGCCTGGCGGGAGGCACCAAAGAGTCCTTTGAGCATGCTAGAGGTACTGCCCCGGCCCGCCTGCGTCGGGGCCTCCCAAAGCGGCGCCTTCCGGCCGGGCACTGGCCGGCATGCCACGGCCCGCTGGTGCACGCTGGGGCTCACCGTTCTCGCCCACAATGACACCGGGGGCGATCATGGTACCCGGCGGCAGCTGGTGCATGGCAAGGCGGGCAGCCGTTTGCTGGTTCGCCATGGCTTGGGCTGCCAGCGCGGTCTGAATGCCGTGGAACACCCCTTCCAGCCAGCCAACTAGCTGTGCTTGGGCAATGCGCAGCTCAGCGTCAGATGGCGTGACGTTGTCCGTAAAAGGCAGGCTCAGCCGGTGCAGTTCCGCGATGAGTTCCGGGGCCATGCCATCTTCCAGCTCGGCAATGGACGCTTGGTGAATTTCTGCCAGACGGACCCGCGCGGCGTCATCAAGCGGGGCACTCTTGACTTCATCCAGGAGCTGTTTGACCATGGTGCCAATACGCATGACCTTGGCTGGCTGGTCCACCAGCTCCGCTATATTGCTCTGATTCTTGGCTGCCTTGGATTCCTGCTCCGCAGGGCTGTCCACTCCAGGGCCATTTGCTCCCTGGCTGCCACCGGCATCCGCGGTGTTCACCAAAACTGTGCCTTCGGCCGCGTCGTCAGGGGCCGGGATCTGCGCCTTTTCACTCATAGTGCCAGTCTCTCACGGCCGCACAAGGGCCTCACCCGTGGAGGGCGTGCCAAAGTCAGAGCCACCCACCGGCGAGGGCGGGCCAACGTGGCGAGGGCGGGTGAAATTTCACCCGACCTCGCCACGTTGGCACACTCTCACAGAGCGCTTAGCAGCAGCGGCCCTCCGGGTTGGTGTCCTGGCGCTGGTTCTTATCTCGCCAGAATTCCTTCACGCTCAGGGCAGGGGCCTCGCAGCGTGTGGCGCGGTGGTGCTCAAGGTAGCGCTCGTAGGCGTCCGCCCCGAGAACTCCCGTGAAGTACTTGTTCACGGCTGCCAACATTTCCGCCGCCCGGCGCAGGGTTTCCATGCCTAGTGTCCCTGCCGTGCCGGCTGCTTACCGGACTCAGACCACTCCTTGAGCAGTGCCTTCTCTGCCGCGGTGGGCACCATGCCCGCCGGTGCGAAGATCTTTGAAGCAATGGCTGGGTCCTCCATGCTGGGACCGCCACCAGCACGGACGGAACGGACGGTGATCAGGACGGCTGTGGTGATCACGATGATGGAAAGCAACACAAAAATGATGGACAGCGTGCCCTGGACCGCGGTGTTGCGGACCACGGCTTCCATGGCTTCCACAGTTTTCGCATTTCCTAGGCTCGTCTTGCCAGCTGCCAGTGCTTCCTTGTACGCCTGGTGCTGAGCCCAGTAGCCTACGCCCGGAACAGTGGAGAAGATCTTTTGGTAGGACGCCACAACTGTCACAACGGTCACAAATGCCAAGGGGGCGATGATAATCCACAGGTACTTCATGCGGGTGTTCTTGGCGACAATGGTCAAACAGACGGCCAGGGCTATGGCTGCCAGCAACTGGTTGGCGATGCCGAATAGCGGGAACAAGGTGTTGATGCCGCCGAGTGGGTCCGAGACGCCCATGATCAAGATGGCTCCCCAGCCTGCCACCATGATGGCGGTGGTGATCCAGATACCCGGACGCCACGAGTTGTCCTTGAACTTCGGGGCAAAGTTGCCAATGGAGTCCTGCAGCATGAAGCGGGCCACGCGGGTTCCGGCGTCCACTGCGGTAAGGATGAACAAAGCCTCAAACATGATGGCGAAGTGGTACCAGAAGCTCATCATGGCCTGCCCGCCGGCCACCTGCTGCATGATGTGCGCCAAGCCCACAGCCAAGGTGGGTGCACCGCCGGTGCGCGAAACGATCGACTCTTCACCGACGTCGGCCGCGGTTTGTGCAAGCAGAGCCGGGTCAAGGCTCACACCGGTCAGGCCCAGCGAGTTCACAAAAGCTGCCGCGCCCTCAATGGTGCCACCGGTGGCACCTGCGGAGGCGTTCATGGCGAAGTAAATACCGCGGTCAATGGACAGTGCGGCCACAAGTGCCATGATGGCCACGAAGGATTCCATGAGCATGCCGCCGTAACCGATGAAGCGGGCCTGGCGTTCCTTCTCGATCAGCTTAGGGGTGGTGCCGGAGGCGATCAGTGCATGGAAACCGGAGAGGGCACCACAGGCGATGGTGACAAAGAGGAACGGGAACAGCGAGCCGGAGAACACCGGGCCGTCGGAGCGGGAAGCAAATTCGCTAAAGGCAGGGACGTTGATGGTGGGACGGACCAGCACAATGGAGCCGGCCAGCATCACAATGGTGCCGATCTTCATGAACGTGGAGAGGTAGTCGCGAGGAGCCAGCAACAGCCAGACAGGCAGGATGGCAGCGATGAAACCGTAAATGATGATTGCCCAGGCCAAGGTGGTGCGGTCCAGACTGAAGGTCTCGGCACCCCATTCAGTGGCTGCCACCATGCCGCCGCCAATAATGGCGGCCATCAACAAAACGAAGCCGATGAGGGAAACTTCCATGATTTTCCCCGGGCGCAGGTAGCGCAGGTAAACACCCATGAACAGGGCGATCGGGATGGTCATGGAGACCGAGAACACGCCCCACGGGGATTCGCCCAGGGCGTTGACAACCACCAATGCCAGAATCGCAACAATGATGATCATGATCAACAAGGTGGCGATCAGTGCGGCCGTGCCGCCAATGAGACCCAGCTCTTCCCGAGCCATCTGGCCCAAGGAGCGTCCGCCACGGCGCATGGAGAAGAACAAGACAACATAATCCTGGACGGCGCCGGCAAAAACCACGCCGAGGATGATCCAGATGGTGCCCGGCAGGTAGCCCATTTGGGCGGCCAGAATGGGTCCCACCAGAGGCCCTGCTCCGGCGATCGCGGCAAAGTGGTGGCCGAACAGAACGTTACGGTCGGTAGCAACGTAGTCCTTGCCATCGGCCTTGTATTCGGCCGGGGTTGCCCGCTTGTCATTGGGCCGCAGCAGATACTTCTCAATGACCTTGGAGTAGAAGCGGTACGCAATCAGGTAGGTGGACACTGCGGCGAACACGAACCAGATGGCGTTGACAGTTTCCCCGCGCACCACGGCCAGAACCACCCAAGCCACCCCGCCCAGCAGCGCAATCGCGGACCAGATGGCGATCTTCAGCGGTGTCCACTTGTGGGCTTGCGCATCCTTGACCAAATCCACCGCCACGGGTGGAAGCTGTGGATCTTGGACTAAAAGATCCCCTGGATCGGCTGGTGCGTTTGGCGATACTGGCATGCTGCTCTCCTTTGAGTCTGTCTAAAACCTTCAATAAGTTACCAATAGCTTGCGGCCCTTACCCTCCTGTGAGGGAAAACACCACCTTTTATCGACGAACGGTGGCTCTGCTGCGGTGAACGGACGCCACAGCGCGTTTCTGCGTGATCCAATAGTTCGTCCCGCAGGCATTGAAGTACAGGAATTAAAGTACGACGCCGGGAGGCCCCTACCAGCGTTGGGCGGCTCCCGGCCTGGTGCTGTCAGGGTATTTAGGCCAGGGTCTGCCGCCGTGTCAGGGGCAGTTTCCCCTTGGTCAGCACCCAGGCAGCACCCGCACCGAAGAGCGGAACCAGCACAGCCAGTGCGCCAAGCTGCAGCCACGGCACCACAATGGCTGCGCCGCGCTGTTGCGAGAGCACCACCACGGTGGGAATGGCCCCGGCAATCACGCCCAACACGGTGCCTAGCAGCGCCGTCATGAGCGTCTGCGAGCCGGAGATGGCCTTGCGCAGCTTGGTGTCCGCACCAACACTGGCCAAGGTGGCGTGGTCGTTGCGGCCGTCGGCGAGCGCCAAGCCTGCCGTGATGCCAGCGGCACTGAGTGTGATGAGCGCCCCGCCAATGACGATGACCCACAAAATGATGGCCATGTTGGTGGCCGGTCCCGTCTCAAAGTAGAGCGAACTGTGCTGGCCAAGCACGGGCGTCATGGCCGATTGCAGTTGGTCCCGTTCAGCTGGCGCCAGCGGCTCCGGGATGGTGGCCAGCAAAGCCTGGTCGCTCACGGGCATCCCTGCGGCCGCTGCAGCGTCCGGGGACATGACGCCGAAGTAGGGTAACGGCTTCTCCGGTGCATCCACTACGGCCGGGATGCTGTGTGAGGTGAGCGCCTTCCACTGGTGGCGCATGTAGTTCGTGTCCGTACTTGTTGGATCGTAGCCCTGGAAGTTCTCCTCATCGGACGGGTCGTAGCTGATGACCGTGGCCGTGTCATCGGGTTGCAAGTACACCTTGTTGGCGAGGACCATGCCACCGGTGGCGAGGGTTTTCCTCGCCTCCGCACTGGGCGCACGGCCCAGCAGCGCAGCCAGTTCAGCTTCCCCACCCACCACGAAGGTGGGCAGGTTCCTGGTAAGTCCGCTATCCGCCAAGGCTCCGGTGCAGCGCCAGTCGTCCAGGTTCACTGGTTTCCAGTCCTTGCCTAGCTCACAACTATTCCCCACTGGTTCTGCCAACAACCAGCGCGGACACGCCACGGTAGGTTTCAGTTCCTGACCCGGACTTTTCATTTGTTCGTTTTGCTGGTCGATCTCACACTTGCTGGTGTCCGGCACTCCGCGCAACAGCTGGGTGCTGACTCCGGCGCCCAGCGCTTCCTTGAGCAGTGTATTGGCATCCTCGGCGTCCACCGTGACCATCGTGGCCGCATTGCTGCTCATGGCACCGCCACCAACGTCCACATAGTTGTAGTCAACGTAATTGAGCAACAGCACGCTCTGATTCAGGTTGGCCTGCCAGGTGTACTTGTCGCTGGCGTCCGCCATGGTGCTAGCCGTGCCTACCATCAGCGCGCCCGAGAGCGTTGCTGCGGCCAGGACTGCCGCCACCGCCGGCACTGTCCGCCCCCTGTTGCGGGCAGCATCGCGGGCCGCCAACCGCAACGGCAACGGCAGCCAGGAAGTCCTGGTGGTCAACAGTTCAATGAGCCGCCCCGTCATGAAGATCAGCGCGAATACGAGCAGTACAGCACCCGCCACCACGGCGCCTGCCAGCCATGGCGCCCATAGGTATTGGGTGTCATTGCCGCGCAGGAACACGGTGGCAATGCTAGAGGCGGCCATAAGAGTTGCTGAAAGCAGCAGCAACCCTCCCCCGATGCGCGTACCCCATTTAGACGGGGCGTCGGCAGTGCGGCCGGACTTCAGCGCGGACAACGTGGCTTGTTTGGCCACAGCCCGGGCCGGCACCATGGCAGCCACAAGCCCTGCCGCCACGCCCACCAGGATCAGCCCCAGGGCGGGAAGCCACATCAGGTGCAGCCCCGTGAAGATGGTCAACCCTTGATTCCGGACAACCAACACGGTGATGACGGCGGCAATGGTGCCAAGCACGGCACCAATGACGCCGCCGGCCAGACCGAGCCACAACCCGCTGGCCGTGACGGTGGTGCGCACCATGGAACTTTCAGCTCCGGATGCTGCCAGCAGGGCGAGATCGCGTTGCTGCTTGCGTGCGCCTACGGCAAAGGCGGCTCCTGCCAGCAGCCCCACTTCCAGCAGGGCCAGCACACCGATGAGCCCGCCCATGAGGAACATTTGGACCATGGCAGAACTGCGCCAGTCGTTCTGCAGGATCTCTGCATCCGCCCCGAGTTCGGCCTTGCTGGGCGGGTCCAAGATCAAGCTGCGGGAGGACAGCACCACACCTTGGGCGTTGAGTGCCTTCGCATCATCCCAGCGCAGGGCCCGCTCCCCCACCAAATACACGGCGGCCGGGCCAAGGTTCTGCGTCAGCGAGGCTGGAAGCTGTTCCGGAGTGAGGAACAGGTACGACTCCCCGTCCCCCTGGCCCTCCGGACGGATGGTGCCGACAATGGCGAAAGTGCCGGCCGACGTCGTCAATTCATCGCCGAGGGCCAGATCAAAACGTTCCAGCAAGCCTCGGGTGGCAAGAGCCTGGAAGGCAGTGGCCGGAGCGCCGCCGTCGCGCAGCGTGTACTTGCCCTTGAACGCCGGGTTCAGCACGTCCGTCACGGTGGTGTTCACTTCCACCTGCGCCTTACCCACCGCGGTGTGGACCGTGGTGGAATGCCAGGGGAGCACGGTGAAACCGGCCGGGACAGCGTCCATGGGTGCGGTGGGCACAAAGTTAGGGTCGGGTTCCCCGCCGCCA
The DNA here is from genome assembly GCF_040547105.1 of Arthrobacter sp. UYCu511. Classification (NCBI taxonomy): domain Bacteria; kingdom Bacillati; phylum Actinomycetota; class Actinomycetes; order Micrococcales; family Micrococcaceae; genus Arthrobacter; species Arthrobacter sp. UYCu511. Next base: position 46,486 of record NZ_JBEPPB010000002.1, read on the forward strand.
TGCCAACCCCCGTAGCCAGTGTCGCCGCCGATGGACTGGATGGCCTTCGCATTCTGCGCGCCCAGGGTGCCAAGCCGGCCCTGGGTTTGGCCCAGTTGCGTGGCAACAGTCTCAGCATTCGTGGGCATGGTGCTCATGCCCGCCGTTGCGGCGAAGGACATGGCGAAGATGGGCAGCGCAATCAGCGCAACGATCAGTGCAGAACGCCCCCTGTGGCAGCGGATGTCCCGCCACGCCATTTTCAGGGCAACTTTGAGCCGGTGCTGGCCGCCGCCCTTGACAGGGCTCAGGTCAAGCGCCACCTCAGTGCGCTAAACCGGAGAGCAGTACGGAAGGATCGTGCTGCGAGGCTGCCTCATCCACAATGCGCCCGTCCTTTAGGAACACCACACGGTCTGCCCAGCCTGCATGGCGGGCCTCATGCGTGACCATGACGACGGCGGCCCCGGCTTCTGCGCGGTTGCGCAGCACCTCGAGGATGCCGTCGCCGGTGGCAGAATCCAGCGCCCCTGTGGGCTCATCAGCCAGGATCAAACGGCGCTGGCCCACAATGGCACGGGCAATGGCCACGCGCTGCTGCTGGCCGCCGGACATCTGGTCCATGAACCTGTCTGCGAGATCTTCGATGCCCACCAGACGCAGGGCGTCCTTGGCTTGACGGCGGGCCTTGCGTGCGGGGGTGCCGTCAAGCTCACGCGGCAGGGCCACGTTTTCGGACGCCGTCAGGGTGGGCACCAGGTTGAAGTCTTGGAAAACGTAGCCCACGGCGCGGCGGCGCAGCCGGGCAAGCTCGTTGATGCTCAGCCCGCCCAGCGGCGTGCCTTCAACGTAAACCTCACCGCTGGTGGCCTTGTCCAGTCCCCCGGCGAGGGTCAGCAGGGAGGATTTGCCCGAGCCCGAGGGGCCCATAACAGCCACGAATTCGCCAGCATGAATGGTCAGATTCACGTTGCGCAACGCGGCAACGGACGTGGCGCCTTCGCCATACGTTCGGCTGACGGACTCAAGCTGCAGAATTTCATTGCTCATTTGCTGGCCGCCTTCGTGGTGGATGTGAGTGTTGGGGTGCTGACGTCCGCCGGTATTGCACGCTCGGCCCGCCTGGTGGCTGCAGATTTGCCGGCTGAGGCTGCGCGTTTGGCCATCCAACCTTCACAGTGATCCAGCCAGCGCACTTCGGCCTCTGTACTGAAGATCAGGGAGTCAAGGACCAGCAGCCACGCGGCGTCGTTGGGATCACCGGCTTCTTCGCTGGACAGCTGAACGCCGGCAGTCGTAGCGGCGGTGCGGCGCTGCCGCGTGTAGTCCTGCAGCAACCTCATCGAGGCCGTGCGTTGGGCCTGAACCACGGCGGAAACGTCAACGTCCTCCAGGGTCAGGGCCAACGCCAGCTTGATGGCCAGCTCATTGCGCGGCGGGTTGGCCTGAGCCACGGGTTGGGCGAACCAATCCATCACCTCGGTGCGTCCGGCGGCAGTGATGCTGTAGATGACGTGACCTTCGCCGTCGTCCCCATCTTTCGCCACCAGCTCATCCCGTTCCAGCCGGTCAAGGGTGGTGTAGACCTGACCAATATTCAGTGGCCAGGTGGAGCCGGTGCGCTCCTCGAACTCGCCGCGCAGCTGGTAGCCGTAGCGCGGGCTTTCCTGTAACAAGGCCAATAAAGAATGCTTGATGGACACTGGTGCTCCCTGAGTTGGCGCGAAAGCCCCCAATGAACCCTCGCCGCAACGGTATGCATACCGCGTATAGCAAACATAGCTACTGAGTATGGTGGGTGCAACTGTGACGTTCTGCTTTTGCTACAGTTAAGCCCTTGGAAAGGACAGTTCTGCACGTGATTCCCGATTTTTCTGCCATGAGCAATTGGCCACTGCGGTCCGCCGCGGGAGGTCTTTTTACTCTGATCCTGGGGGCCGAAACCACCTTCAAGTACACGGACCATCCTGGCCCCCGGACCCAAAAGCAGCGTCACATGGCGGACATCGACAAATCCCAGCACGCCCTCTGGGCATTTAAGCAGGCTGATTCAGCTCGGATAAAAGACGTCTAAATACGTAGCAATTTACTGGTAAGGCCCTTCTGCCACGATCAAGAGGTTCTTCTACCTCGAGCCGGGCATGCAACTTTGCATCATCGTGCTTGCGCTGGCCGCTCTCTGCCTGGTCTACATCGCGTGGCGTGGTCTGCGCGGTGACCGGCGCGCGTGGAGAGTCACGTACTACTTCAGTGGGAGCACGAACACATTAGGCCCCCAGCTCAACCTTCCCTTGCGGGCAACAGCGTCCGCCATTTTTTCCTCGTTGTTGCGGTGAAAGTGACGCAGGCCCAGGGAATCTCAGCGAGCCAAGCCAGAGAAAGCGCGTCCACTTACGCACTTTTAGGGTCCATTCTGGATGGCTGGATTTTGGTGGACATCATTTCTAGGACCGCGCTCGTCCCGGCACTGGCGGGCCCGCGGTCGCCGCGGCCTTGCCCTGCCCTACTTAGATACTGAGATCCGTGCGGCAGAGGCATTGCCAGCCGGGCCGGAGCAGGACCTCCTGCTGCAAGACATCCAAGAGAATAGAGACGCACTGGCCATCCTGAAGAGAAAATACCGGCTCAAGGACTAGCTGCCAGCCCGATATTATGAGCCAGCCTGCGCCGGCCGACCAGGCTAAAGCGTCAACAGCACCTTGCCCACATGCGTACCCGAATCGAAGTACTCGTGCGCAGCACCAACCTGTTCTAACGGGAAGGTCTTATCCACCATGGGCTTGACGGCACCACTGGCCACCAGCGGCCAAACATGCTCGCGCACTCCGTCCATGATGGTGGTCTTTTCCTCGATTGGCCGGCCGCGCAGTGTGGTGCCAATAATGGCCGCACGCTTGGTGAGCAGGGCACCCAAGTTCAGCTCCGCACTCGCACCTCCTTGCAAGCCAATGACCACCAGCCGGCCGTAGGTGGCCAGTGCGGCGACGTTGCGGGCCAGGTATTTGGCCCCCACGACGTCGAGAATCACGTTCGCTCCCTGCCCGTCGGTGAACTCATTGAGCCGCTCCACGAAGTCCTCGCTGCGGTAATTGACGGCTAGGTCCGCGCCGAGATAACTGGTGAGCATGGCAACTTTTTCATCGCTTCCAGCCGTGGCAACCACGTGAGCGCCAGCCGCCTTGGCGAGCTGGATGGCCATGGCACCAATTCCGCCGGCACCGCCGTGGATGAGGACGGTCTCGCCCGCCTGCAATTGTGCCGTCATGAACAGATTTGAATAAACAGTGGCGGCAACCTCTGGCAATCCCGCAGCAGAGATCACATCAATACCATCCGGCAAAGGCAGCACCTGACCCGCTGGAACCGCCACTTGCGCGGCATATCCACCACCTGTGAGCAATGCCACAACTTTCTGGCCCAGGCTAAACGGCTTCGTCACATTTGCGCCAAAACCGGCAATTCGACCCGAGACCTCAAGGCCTAAAATCTCTGACGCTCCGGCTGGCGGCGGGTAGAAACCACGGCGCTGCTGCACGTCCGCCCGGTTGATTCCGGCGGCAACAACGTCAATAAGGACCTCTCCGGGGCCCGTTACCGGGGCGCAGGCCTCACTTACTGCCAAAACCTCTGGGCCACCCGCACCTGTTGCTATAACTGCCTTCATGACGTTCTCCATTGCCGTTTCATTCCTTTAAACCTTCACAGGCCCCGTACTCATTTTGGTGGCACGGCCCTGCTTATGAAACACTACTAGGGTAAGGAAGGTTGTCCGAGCGGCCGATGGAGCTGGTCTTGAAAACCAGTGTGCGGTAACCCCGTACCAAGAGTTCGAATCTCTTACCTTCCGCGCATAAACAAAAGAAGCGGCCCCGTCACTGGGGCCGCTTTTTTGTGGTTATGGACTTCCAGGCCTTGCTACTTGGAAATCTTGCCCATCACGCCTGCAATGGGCCGCAGGAAGAGGGGCCGGGCCAGGAACACCGCCCCGACCATGAGCACCAGTGAGGCTGCGAAGATGCCAAAGCCGAGCCACCCGGCGTCCTGGCGCGCGGCGAACATGTGGTTCAGGTTCCCCAGCGCTCCCGTGCACAGCACCAGCGCCACGTGCATGATGACGAAGCCGGTGAAGAACAACATGACGGGGAAGTGGATTTTGCGGGCCGCTTCAATGGGGAAGGCCTTCGAGAGCGCCGCCTTGTCCTTGGGCCAGGCCGGGCTCATGCGGACGCCCGTGATGGCGGCCAACGGGGCAGCAATGAAGACGACGGCAAAGTAGGCCAGGACCTGCAGGGCGTTGTAGTTGACCCAGCCATTTTCTACTGGCCAGCTCAGCGACGCATATTGCAGCCCGGCGCTGAGCGCGTTGGGAAAAATGTCCCAGCTTGTGGGCACAATGCGCATCCAGGCGCCGGTGACAAACAGCAGCACCACAAACACGGCGCCGTTGAGCAGCCACAGCACGTCCACGCTCAGGTGGAACCACAGTTCCAGGCTGATCTTGGCCGGCTTGCCTTTTGTTTTCAGCAGCCCCGTGTTCTTGCGTGTCCAATACGCCTTGGGCCTGGCGGTGGTGCGCACCTGCCAGCCGGAACGGATGATCAGCACCAGGAAAAAGGCGTTGAGGAAGTGCTGCCAGCCAAGCCACGCGGGAATCCCGACGGGCGCATTGTCCGGCAGTTCGCTGTGGCCGGGGAACTGGAGCAGGAAGTCCTGGACCGGAGCCAGCTCGCGGGCCCAACGGGCCAAAATTACGACGGCCGCCAGGGCCACCACGGCGGCGGCAGCCCACACGGCCGGACGGACCCAACGGCTGCCCCCGTCCGAGGCTTGTTGTTTCGATTTAGTTTGCAGCGACATCCGGCAACCTCTCTAGACGCCCGCGGGAACGCCGCTGCGTGCTGCAATGGCCTCCCGCAACTGGGGCAGGACGGTAAAGAGGTCCCCGACAATGCCAAAGTCGGCAACATCGAAGATGGGGGCGTCGGCGTCCTCATTGATGGCCACAATACGCTTGGCCGTCTGCATACCGGCCCGGTGCTGGATGGCACCGGAAATGCCCACGGCCAGGTACAGTTCGGGGGAAACGCTGACACCAGTCTGGCCCACCTGGCAGCTCTGCGGAACATACCCGGCGTCGACTGCTGCCCGGGACGCCCCCAACCCCGCCCCGAGCATGTCGGCCAGTTCCTCAACCAGCACAAAGTTCTCCTTCGAGCCCAGTCCGCGGCCGCCCGAGACGACGATGCGGGCCGAGCGGAGCTCGGGCCGGCCAAAGCCTGCCGAAGCCGTCTCGGCGGCCGTGATGGTGGCGGCCTGCGTGGAAACATCCAGTTGGCGCACCTCCACCACGGGTGAAGCAACGGCCGGGGCTGGTTCGGAACTGCTAGAGGAGACGGTGACCAGCGCAACACCCGCGCCAACTCCGGATTCATTCGTGTAGCTTCCGCCGAAGATCGAATGGCTTGCCACGATCCGGCCGCCGTCATTGGTAACGTCCACGGCGTCGACCATGACGGCGTTGCCGGTGCGGGCAGCCAGACGGCCAATGACCTCGCGTGCCGTAGGGCTTGTAGAGGCCAGCACCGCAGCCGGTGCGTGGCGGGTGATGGCATCGGCCAGCGCAGCCACGGCTCCGGCGGCAACCAGGCCACTCGACGCCGGGCACTGACCGTCAACGACCACCGCCGCACCCAGTCCGCCCAGTTCCTTAGCGAGTTCCTCCGAAGCACCCGAAGGAGTGGCTACGACGGCGACCGGCGTGCCCAGGCGTGCGGCCAGACCCAGTAGGTGGGCCGTGCAAGAACGCAGTGTTCCGTTAGCTGCAAGTTCAATGTTGACGAGAATGTTGCTCATGATGGGCAGCCCTTTCAGATCAGGTTTTCGGCGCTGAGGAAGTCAGCGAGCTGTGTGGCGGCGGTTCCGTCGTCCACGAGCTTCAGACCCGCCGTCCGGGCCGGGCGCAGGGTCGTGGACAGGACCACGTTGCCGTTGGCGTGGGTGACGGCAGTGCCAAACCCAGCAGCGCCAACCACGGCAGCGCCAACCACGGCCACGGGCTTGCGCTTGGCTGTCATGATGCCCTTGAACTTGGGGAAACGCGCCTCGGCGGAACTTTCCGTGATCGAGATGACGGCAGGGAGTGCGCCGGTCAGTTGCTGGACGCTTTCGGCGTCCTGCCGCTGCCCGGACACAGTACCTGGCTTGATCACCACGGTGTCCAACGAGCCAAGGAAGGGCCGTCCCAAAAGTTCGGCCACCATGGCCGGCACAACGCCGCCGCGGCCGTCGGTGGATTCGTTGCCGGCCACGATCAGATCAAAGCCTGCGCCCTGCATGGCACCGGCCAATTCCCTGGCCGTGGTGAGTGCGTCTGCGCCTGCCAGCGCGTCGTCAACCACGTGGATGGCCGAGTCCGCACCCATTGAGAGTGCCTTGCGCAGCGCTTCCAGGGCCGTGCCAGGGCCCATCGTGACGGCCACAATCTCCACTGATTTGTCAGCGTCCTTTTCCCGCAGCGCGATTTCCAGGGCGCGTTCGGTGATTTCGTCGGCAACCCGGTCACTGGCGGACCTGTCGACGGCGCCGGAGGAAGTGAGCTTCCTGTCGTCGGCGGTGTCGGGGACCTGCTTGATGAGAACTGCAATTTTCATGATTTTTTCTTCCCGTCCGGACGGCATTAGGCCGTGGCCGCTGCTAGGTGGTCAGTGCTTTCTCCCGCGACCGCGCGGCGGTGTGCGTAGCTTCCGCGGTCCAGCACTACGGTCTCCCCTACCCGGACCTGGAACACAGCACCGGTCTCGGTCTTCCAGATGCTGGTAGCTAGTTCGTCGCCGGGAACCACGGGTGCGGCGAAGCGGACACTGAGGGTGCCGAAGGTCTCCACGTCGGAACCGCAGACCTGCTCCAGGACCGCCCGTCCGGCGAAGCCCATGGTGCACAGGCCGTGGAGGATCGGCTGGTCGAAGCCGACCATCTTTGCCAGTTGCGGGTCCGAGTGCAGCGGGTTCCTGTCGCCATTGAGCCGGTAGATAAGGGCCTGGTCAAGGGAGGTCTTCTCCACAACGATCACGTCGGCGGGACGGTCCGGAACTTTCCACTGCTCGGAGGGTCCCGCGTGCCCGCCAAAGCCACCCTCGCCGCGGATGATCATAGTGGTCACGCTCGTCGCTACGAGTTCGCGGGTCGCCGCGTCCAGCAGTTCCGTGCTCAGCTCGATGACCGCATTTTTGCCCTTGTCATAGGCGGCGCTCATGCCGCTGACGGGTATCACGGTGCCGCTGGTAGCCAGCTCCCGGTGCAGAGTGATCTGCTGGCCGCCGTGCAGGATCTGCGATAGTTTGAAGTCGCCCAGCCCGTCCATGGATCCGGACGTTGAGCCAAGCACAACCGCGAATGTGGGCAGGACCTTTTGGTCCACGCCGCGTGAATTTTCGGTGGTGAAGGCCAGATTCTTCGCCGGACCCCCGGCCCCGGCCCCCACGCTTAGCGCATACAACAGCGCATCCTTCGACGTCCAGGAGAAGGGTTCACCCTCACTCATCTTCCCAATGTTGTGCATGTGGATCGCCACAGTCCTGCTCCTTTCATGGGGATTCTCCCCAACGATTCAGACGGCCACCCAAAGGTGGCGTGGATCACTCTATATGAAATACTATAACGAGATTCTAGTTCTTGTCTATGGTTGTGCCGGTATCATTTGTCCACCCCGCTCCCCGGGCTGGGCCCCGGCACATACAACAAGGGGCCCTGCCGCTTCCCAGATAGGGATGCGCAGGGCGCCCGATTGTGTGCAGTGGTTGTTAATGGTGCGGCGTTTAGGGCACCTTCTAGGCTGCGCGGCCCAACTCAGTTGGCAGCCGGCACGGGATCCTTGGCCAGAGTTCCGCGCCGCGTGGAACGTTCTTGGGTGGTTTCCGGGACCCACTGCACCGGACGGCGTTTCAGGAACAGGGCAACGAGCACGGCCAGGATGGCGAACACCAGCACAAAGACAAAGCTTGCGCTGATGCCGCCCTGGGCCACGATGGTGGTTTCCGGGTTCTGGTAGCTGGCAAGGATCATGGCCCCGATGGCAGTGGCGGCGGACTGGCCAATGTTGCGGACCATCGTGTTGGTGCCGGCAGTTTCCGAGGTGTGGGTTTCTGGGATCGCCTCAATGAGAACGTTCGGCAGGGCGCCGAAGGTCAGGGAGACGCCAATGCCGTTCAATGCCATGGCCAGGCAGAATGCCACCACGTTGCCATAGGTGAGCAAGATGATGGGAATGGCCGCCGCCATGAGGCACAGTCCACCAATGAAAACGGAGCGTGCACCGAAGCGGAAGGCCAGCTTGCCACCCAGCGGAGAGAACAGGTAGCCGACAACGGCCGTCAGCGCACTGAAAATGCCGGCGAGTGCAGGGGCGAAACCGAGGCCAAAGCCCAACGTCGTCGGGTATTGGAGGACCATTTGGGTGGGGACGGACATGCCGCCGATGGGTCCGAGGGCAGCGAGCATGGTGGCCGTCATGACGAGCGCGACCTGGCGGTTCTTGAACATCCTCAAATTCACAATGGGAGACTCAACGCGCAGCTCCCACCACACCCAGATGGCCGTAACGACGATGCCTGCGGTGATCAGGCCTAGGAACTGCACTGAACCAAACCCCGTCTTCGAGGCCCCGGAAAGTGCTAGCAGGATGGCGCTGACTGCGATCGGCAGCAGCACGGCACCTAGGTAGTCGGGCTTTTCCTTGCTGGGAATCAGGGTGTCGCGGGGAATGACGGCCAGGATGGCGACGGCGGCAACCACGGCAAGTATCGCGGAGAAGATGAAGATCAGGTGCCAGGAGAAGACCTGGATCATGATGCCGGCAATGAGCGCACCTCCTGCACCTGCAATCAAGGCCGAGGCTCCGATCATGGAGACACCCACGGGGATCCGTTCTTTGGCCATGTGTTCACGTGCCAGGCCAAAGGCGAGCCCCATCAAGGCACCGGCCGTGCCCTGAATGGCACGGCCCAGGATGATCATGCCCAGGCTGCCTCCAATCAGGGAGATCAGCGAGCCGGCAAAGGCGATCATCAACACGATGATCATGACCTTACGCCGGCCGTACATGTCACCGAAGCGTCCGCCCATGACACCGGCTGAGGCGGAGACCAGCAGGTAGGCCGTGACAACCCAGGCAACCGTGCTGGCATCCACATTGAATTCTTTGATCAGCGTGGGCAGTGTTACGTACATCATGGATAATTCAAAGGCCGAGACAACTTCGGCCAGGATGAGAACTGTCACGACGGCGGCGAATCCGGGCCGTTTGAGGGTGTTCAGGGTTCCGGGTTTCCGGAGATTAGCGAAGGACATCTTCGTCCAGCCTTTCGTGGGTGTGCTGAAAAGAAAGTGGTTGTGCCCTGAAGGAATTGGTGGGCAATGTAACGAACATTCCTTGGAACGGCGGACGAACACGAAGATGACGTGCCGGCCATTCCCGGCCCACACCACCTCATGCGGCGGTGACGACGGTTTTTGACACGCTTGCCTGCGGCACACCGTCAGGGGTGCGCCGCAGGGCAAAGGGGACATGCAGAAAGGGCACATGCAGGGTGGAACAGGAGCGCCAGGCAGGGCGCCTAGTTGGTGCCGTAGGCGACGGACTTAGTCCAGAAGAACTCCTCTAGCCCCTCCAACCCGCCTTCGTTGCCGGTGCCCGAGTGGCCAATACCGCCGAAGGGGCGCTCGGCCACCGCGTTGGGTGCGCCATTGACCACCACTTCACCAGTTTCCAGCTGCTCCACGACCCTCATGGCGCACTTGGCATCCGAGGTCCATACATAGCCTGAGAGTCCGTAGTCGGTGCTGTTGGCCAGGGCCACGGCGTCGGCTTCGTCGCTAAAGCGCATAACGGCCAGGACGGGGCCAAAGACTTCCTGCCGGGCCAGCTCACTGTCCCGGTCAACGTCCGCCACCACCGTTGGCGGATAGTAGTAGCCATCTGCCAGCTCACCGCCTAGGCGGGTGCCGCCGGTGAGGATGCGGGCGCCGTCGTTCCGGGCCTGGGCCACCATGGCCTCAATGCGATCGATGGCACCCTGGTTGATGACAGGTCCGCAGATGGTGTCCAGTTCCAGTGGGCTGCCCACCTTGAAGGATCCGGCGATGGCCGCCACCTTGGCCACGAACTCATCGTGGATGGAATCCTGCACCAGCAGCCGCGTGGGCAGGGCACAGGCCTGGCCGGTCATGATGCCAAACGCCATGAAGGCCGCATGCAGGGCCGCGGCGTCCAGATCCGCGTCGGCAAACACCAGGTTCGCCGACTTGCCGCCCAGTTCCAACACGACGGGCTTGAACGTCTGGGCGCAGGCCGCGGTGATCTTCCGTGCAGTGTCGGGGCCGCCCGTGAACGTCACCTTCTTGACCAGGTGATGCGAGACAAGCGCAGCACCGGCCTCGGCGCCGCCGGTGAGCACGTTGAACACGCCGTCGGGAATGCCGGCCTCGCGGACCAGATCGGCGAAGAGCATGGCGCTGAACGGCGTCAATTCACTCGGCTTGACCACCACGGTATTCCCTGCCGCCAACGCGGCCGGGACCTTCATGGCCAAGGACATCAGTGGTGCGTTCCAGGTGATGACCACCCCAATCACGCCGTAGGGCTGGCGCAGCGTGTGCCCGAAGGAACCGCCGGCACCGGCCACGGAGGTGACGCGGCCCAGGGGCAGCTTGTCCGCCCAGCCGCCGTAGTAGCGGATCCATTCCGCCGCGGCACCCACCATCGCCGCCGCGGTGGCCTGTGGTGTGCCGTTATCGGCGGTGGCGAGTGCGGCAAATTCCGCGGTGTGCTCCTCTACCAGCCGGGCGAGTGTAAGCAGTGCACGGGCACGTGTCCCGGCTGGTGTTGCCTTCCACACCGCAAATGCCTCGTGTGCGCTTCGAACGGCTTCGTCAACATCGGCGGCGCCAGCCAGCGGCACAACAGCGTCGGGAACTCCCGTGGCAGGGTTGATGTGGTGGTAGGTGCCGGCACCTGTGCTGCGCGTGGTGGAGCCAATACGCAGCGTCACCTCCGGCAGTGTCACCTCCGGCAGCACAATTGCGGGGCGCTGCTCTTCCGTTGCGATACCCATCTCAGGCCTCCGGCTCGTAGCGGAGCATGGTGACGTCCGCTTCGGGGTAGTCGCAGAACACGGGCTTAACCCGCATGCCGATCTGGATGTCCTCATGGGCCACGTTAACCAACTCTGTGGAGAATTTGGGGCCTTCATCCCACTGCACCACGGCCAGGACCATGGGCCCCGATGCCGCGAAGTGCGGCGCCACCGGACGAGTAGTGATCGTGTACGTGTAGAGGGTTCCGGCCCCGGAGATCTCACGCCATTGCAGATCGTCGGCCAAGGTGCGCGGCGCGAGCGGGCGGGGGTAGAAGATGTACTCGCCCAGGGACGGGGAGTACTGGATGCGCACCTTGTGCTCGGCCAGGGCATCCCAGAAAGGCTTGGTGATCGGGGTGGGGACCGGAAGCGGCGGTGTCAAAACGGGCTGTGTGTAGGTGGTGCTCATGGTGTGTTCCTATTCCCCTTCAAAAATCAGTGCTGTTTGCTCGCTCATGATGCCGCCGTTGCCGGTGACAAAGGCGCGGTTGCAGTCCGCGACCTGTGCTTCTCCGGCGCGTCCCATGATCTGGCGGGCGCCGTCAATCACGTGGTGCATGCCGCCGGCGATGCCCGCCTGGCCGAACGACAACTGGCCACCGGCCGTGTTCACCGGGAAATCGCCCCGGAACGTGAGGTCGTGCTCATTGACGAACTGCATGCCCTTGCCCTTTTCAGCAAAACCGGCATCTTCTAGGCTCATGAGCACGGTGATGGAGTAGCAGTCGTAAATGGAGACCATGTCCACCTCATCCCGGCCAATCCCGGCCATGGTGAACGCCTGATCCGCGGCATGGACCATGGGCGAATACATGAGGTCCCGCGCATAGGTAGGTGTCTTGTAGGGCACCCGTTCACCGAATCCTTTGATCCAGACGGGACGGTTTTTGGACTTGGCCGCCATGTTCTTGTTGCCAATGACGACGGCGGCGCCTCCCTGACAGGGCATCACAATTTCGAGCATGTGCAGCGGGTCCGCGACCATGGGCGAGTCCAGGACGTCCTGGGCCGTGATGGGTTTCCCATGGAAGACGGCGCCGGGGGTGGCGCAGGCGTTGGTGCGCTGGTCCACGGCAATCTTCGCCATGGCCAGCTCGTCGTAACCGAACTCGTGGCCGTAGCGTTTGGCGATCTGGGCGTAGGGGCCGTTCTGACCAAGGTTGGCGTAGGGGATCTCAAATTCGGCCTGCGGGGAACCGTACTTGTTGGAGGAGGCGCCAAAGTACATGGAATCCTCCATGACAAAGGGGTGACGTTCGTGGGTGGGTACCTCGTGCGTCCCCGGGAAGGTGACTAGGACGGCGTCGCACAAACCGAGTTCGACGGCGGCCGCGGCCCGCCAGACGGCTGCGGCAGAGCCGGCCCCGCCCAGGTCCACGATCTCGGCAAAGTTGGCGTCGATGCCCAGGTATTCGGTGATGGTGGAGGGCACAAACATGCTCGCTTCACCAATCAAAGGTGTGACAATACCGTTCACGTCCGTGGCGTCCAACCCGGCATCGTCCAGCGCGGCCTTTGACAATCTGGCCCACTGTTCCAGGTTGAAGGTTTTTTCGCGGGCCAGCTTGCGCTGCGGCGGCAATTCGTAAAAACCAAGGATTGCGGCTTCTCCTCGAAGTCCCATGGTGATCTCCTCAAATAATTGTTCGTTTTTCATCCGCTGCCCCTGTTTTCGGGTGCACTCGATGATGGTGTGGTGGTTTGTTGGGTGTAGTTGGCTGGCGTACTGCCGGGAAATGGCACCTGGCGGTGCTGCTGGAATTAGGTCCCTGTTCCGGCCGGGCGGCCCTGCAGGATGGCGCCCTGCAGGATGGAGATTTTCAGGCCGATGCCCGGGTGAACCGTGCCGCTGGCCAGCAGTGCATCCAGCTGTTCCGGAACATCCCCGCGGGACCAGTCCGCTGCCGCGTCCACGGCCAACAGGCCGGCAATGCCGAAGCTTTCACCGTCTGCTCCGGTTTCCGTCAGCAACAGGTCCGCACCCGCGTCCCACTGGAAGCCGGCGGCTGAAGTGCCGGCGCCGTACTCCTTGGCGCCGAGCACCCCGCACAGGACCGTCCGTACCCGGGACAAGTCGGCGACGTGGCCGTAAATGAGTGGAATGCGCAGGGCCGCCGTGTCCGTCTGTTCCCACGGGCAGGTGAGGGTTCCGCCGTCGGAGGTGGCGGTGAGCTCCTCCACACTCAGCGGCGCCTGGACCATTTGGACCAGGAACCCGAGGCCAGTATCCCGGGGGTGCAGAAATGCTTCCTGCCATTGCGGATGTGCCAGGTTCACCAGGATCGGCTCGATCCGGGCCTCCTGTGCTCCCGCAATGGCGGCCCGGATGTCATGGACCTTGAAGGTGATGTGGTGGGGTCCGCCCTGACCGTCAATCTCGGTGAGGAAACGCTGAATGAACGAGTGTTCCCCGCTGCCAGGTTCCAGAAGTTCCAGACGCATGTCATCGGCAACGGCCAACTGGCACGGGCTGAACGCTTCCATCTTGAAACCGCTGGCCCAGCGCGCTCCCAGCTGGCGGTTCAGCAGCGCCCCCGCCGGTTCCCAGGCAGGCACCGCAATGGCCAAGTGGTCCAGTTCGTGGGCGCTCATAGGAGCCCCCCAGCCTGACCGGCTAGTGCGCCCCAACCTCGAACTGTGCCAGCCGCAGGCCGATCATCTGGACAAACCTGTCCAAGATCCGGTGCGCCTCGGTGAGCGTCTTGTCCCCCGACAGCAGCCTGGCCACCAGATCCATCAACACGCACCAGACCATGGCGGTGATGTCCGCCGCCTCGTCGTCCAAGAACATGGAGAGGTCCGAGTGGATCGGTTGCTCGAGCACTGTTCCAAGCCGGTGCATGAGCTCGGAAACCTCCGGATCGGACGTGGCGCGCAGCATCAGGATCGCCTTGTAGAAGTTCGGCTGCTTCTCGAACGCGGCCAGGGCCATGCGAAGCCGCTGACTGATCCGCTCCGTGGTGCCTTGGTGCTCCGCCCATGACTGGTCCATCGAGTTGAACGGCACGCTCCAGTCGTACACAACATTCGCGTACAGGTGTTCCTTCGAGGTGAAGTACCGGTACAGCGTGCCCAGGGCCACGTTGGCCTCTGCGGCCACATCGCGGATCTGGATCGATTCGTAGTCGTGGTCGCGCAGCAGCGATTTGGCGGCGTCCAGGATCCGTTGCCGCCGCAGCTTTTGATAAGCGGGAAGCTCGGTCCTTTCCCCAGATAGCACTCCGGTCATGACTCGCCTCCTGCGTGAATATCCGGTTGACCATCAACGGTACCACCGGGCCTTAGTGCGGCCGTGTTCGGGGCCTTTCATGACTGCTGCTTCCAGCGGATCAGGGCGTCGAGGGCTTCAATCTCGTCGCCGGCAACGCGCAGCGGGTTGATTTCCAGCTCTTCAAGCTCGTCGCCGAGGCCCACTGCCACCTGGGAAATCCGGAAGATGGTCTCGGCCAGCTTGTCCAGGTCTGTGGCTGCGCCGCCACGAAAACCGGTCAGCAATTCGATGCCCTTGAGGGATTCGAGCATGCGGCGGATCTCGGCCGGCCCCACGGGCAACAGGCGCAGTGCGGAGTCCTTGAGGATCTCCACCATGACCCCGCCAAATCCGACGGCGAGCACCAGTCCCCATTGCGGGTCCCGGACAACGCCTACGAGTAGCTCATTGCCGGCGGGCCGCATGGGAGAGACGGCAACACCTTGGATGTGTGCACCCGGGGCCAGGTCCGCCACGGATGTCATGATGAAGTTGTACGCCTCGGCGACGGCCGCGGCGTCACGGAGCATGAGCCGGACTCCGCCCACTTCGGTCTTGTGCGCAATGTCTTCGGAGGCGATCTTCAGGACCACGGGGTAGCCCATGTCCCCGGCTGCGGCCACGGCCTCCTCTTCGGAGGTTGCGATCGCAGCGGGGACGTAGGGCACCCCGTGTTTGCGCAGGAACGCGCCAGCCTCAATTTCGGTCCACGTCTGAGCCCCTGCGGGCTTCTCAATCACTTCCGCCGGCGCCACGGCCGGGTCTGTGGTGAGTTCATCCGAGCGCTTACTCCACCAGGCGCTGCGGGCCACGGCCGGGATGCCGCGGTCAAAGGAGTCCGAGGAGTGCGGCAGGCCATGCTCGTTGGCGAAAGCGCGCCCAAATTCTGTGACGGTGGTGGGCAAAAAGCTCATGCCGATGACCGGCTTTGTCGATGACGTGAGCTGGCGGTGCAACTCGTCCTGGTTCAACCGGCCCATGTCTGCCATCAGCTGGTTCTCCGGCCAGGAGCTGTTGACCACGATGAAGTCGAAGTTCTCGTCGTCGATGAAGCACTGGTTGGCCTTGGTGATGATGGTCGGATCCACCGAAATATAGCCGGTGGTGTCCATCGGGTTGTTGATCGTGGAGAAAGAGGGGAGCCCGGCGTCGTACAGGGCACGGACGGTGGCGTCTGCGGGTGTCGGTAGTTCCAGGCCAGCTAGTTCGGCTTTCTCCGCGATCAAGGCACACATAGCACCGGATCCGGTGACCACACCCACCCGGTTTCCGGACAGGGCGCCATAGGATTCCATGATGCCGGCGGTGGCCACCAGGTCTTCAATGTTGTCCACCCGCACAACACCGAACTGCTTGCAGGCTGCGTCAATAACCTTGTCATCGCCCACCAGCGAACCGGTGTGGGCGGCGGCCACGCGGGCTGAGGCTTCGCCCCGGCCGGCCTTGAATACTACGATCGGTTTGCCGGCCAGGCGGGCCCTTTCGGCCACGGCGAGGAACCGTTCCGGGTTGGAAATTTGTTCCAGGTAAGCGGCGATGACCCGTGTGTTTTCGTCCTCCACCAGCATGTCCATGACGTCAATGGCCGAGACCATGGCCTCGTTGCCTACCGTGACCGCCGTCGAGCATCCCACCCCGCGGGAGGCCATGTACGGCAACAGGTAGATGGCCAGGGCACCGGACTGACTGGCGACACCGACCCCTCCTGCGATCATGGGCATCTGCGTCATGTGGCTGAACGCGGCGACCTTGGCGTGGGAGTTGATAAAACCAAGGTTATTGGGGCCCAGGATCAGCTGTCCGGCATTGCGGGCGCGCTCCACCAGCCGCTCCTGCAGCGCCGCACCCTCCGGCCCCGCCTCGCCGAGGCCCGAGGCCAGCAGGATAAGGTTCCGGATGCCCTTGACCCGGGCCTCTTCCAGCACGGTCTCCAACGAGTTGGTACCTGTGAGCACAATGGCCAGATCGGGAACCGCAGGCAGCTCCGCAATGGAAGTGTAGGAGCGCTGCCCGTGGCACTCCTCACCGCGGCGGTTGACCATGAACAGTTCCCCGGCAAAGCCGCCTTCCATCAGGTTGCTGTGCGTGAAGTGGGACCAGCTGGACTTCGTGTTGGCGCCAATGATCACAATGCTCCGCGGCTCAACGAGCTCGCGCAGCCGGGCCGTGTCAAGGTTCTGCACGGCCGTATTCTGCACTGCTTTGCCCTGCGCTGTGGAGTCCGCAGCGCCTGCGGCGCCTGCTGTGTGAATGTTCTGCAAGGGAGTGGCCTCGCCTGTCATCGTTGTCATGCGAAAAGGTGTCCTTTCGGTGAAGCATGGAGTGTTGACGTTCTATTCCCACAGCCGGCCTGGCTGTGTTTCCGGCCTAGCCGCGCGGCAGGCCGAGGATGCGTTCGGCAATGACGTTGAGCTGGATTTCAACGGTCCCCCCGCCAATGAGGACCTGCGGGACACCCAGCATCCCGGTGACCGCGTCGCCCGGGGCCTGGGCAAACAGGGCGCCCTGACCGGCCAACTGCAACACACGGGTGGCTGCTTCGCGGGACAGCCTGGCGTGGGCAACCTTGGCCAGGGACGAGCCGACCCCGGGCTGGAGGCCGTTGACCTGGCGGAGGGTTTCACGCAGGTTCAGAGCACCGATGGCGCTGCTGAGAGCCACGATGCGGGCCAGCTCGGTGAAGGCCTCCTCCTCCGTTGCGCAGTACCCCTGCTCCCGGATGAGCTCACGCAGGGATTCCTCGGCGCCGGCGGATACTCCGGAGGAGATTTGGGTGCGCTCGTTTTGCAAGGTGGTGGCCGTGATGCGCCAGCCCTGGCCAGGTTCGCCGAGCAGGTAGGCGTCGGGCACGAACACGGAGTCCAGGAAGACTTCGTTGAATTCCGCATCGCCCGTGGACTGCTTCAGAGGCTGGATGTCCACGCCGGTGCTGCGCATGTCCATCAGGAAGTAGCTGAGCCCCTTGTGCTTGGGCACGTCGGCGTCGGTGCGGGCCAGGCAAATGCCCCAATCGGCTTCGTGCGCCCCGGAGGTCCACACCTTTTGTCCCTTGAGCTCCCAGCCGCCCTCCACCTTATTGGCACGTGTGGACAGCCCGGCCAGGTCTGAACCGGCGCCAGGCTCCGAGAAGAGCTGGCACCAGATGAGCTCGCCCCGCAGTGTGGGGAGTGCGAACTTTTCCTTGATCTCCTCGCTGCCGAAGGCCAGGACGGTGGGCATGGCCCATTCGCCAATGACCGACGACGGCTGGATGAGATTCCGCCGGGCGTATTCCTGGGAGATGATCACCTGCTCCCCTGGGGAGGCTGCCAAGCCATAGGGGGCGGGCCAGTGCGGGGCCGCGAGGCCGTTCTCAGCGAGGAATGTCCGCTGCGTACCGCGCGAGTTCCAGCGTCCGCCGTCGTGCTCATTCTTCATGGCGGCGGCTTGGTCCAGGAGCCCGGCGATGCGCTGGCGGAAGGCGGGATCCTCATCGGGGAGTTCAATATCGATGCGGCGGTCCAGCTCCAGCGCAACACGGCCAACGGAGGCTATGCCGGCCCTGGCCGGTGCCACCTGTGCGGCCAGGGTCATGGCGCGGCGCAGGTACAGGTGGGCGTCGTGCTCCCAGGTGTAGCCGATCCCGCCCAAGATGGTGACAGCCTCGGTGACTGCGTCCACGGCCTGGGCAATGGCGGCCTCCCGTGCGGACCCGGCGGCCAACGCCTGCTGGTCCGCGTCCTGGTCCAAGGCCACCAAGGCCGACCACGCTGCGGCGGTTGCCAGTTCGGCGGCGATGAGCAGGTTGGCGCACTTGTGCTTGACGGCTTGGAAGGAGCCGATGGGCTTGCCGAACTGTTCGCGGATCTTGGCGTAGTCCGTGGAAACCTCCACGGCCCACCGCATGATTCCCGAAGCCTCTGCGGCGAGCAGGCCCGCCTGCAGGGTTTCAACGTGGCCCAGGCCCAGCCCGGCCAGGATGTCGTCGGCGCCGATGACCACGCTCTCCATCACCAGAGTGCCGGCGTCGCGAGTCAGGTCGGTGCAGCTTGCGGACACCTTGGCCACCCCGGCCCGCTCGGCCTCAATAAGGGCGAAGCGGGTGTGTGTGCCGTCGGTGAATCCAACCACTAGCTGTTCTGCCGAGAGCAGTGACGCCACAGCCGTGCGCCCGTTCATGATCCACCCTGTACTTGTGGCAAGGGCTGTGAGCGTGGCGGCGGGCATGGCCAAGGCACCCGTGGCACCCTCCGCGAACACATCCAGGCCGTGTGTGGAGGCCTTGCATTCGGCGGCGGCCGCGACAGCAGCACTTGCCAGGACGGTGGAAACGTAGGGGCCGGGCACCAGTCGGCGGCCGAACTCCTCGACCACGATTGCGGTGTCGGCGACAGTTCCGCCTTGTCCCCCGCGCTCTTCGCTGATGTGCAGGGCGTGGAGTCCGTTGTCCACCAGTTCGCCCCAGTGCGCCGGGCGGCCGCCGGCGCCGTAGGCCTCGAACAGTTCACGGGTCTGCAGGACGTCGGCGAACCGGTCCGCGAAGTCTGAAACTGCGGCAGCCAGATCGGCGTGCTCTTCTGTGAGGGACAAAGGCATTGAATCACTCCAAAATCACGGCCGAACCGTTCCTGAAGGGAAGCGGTCCGACGAGCGGGACATTTGTTAACTGAAACTAGACTCTAGTTTAAGTTTGTGACTTGGGCAACACTTTTCTGGAATCAAGTTTCAAAATATCTTTTTTTCGGATTCCAGCTCCCCTATGCGGGCATACCCCGATCGATGTTACTTTTACTCCCACATGTGCCCACTTCCGCACAAAACCCTTGTATTTGCTTGACCGAAGCCACTAGTTCATGAATGATTCACATCTATGTGCTTGGCTCATTAACGCTTCCGCAGTTCGCTCTCTGGGATTGCTCTTTGCCGTTCACTGAGCCAAAGCTGCGGTTCATCATCACTCACGGCACAACGGTGTGCCACCCTTTCGAGAGTTGGAGACATGACGAGCAGTAACTTCTACAAGGCAGGATTGGGGGCCGCCTTGGCCTTCGGTCTGGCCGTGGCGCCGTTGGCGATCTCGCCAGCCCTTGCCAACGATGCCCCCGAACCAACCGAATCCGCGGCGGAACTGGGAACGGAAGGAAATCGCGCCCCTGCCGCTCCACTCGCGGCTCTACCAGCGGTACCCAACGTCATCATCAACGAGGCGTACCTCAACGGTGGCAGCGCGAACGCCAGCTTCAAAAATAAATTCGTGGAGTTGTACAACCCCACAAATGCAGACATCAACCTGAGCGGCTGGTCACTGCAGTACCGGTCTTCAGGAGGCACCGGCGGACCGAACGGCTCCGCACAGCTCAGCGGCACCATCAAGTCCCATGACTACTTTCTGGTCAAGGGCGCGGCCAACGGCGGCACCAATCCGGCAGGGCTGGATCTGCCAGCGGCGGACGTCGATAGTGCAAGCATCAGCCCGGCCGGAGCGGCCGGAACTCTCATCCTCTCCAACCAGCCCGCAGCCCCCTCACCTCTACCCATTGGTTCACTAGTAGATGTTGCTGGCATCGTCGATGTCCTCGGATACGGCGCCAGCAATACTTTCGAAACTGACCCAACCACCAATGCAAGCGTCACCAGCTCGCTAAACCGAACTGATGCAGTGGACACGGATAACAATTCCGCCGACTTCACCACCGCAGCTCCCACCCCCACCGGCACGGCTGGCGGGGTAGAACCGCCAAAGCCGCCGGAGGACGCCGGCAACAAGACCATCGCCGAGATCCAGGGTGAAGGCGCCAAGAGCGCCTTTGAAGGCTCCACTGTCACCACCAAGGGCAAGGTCACGGCGGCCTACCCCACCGGAGGTTTCGACGGCTACTTCATCCAGACTCCCGGCACCGGTGGCGATCTGGACATGGCCACCCACAAAGCCTCCAACGGCGTGTTCGTCTACTCACCCGGCACCGTAGCCAGGGTCAAGATTGGTGATTATGTTCAGGTGAGCGGACTCGTGAAGGAATTTGGTGGTGCCACGGACACCACCACCACCGAAATTGACGTCCCGGCCGATGGTATGACGGTACTGGACGAGGCAGCGACAGAGGTCAAGGCCGCCGTCGTCAGTGTCCCGGAAACCACAGAAGGACGCGAAGCCCTTGAGGGTATGCTCGTGGCACCCCAGGGCGAATTCACCATCACCGACAACTACACGCTGAATAACTACGGCGAAGTTGGCCTGGCAGTAGGCACCAAGGTGCTGCTCCAGCCCGCCGCTGTGGGTCCGGTTGGCTCCGCTGCACACACCGCCACGATTGCCACCAACGCCGCCAAGACCATCAGGCTCGACGACGGCGCCAGCACCAACTTCCTCAACGCCGCCGGCCAGTCGGTTCCACTGCCGTGGTTGAGCGCAGCAACACCGATGCGGGTGGGCTCCACCGCCGAGTTCGCAACGAACGTGATCTTTGACAACCGCAATAACGCCTACAAGTTCCAGCCGTTGGAGGCACTGACACCTGCCAACGCAGAAGCCGTTCAGCCCATCGCCTTCGGTAACAACCGGGTCCAGGCACCCTCCGCTGTCGGCGGGGACCTCAAGGTTGCCACGTTCAACGTCCAGAACTACTTCACGCAGACTGGCGATAAGAACGCCTCCTGCCAGTTCTACAATGACCGTGCAGGCAACCCCATTACAGTGCGGACAGGCTGCCTCCAACGTGGTGCTGCCAATGCCGCAAACCTCACACGCCAGCAGGCGAAAATTGTTGCCGGCATCCACCAGTCAGGGGCCGATGTGCTCTCACTGGAGGAAATTGAGAACTCCGCCAAGTTCGGCGAGGACCGCGATTTCGCCCTGGCCACCCTGGTGGCGGCACTGAACGTTCAGAGCCCCGGAGTGTGGGACTACGTCCGCTCACCCGGCGTGGACCAGCGCCCCTCAGTGGAGATCGAGGACGTGATCCGCACTGCCTTCATCTACAAGGTGGCAGTTGCTAAACCGGTAGGTGCCTCAGTCATCCTGGATGACCCTGCCTTCACCGGCATTGCCCGCCAGCCGTTGGCTCAGGCCTTCACCCTTGCAGGGAACGGCGAGGGCGCGAAGGTCATTCTGATTGCCAACCACTTCAAGTCCAAGGGTTCCCCCGCAACACCGGATGACATTGACAAGGGCCAGGGCAACTCCAACCTTGCCCGCACGGCACAAGCTACAGCCCTAGTGAAGTTCTCCAATGCCCAGCAGAGCGCTCAAGGCACCGACAAGGTCCTGCTCATGGGTGACTTCAACTCATACACCTTTGAAGATCCCATGCTGCTCATGGCTGCGGCAGGATACGTGGACCAGGGCGCCAAGACGGGCAAGCACTCCTACGCCTTCGGCGGACTGGTGGGCTCACTGGATCACATTGTGGCTACCCCGGCACTGGACGCATTCGTCACGGGTGCGGACATTTGGAACATCAACTCCACCGAGTCCATCGCCATGGGATACAGCCGCTACAACTCCAACGTCACGGACTTCTATGACACCTCGGCTTTTGCCGCCTCCGACCACGACCCCGTTGTGGTTGGCTTGAACCTTGCTGCTGCGGCGAGCGCACCCAAGGAAATCAACCTCCTGAACATCAATGATTTCCACGGCCGCATCGACTCCAACACGGTCAAGTTCGCTGGCACAGTGGAACAGCTCCGGGCCGCCTCGGGCGACGCCAACACGGCGTTCCTCTCGGCGGGAGATAACATCGGTGCCAGCTTGTTCGCTTCTGCCTCGCAGGACGATAAGCCCACCATCGATGTCCTGAACGCCCTGGACCTGAGTGCTTCCGCTGTTGGAAACCATGAGTTTGACAAGGGCTGGGCTGATTTGGAAGGGCGCGTCCAAGACGCAGCCAACTGGAGCTACCTAGGCGCCAACGTTTACGCCAAGGGAACCACCACCCCGGTGCTTGATGAATACAAGATCATCACCGTCAACGGTGTGAAGGTTGCCATCATTGGTGCCATCACCGAGGAAACCCCCACACTGGTGACCCCGTCCGGCATCTCTATGCTGGAATTCGGTGACCCTGTTGAAGCTGTCAACCGGGTTGCCAAAAAGATCACCGACGGAAAACTCGCGGACGTCATCGTGGCTGAATACCACGAAGGTGCCGGTGCAGGGACCCCGGACGGGGCAACCTTTGAGCAGGAACTGGCCGCAGGAGGCGCGTTCGCTGAAATTGTGACGAAGACCAGCGCCTCGGTCAACGCCATCTTCACGGGCCACACTCACAAGCAGTACGCCTGGGATGCCCCCATCCCCGGCGTTGCCAGCGATGCCGTATTGAAGACCCGCCCCATACTCCAGACCGGAAGCTACGGCGAGTTCATTGGTCAGGTCAAGCTGCAAGTTGATGCCAACAACAAGGTTCTCTCCTACACGCAGTCCAATGTGGCACGCAGCAAGGTTGATGACTCACTCTTGGTGGCCGCTTTCCCGCGTGTTGCCGAGGTCAAGGCCATCACGGATGCGGCTTTGGAGGCCGCAAAGATTGCCGGCAGTGTTCCAGTAGGCAAGATCTCTGCCGACATCACCACGGCGCAGACCTTCGATGCGGCAAGCGGCAAGTACAGCCGTGACGACCGTTCCAGCGAGTCCACCCTGGGTAACCTGGTGGGCAACTCCCTCTTGGATGCGCTCAAGAGTGAGCAGACCGGTGGAGCCGAGATTGGCGTGGTCAATCCCGGCGGACTCCGTGCGGACCTGCTGTACAAGAACGCAGGCCTCGAGGACGGGGTGGTCACCTACGCCAACGCCAACGCGGTGCTGCCGTTTGTGAATAACCTGTGGACCACCTCCCTCACGGGAGCGCAGGTGAAAACCATGCTGGAGCAGCAGTGGCAGACCAACGCGGATGGCACCATCCCCAGCCGCCCGTTCCTGAATCTGGGACTGTCCTCCAACGTGGACTACACCTACGATTCCTCCCGTGCGCTGGGCGATCACATCACCTCTGTGGTCATCAATGGCGCGCCGCTGGATACGGAACGCTCTTACCGTGTGGGTACGTTCAGCTTCCTGGCAACGGGCGGGGATAACTTCCGCGTCTTCACCGAAGGCACCAACACCAAGGATTCCGGCCTCATTGACCGCGACGCCTGGATTGCGTACCTCGGGGCGAAGCCTGCCGAAGCTCCGATAGCACCTGACTTTGCCCGCCGCGGCGTGGACGTTGTGGGCGCACCGTCCACGGTCAAGGAAGGCCAGGTGGTTACGCTCACGCTGAAAAAGCTGGATCTGACCTCACTCGGAACCCCCGTCTCCACGAAGGTCACTGTTCGGTACGAAAACTCGGGCAGCGGAGCGGCGGTTCAGCAACCCATAGAGAATATCTTTATCGTCAATAACGGCTCTGCGGACTTGAAGTTCAAAATGCCGAAAACGCTCAACGGCGGCCGTCTCACCATCACCACCGACGGCGGAACGTACGCCCGCCTGCCCATCACCATTCCGGTGACGGCGGATGCGGGAACACCCACGGATACGGCGTCACCGAGCCCCACCGGCTCCAGCACGGCTCCGGGCACCTCCGCTCCGGGCACCTCCGCTCCGGGCACCTCGCCTTCTGCGACGAGTACAGCAGGCGGTGGCACCGGCAACGGCTCGGGCAACCTGGCTAACACGGGAGCCACCGCGCTTCCGCTGGGACTGGGTGCCTTGGTCCTGGTGGGGGCCGGAGTTGCCGTGGCCATGGCAAGCCGACGCAAGGAGGCACGCCACTAACCGTCGCTGAACCATGCCACCGCGCCCGTTCCCTCGTCTCGAGGGGACGGGCGCGGCACTTTAACCGGAGCATTCCCTTGCTGCGAGAGCGTCCGCCAAAACACGCCAAAGGAGAGATAACGTTCGCGAAAATCGCGCCAATGGTGGGATAGCGTTCAGTCGAGGATGTCCACGGCGATAGCATCCGCATCCAGCAGCGTGCTATAGCCGCTGCGGTACTGCGCCGACGCCTCCGCCGCGATGGCGGTACCCCACTGCGTGGAGGAAAGCTGCAGGCCCAGCACATACATGCCCTGGACAGGCGCACCTGTCCCATCCAACGGGCGGTACGGCGGGGCGCTTACGTCCAGCCCGCTCGTGACCACGGGCCCGCCGTCGGAGGCCATCATCATGCGGGGACGGACGGCGCCCTCGGCCAGCAGGTTCGCCAACAGCGTGGACGCACTGCCTTGTACGTTGTTGGCCGGGGCAAGCGCCTCTACCAAATGCTTGGCTTCCCACGGCGCATCAGCCACCCACGGAGAAACGGCTGTGAACACCCCGTGCTGGACGCGAAATACTGGGTCAGGGCCAACAAAATGGACCACCCCGGCACGCACCAGCGCAGCCAGTTGCTCAACACGGATCGCGGGCGGACCGCTGGCCAGACCCTCCACGAAGCCTTCAAACCAGCCGCGCAACTCCCCCAGCCAAGAACTTTGAGTGATGCCGCGATCGGCCACGAGCGATTTAATCACAGCCCGCCCGGCATTTAACGCCCCGATAGCCATTTTGGTAGGATCATCCTCCCCCAGTGCCGACCCGGCCGCATCGGCGCAAAGGTACTCCAGAACCGCCGTATCCATGTCCGCATGCGTGGCGAAGCGATGCCCAGCCCCGGCCCGCAGCCGGTGCGCAGCTAACGGCCTGGCCAACCCTTCCAGATCGAGCACCAGCCCGTCTTGCACACCCTTGCCCAGCAACTCCGTGAGTCGGCTCTGCCACCCCGGGTCCCCGCCGTCGAGCCCAACATGCAGCAGCGCATCCAATGCCGGCAGCAAAGGGGCACTCACCGTGTCCGGGCGGGTCCTGGCCAAGGTGGTGTAGTACGCCCAGAGCGTGTCCCGGTACAGCAACGGCCAAATATCGTGGTCAAACCCGGCGGTGGCTCCCATGGCCCGGATCGAAGCCACGGCATCCTCGCACAGGAAACGCAGGCTCACACTTGCAGGGTAGTAGCTGGCCAGCTCCGCCTTCGCACGGTAAGGAGTCCCGCGCCGTGACGCCCCGACAATGACCGGTTCACGCCCGGACGCCACATACCGCAACGCCTCCCCCGCCGGTTTCCCGGTGGCCTCAAACGTGCCGCCGCGCCCCTGTGTCAGCTGGCCCAGAACGTCAAAAAAGTTCAATCCCATGCCGCGCACCAGAACGGTTTCACGGGCCGGCAACTGGTCCCAGTCAACGTCATTGGGCACCGCCGGGGGCAGGTATGTCAGGCCATGCTCACGCGCCTCGGCCCGTAGCTGTTGCTGCGCCAGGCTCAACTTTGATTCCACATGGCCCAGCGCCAGGACCACTTGGTCCACGGCCAGGCTTTCCCCGCTCACCAGGACTACGGTGAATCCGCCACTGCTGTGATCGCGCACCACGCGCTTGGCTTCAGCGGGATGGACGGTGAGGCTCACGCCGTCGGGCAGGGTGGCTGTGAGCTGTTCAAAGCACCAGCTCAGGTACCTGCCGTAGAGAGCGCGGCTGGGAAAATTTGCGGCGCCGAGGACGGCCAGTTCAGCCTTGTCCCCGCCGCTGAGGCGTTCCCACGGTGTGTGCTGTTGAATTTCACGCCATTGGTTGAAGCTGCAAGCTGCCAGCGCAGGCGCACTGACCCCTTGGTCCGGGATCAGTGTGGGGAAAAAACTTTGCGTATTCATCAAGTACAGGCGTGACTGCTCCGTGCGCCAGACGTGGCCCGCACCGGGCGGGAAGGGATCGATCAGGTGGATGTGCAGTGCCCGTGTGCGGTGCCCTGCGGCGTGGTGGGCCAGCAGCCGCTCCATGACGGAAGTCCCGCGGGGCCCCGCACCCACAATTGCCACCGTCTGCACACTTGTTAATTCCACCCTCTGAGCTTAACGGATGGGGCACCCCAAAGTTGCGTGGGATGCTGCGGTGAGGTCCCGGTACCGTGCGGCTGCTGTTGGCGTTGCCTAGGATGGTGCCATGACTGAAGCCGTGACTGCCACCCCCCAACAGATAGCCAACCAGCCCGCCGACGAGTTCTTGTGGCTCGAGGACATCCACGGCGAGGCGCCCATGGAGTGGGTACGCGAGCACAACGCCCGCACCGACGCCACCCTCGTGAACCCCGCGTACACCGCCATGGAAGCCCGGGTCCTGGAGGTGCTGGACTCCAAGGACAGGATCCCCCTGGTGTCCAAGCGCGGCGCCTGGTACTACAACTTCTGGCGGGATGAGGTGAACCCGCGCGGGCTCTGGCGCCGTACCTCATGGGAGAGCTACCTCAGTGCCGCACCGGAGTGGGATGTGCTGCTGGATGTAGACGCGCTGTGCGCTGCGGAGGACGCACAGTGGCTGTGGGCGGGGGCCTCATTCCTGCGTCCAGCCCCCGGAGCGGACTACCGCTTGGCCATGCTGGCGCTCTCCCCCGACGGCGGCGATGCGGTCTCCTACCGGGAGTTTGATCTGACAACGCGCAGTTTTGTGCCGGGCGGCTTTGACCTTCCGGCAGCGAAGACCCGGCTTTCGTGGTTGGATGCGGACACGCTGTACGTGGGCACCGACACTGGGGAAGGTTCCATGACGGCTTCCTCCTACCCTGCCGCCGCCCGGGTGCTGCGCCGCGGGGAATCCCTGGCGGAGATGGGCGCAAAGGAGCCGCTGTTCTCGGTTCCGCTGGATCATTTGAGCGGCGGCGTCTCCCACAGCAGCACTCCCGGTTTTGAACGCGATGTGGCTTATGACGTGCTGGATTTCTACAACAGCCGCAGTTACTTGCGCGTAGGCGATGACTGGGTCCATATCGAGGTCCCTGACGATGTGAATGTTTCCCTCCACCACCAATGGCTGCTGCTGCGCCCACGTACGGACTGGGACGTTGCCGGGACCGTGTACGCCGCCGGGACCTTGCTGGCCATTGAACTATCCGCGTTCCTGGCCGGGAGCCGTGACCTGGCAGCCATTTTTGCCCCGACCGCCGCGGAATCCCTGCAGTCCTGGAGTTGGACCCGGGACTACCTGCTGCTGAACTTGTTATCTGATGTTTCCTCCAAAATCCTGATCCTGGATCCCGCCGCGGACTGGACCGCCACGGAATTAGATGCCTGCCCGCCGCTGCACTCCGTGGACGCGTACGCCGTGGACAACGAGGATCCAGAGGCCGGCAACGACTACTGGCTCATTGCCACTGGTTTCCTCACCCCGTCCACCGTGTACCGCGGCACCCTTGAGCCCCGCGAAAGGGCACCGGCAGCGCTGGTGCGGGAAGCTCCGGCGTTCTTCACCGCGGAAAAGTACAGCGTGGAGCAGCACTTTGCCACCTCCGCTGACGGCACTCGTGTGCCTTATTTCCAGGTGGGACCCAAGGATTTAACGCTCGACGGCGCCAACCCCACCTTGCTCAGTGGCTACGGCGGGTTTGAGGTGTCGCGGACGCCGTCGTACAGCGGTGCGGTGGGGCGTACCTGGCTAGAGCGTGGGGGCGTGTACGTGGTGGCGAATATTCGCGGCGGCGGCGAGTATGGGCCCAGCTGGCACACGGCCGCGCTGGGCGAAAACCGGCACCGGGCGTATGAGGACTTTGCCGCGGTGGCCTTGGATTTGGCAGCGCGCGGGGTGGCTACAGCAGCCAAGTTGGGATGTGCTGGCGGGAGCAATGGGGGGCTGCTGGTGGGAAACATGCTCACGCAGTATCCGTCCTTGTTCGGTGCCATCTCCTGCGGCGTGCCGTTGCTGGATATGCGCAGGTATACCAAACTCTCCGCCGGAGCCTCCTGGATTGCCGAGTATGGTGACCCGGATGTGCCGGAGCAGTGGGAATACATCAAAACGTTCTCGCCCTACCATTTGCTACTCGCCGAGGTGAAGTACCCGGCGGCATTCTTTTGGACGGCCACCTCGGATGATCGGGTGGGACCGGTGCAGGCGCGGAAGATGGCGGCACGGATGGAAGCCATGGGCATTCCGGCGCTCTTTCACGAGGCGCTGGAAGGTGGACATGCCGGTGCTGGCAACAATGAACAGGCCGCCCGGCTGCACAGCGCATCGCACGAATTCCTGTGGCGGGCACTCACCGGAAGCCTGTAATTTTGGCGCACCCGGCCCTCGTTTTGCTTTGCAGGCCTGTTTCTGGGTAAAGTTTGGGATGCTGGTTAGGGGCTTCTACCTTAGCCAGTGCTGGAGACGTGCCAGAGCGGCCGAATGGGCTTCACTGCTAATGAAGTGTGGGGGTTAAACTCCACCGGGAGTTCAAATCTCCCCGTCTCCGCCAAAAAATGCGCTCCTCGATTCGTCGAGGAGCGCATTTTTGTTTTATCGATAAAATCCCGTGACTAACGTGTACATTCTGTTCTCAAGACAGCGATCCTGGTCACTAAACAAACATCAGACCATTACACTGGCAGCATGGCTGTGACAGATGAAGCAATTACCAAGATCAAGGACATGATCATCTCCGGGGAACTTTGTGCCGGGGACAGGCTGCCTCCGGAAAAGGAACTCAGCGAAAAACTGGGCCTGTCCCGCAGCTCCTTGCGCGAAGCGGTCAAAGCCCTGGAGATTATCCGCGTCCTGGATGTACGCCGCGGCGACGGCACCTATGTGACAAGCCTGGAACCCAAGCTACTGACGGAGGCCATGACGTTCATTGTGGACCTTCACCAGGATGAGTCCATTTTGGACATCTTCGAAGTGCGTCGAATCCTGGAACCGGCCGCAGCAGCCATTGCCGCCACGCGCATCACACCCGAACAAATTGCCTCACTGCGCGCCACCATGGAGACCATTGACGATGCGACCAGTGTGGAAGCACTCGTGGAACACGATCTCATCTTCCACCAGCTCATCACCTCTGCGGCAGATAACAGCTATCTGGCCAGTGTCCTGGATGCCCTCTCCAGTAGCACCGTGCGCGCCCGCATCTGGCGGGGCCTGACCCAAGAAAAGGCAGTGGACCGCACGTTGGCAGAACATACCGCCATCATTGAAGCCCTGGAACGCGGTGACGCGGACCTGGCAAAGTCGCTCCTAACTGTTCACATTAGCGCAGTGGAGCACTGGCTCCGTCAGGCACTCTAGGGAGAGCCCGCACTCCGCAGGCAGCCTTGCCTCTGCCATGGCTCTCCCGGGGGGCGACTAGCGACGATAGGTACGCAGCGCCGTCCCGGACCAGATGGCCTGGGATTCCGCTGGGCTCAACGTTTCGATAAGGTCACCCGCCACCGCTATGGTCTGCGCATAACTGGCACCAAGCAAACTCACCGGCCAGTCACCACCAAACATCAGCCGATGGGGACCGAAAGCTTCCAGAGCAACGCCCCACACCTGCTGCAACGCTGCTGTGGAAAATTGTGCACCGTCCATATGCAGCCCCGAAACTTTAGCCACGGTGTTGGGAAACGCCGCCACGGCGCGCAACTGCGCCTCCCATACGGCCATGGCTTCTACGCCTCCGCGCGGCGGCTTACCCAGATGGTCAACCACCACCCGCAGCTGCGGAAAATCCCGTGCCAGCTGAGCCACTTGCCCCAGATGGCGCGGGAAGGCATCGGGAACGTCAAAGGCAATCCCTGCCCGCTCCAGCAACGCCAGGGTTTCGCGGACTGCCGGAAGCTCCAGCACCTTGGGGCGGGGGTCGTCGTGGATCAGTGTCCGGACACCGCAGAATTTGGGGTTGGCGCTCCATTGTTCCAGGAGTGCGGCAGCGCCAGACGGATCTTCCAGCGGCAACCACCCCACGACGCCGATGATCCAGTCGTTGGCATCTGCCGCGGCAAGCATGGCTTCAGTGTCACTGGCGGCATCGTCAGCCTGGACCACGATGGCCTGCTGCACGCCAGCGCCGGACAGTGCTTCCCACGCCTGCTCCGCGGTGAAGGAGTTGTACAGTACGCCGTGGCCAGGTTGCAGCCAGGAATACCGCCCCTCCCCCAGTTCCCACAGGTGCAGGTGAGAATCAACCCGAGCCACCGCGTCCGCGCTAGGCAAAGACGAGATCTTCCGTCAGGAGACCGCGGGACACCAGTGCGGTCCAAAGCTCGGGCGGAATCTGGGCCGCCATCCGTGCCGCTGTTTGAGTGATTTGATCCGGGTTGGACGCACCAACCACTACGGTGCTCACAGCCGGGTGGGCGGCAGCAAATTGCAGCGCAGCGGCTGGCAATTCAACACCGAATTCGTCGCAGCAGGCAGCGAGGGCCTTGGCGCGGGCCAAGATGTCCGCCGGGGCCGGTTCATAGTTGTAATTCGCGTCCTCGGGCACCACCGGCCGAGCCAGCAGGCCGGAGTTGTACACACCAACGTTGGCAATACCCACACCGCGCTCCAGGCACAGGGGCATGAGGTCTGCGGCGCCCGGCTGTTCCAACAACGTGTAGCGCCCGGCCAGCATAATGATGTCAAGGTCTGCTCCGAGGACACACTCACGCAGGGCCTTCGCCGAGTTGGCGCCGACGCCAATGGCAGACACCAGGCCCTCCTCGCGCAGCTTCACCAAGGCGGGAAGGGCCTTCCTAATTCCGGCCTCGAGGTCGTACACGTCCGGGTCGTGCAGGTAGGCGATGTCGATCCGGTTCAGCCCAGTGCGGGTCAGGGAGTCCTCAATACTGCGGCGGATCCCCGCCTCTGACGGGTCCCAGCGGCGAACGGTGTCTGCAGGAACGTCAAAGCCCTGCTCATCGCGAGCGCCCGAGGGGTTCTCCACCGATTCCAGAACGCGGCCTACCTTAGTGGAAATGACAAAGTCCTCTCGCGGTTTGCCGGCCAGGAAAGCGCCCACACGTCGTTCGGATAGGCCCAGTCCGTAATGGGGTGCTGTGTCAAAGTATCTGATGCCCGCGTCCCACCCGGCGGCGAGGGTGGCGGCGGCAACGTCGCTGTCCATGGCACGGTTGAGATTGCCGATTCCTGCGGCACCAAATCCCAAACGGCCCAGTTCTGGCACGCTCATGGCAGTTCCCACACTTGTGCCAGACCCATGTCATCACCGGAGTAGTCGTCCTCAACTTCCAGCAGTTCACTCATGAGAGCCTGCCACGCAGTGTTGATGGGGTTGCGGGCCAATTCCTTGCGCATGGCTTGGTAATCGGCCACTTCCACCACATGAAAAAGCTCCCGTCCACTGCGCCAAATGTTCCATGCTGTGACCCCGGCGGTGCGAAGTGCAGCGTCAAGCTCGTCACTGATGCGGGCATGGACGGCGTCATATTCAGCCTCTTTGCCGGGCTTTAGCCGGGTGTGGAGGGCGATCTTCTGGCTCATGCGCGGGGCTCCTTCGGTGCTCAATCGGGTCAGTCGTCAGGATTCAGGATTCAGGATTTGGGATTCAGGATTCAGGAACAGTTCAATGACAGGCACGCTCACGCCGGGGCGTTGGACGGGTAATTTCAAGGTCAAGGTACCGGGTGCTTGGCCGGCAGGGGTCATGTTGCCAGCGGACTGCCCCGGATCAAGGACTTGCATGGCAACTTCTGAGGCATCGTTAAGCAACTGCGCGTACCGCACCTTTCCGGCCAGGCCGGGCAGATGGATGAACTGGAACGGCCAGGCAAAAAGATGCAAGTACAGCCTGTTGCCACGCAGGGTGTAGCGGGTATCCGCTGGCGCTTGCAGGCCCGAGGCCCCGGCACCGTAAATGGAGCGCCCGTGCAGATGCATCCATTCGCCCATGGCAGCCAGTAGCTCGTGTGCGCTGGGATCAATTTCGCCACGAGCCGTGGGACCCACATTCAGCAGCAAGTTCCCTCCCTTGGACACACCGTCAATGAGCATGCGGATGAGTTGTTCGGCAGATTTGTAATCCAGATTGTCCCTGTCATAGCCCCAGCTTCCGTTCAGAGTTTGGCACGCTTCCCAAGGCACTTCCTTGTCCCCGCTGATCATGGGCCCTGCCGGCTGATATTGCTCCGGCGTGAGAAAGTCCCCGGGCACATTGAGCCGGTCATTGACCACAATGCCCGGCTGCAGTTCCCGGATCATCTTCATCAGCTCGGCTGAGCCCCAGTCAGCGGCTCCCTTACCGGGGAACCTCCCACCGCCGTCGGGGTTGGCAGTTGCAACATCCGGATAGGAGAAATCAAAGAACAAGTAGTCAATCTGCCCATAATTGCTGAGTAGTTCACGGACCTGGCCGTGCAAATATTTACGGTACCGGTCCCCATCGCGCCCCTTGTTCAACTCCTGCCAATCCGGGTTGTTCCGGTCAGCGTGGTTGCCGTCAATGGTGAAATCCCCGTGATGCCAGTCGATGACCGAATGGTACAAGCCAACTTTGAGCCCCACCTCCCGCAGTGCCGCCACATAAGGTGTCAGCAGATCCTTTCCGCAGGGGGTGTTGGTGGATTTGTACTCCGTGAGGGCAGAATCCCACAACGCGAAACCGTCGTGGTGTTTGGTGGTCAGGACCACGTACTTCATCCCCGCATTTTTGGCCGCGGCGGCCCATTCACGGGGGTCATAGAGGTCCGGCTCAAAGTGATCAAAGTACTTGCGGTACTCCCCAACACTCATGTTCTCCCGGTACATGACCCACTCATGGCGCGCAGCGAGGGAGTACAAACCCCAGTGCACAAACATGCCGAGCCTGTCCTCGGTGAACCAGGGAGCATGGGGGATGGTGGCTTGGGCTGAATCGGCTCGGGCTGAAACAGCTTGCGCTGGGGTGGACTGGGGGATGGTTTTGTTGGGGGCAGACTGATTGGGGATGGCTAGCTCTGACATGACTAAACCATGTCCTTTTCCACGGCACTCGCCGCGTCCGCAACCCAGAAGGCCCCGTCCGGGAAGCTGTACTCCGCTACGGATGCAGCATACATTTCGCTGCCGCCACCGGGAGCAACGGGCGGCCAGTAGCGGCCGTCATGAACATCAATCGGGGTGAGGAAGTGCTCGTGGAGGTGGTCCACGAACTCGATCATGCGGTCATCCTTTTTGCCGGAGACGGCGAGAAAGTCAAACATGGCCAGGTGCTGCACGGCCTCGCATAGGCCTACACCGCCGGCGTGCGGGCAGACCCGGACACCGAACTTGGCGGCCAGCAACAAGATGGCCACGTTTTCGTTGACTCCAGCCACACGGGCTGCATCAATCTGCAAGACCTGCAGCGCGCCCGCCTGTAGCATCTGCTTGAACACAATACGGTTCTGCACATGCTCGCCGGTGGCCACCGGGATCGGTGCCACGCCGCGGGCAATGGCTGCGTGCCCCAAAATGTCGTCAGGGCTGGTGGGTTCCTCGATCCAGGCAATATTAAACTCGGCCAGATGGGACATCCATTCGATGGCCTGATCCACATCCCAACGCTGGTTGGCATCCACGGCAATCTTGATGTCTGGTCCCACGGCGGCACGTGCGGTACGCAGACGGCGCACGTCATCCGCGAGGTCGGCACCTACCTTGAGCTTGATCTGCAAGAAACCTTCGGCAACGGCCTCGTGCGCCAGCCGTGTGAGCTTCTCATCCGAATACCCCAACCAGCCTGGTGTGGTGGTGTAGCCCGGGTAGCCCTCCGCCATCAAGGTAGCCATGCGCTCATCACGGCCAGGCTCTGCGGCACGCAGAATCTCCAAGGCGTCCTCGGGGGTGAGGGCATCGCTGAGGTAGCGGAAGTCAACCAGGTTCACGAGCTCCTCGGGACTCATGGTCCCCAGTAACTGCCACAAGGGCAGGCCTGCACGTTTGGCTTTCAAATCCCACAGCGCATTGACCACAGCACCAATTGCCATGTGCATGACACCTTTCTCAGGACCGAGCCAGCGCAACTGGGAATCGTTGATGAACTCCTTGTAGGTGGCACCCATATCCGCAAGCAAATTCTCCACATTCCGGCCCATGAGATATGGCGTCAGCGCCTTGATAGCGGCCGTTTCCACGTCATTTCCCCGCCCAATAGTGAACACGAAACCGTGACCTTCATGACCGTCGCCGTGGTCCGTAACAACACGCAAGTACGCTGCCGAATAGTCCGGATCCGGGTTCATGGCATCGGAGCCATCCAGATCACGTGAGGTAGGGAAACGGACGTCGCTGGTCTCAACGGCAATGATGGTACTCACAGGTGCTCCCTAGGAGAGAATTAGAGATAATAGAAGTTGCCTCAAGCTAAACATCCGATGTTTCGCATGTCAATATGTCTCAAAATGCTGAAATAATTGCAATGAGTGGGTAAAGTTACCTTAAAGCTCAGACGTTACTGACCTCTGTTACGGAGGTTTCTGAGCCACAAGGGCCGCAACGGTGCGGCCGCAGTAAGGATAGGAAATCAATGAAGATTGCACGTCTTGGTGATCAAGGACAAGAAATTCCCGTTGTCATCGCGCTCGATTCCGCTGGTGTTGAACGCGTCTATGACGCTCGCCCCGTAACCTCCGCCATCGATGGGGCCTTCCTGTCCAATGACGGCATCGCCGCCCTGCGAACCGCGTTGGCCAATGAATCCTTGCCGGTCTTGGACAACGCTGATGGGCTGCGCATCGGTTCCCCCATCTCACGACCCAACAATGTGGTCTGCGTCGGCATGAACTACGCAGCTCACGCGGCAGAGTCAGGTGCGGAGCCGCCCACCAGTCCGGTGGTCTTCCTAAAGCCCAACAACACGGTGTCCGGCCCGTTCGATGCCGCCCCCATCCCGCCGAACTCGGCCAAGTATGACTGGGAGGTGGAACTAGGAATCGTTGTGGGCCGTGAGGTCAGCTACCTGTCCGATGTCTCCGAGGCCGCATCCGCCGTCGCCGGTTATCTCATTGCCAACGACCTCTCGGAGCGCGAATACCAGCTCCCGGGTGCCGCCGGGCAGTGGACCAAGGGTAAGTCGCTTCCCAAGTCCACGCCGCTGGGGCCGTGGTTTGTTCCTGCTGATGCAATAGACGCCAGCAACCTTCAGCTCCAGACCTGGGTCAACGGTGAGCCCCGCCAGAACTCCAACACCACAGATTTGATCTTCGATGTTCCCACCATCATTCACCATCTGAGCCAGTACATGGTGCTGGAAGCCGGCGATGTCATTCTGACCGGGACCCCGGAAGGCGTTGCCCTGTCCGGCCGTTTCCCCTACATCCAGGACGGCGACGTCGTGGAAGTGGAGATCGCCGGTTTGGGGCGCCAGCGCCAGGAATTCTTCCGGGCCGCACCCGCTGCAAAGCAAGCCTAGATGAGCCCCGAGCTTTCAGCTCTGACAGCCGTTGTCACCGGCGGTGCATCAGGAATTGGCGCAGCGATCGCCGCCAAGCTGCAGTCCATGGGCGCGAACATCTCGGTTCTTGACCTGAATCCTGCGGATCTGCCCGAGGGCCAGCTTGGGTTTGTCTGCAACGTAGCTGACGACGCATCCGTCAAGGCCGCGATCGAGGGCACCGTGGCAGCCTTTGGCGGGGTTGACATTCTCATCAACAACGCAGGCATCGGCGCCCAAGGCACCGTGGAAGACAATGACGACGCCGAATGGGCTCGCGTCTGGGACATCAACGTTGTTGGCATGGTCCGCGTTTCCCGCGCAGCCCTGCCGCATCTGCGCAAGTCATCTGCCGCGGCTATTGTGAACACCTGCTCCATCGCGGCCACCGCAGGCTTACCGCAACGCGCACTGTATTCCGCCACCAAGGGCGCTGTTTTGTCCTTGACTCAGGCCATGGCAGCAGACCACCTGTGTGAAGGGGTACGCGTCAACGCAGTCAACCCCGGTACGGCTGACACACCGTGGATCAGCCGGCTCATGGATTCGGCACCGGATCCGGTAGCGGAGCGTGCTGCTTTGAACGCCCGTCAACCGCACGGCCGGCTGGTTGCCGCCGATGAGGTTGCGGGCGCCGTGGCGTACTTGGCGAGCCCGCTTTCAGGTTCCACCACAGGTATTTCCATTGCCGTTGACGGCGGCATGCAGGCCCTGCGTCTGCGCCCCGCCGGTCAGTAACCACCACCTCGCGGACGCTCGGTTACCTTCGGGCCCCGTTTCCCAGACGCTATCGCAGCAATGGCGCGATTTTTGGGAACGCTATACCACTGTGTGCACTAGCGTTCCCGAGCTTCCAACCATTGCTGCGATAGCGTTTTGGGTTAATGCCGAAAGATGACCCAGCATGTTGAGCGGGAGCGTTCCGGCGGGAGCGGGGAAGCTTTAGCCGGCTTGGGCCAGCACCAGTGGCAGGACCTGTTCCGCCCCTGCGGCACGCAGGGCACGTCCGGCAACCGTGAGGGACCAGCGGCTATCCACCAGATCATCGAGCAGCAAAACCGGGCCATCCGGGCCATCCGCGAGCGCGGATGCCAGCTCTGGCCCCACCTCAAAGCGATCCCAGACACCGGCCAGGCGGTAGGCGCTATTGCCTCCGCGCTCCCCCGTGGGTCCACCGAATTGCAGCGATAATTCACCCAGGTACGGCAGCTGGCCAATCTCACAGATGGCTTGGGCGAAGGACTGCAACAACAATGGCTTCTTCCGGGACGGCATCGAGACCACTGCCACGGGACGTCCGGCACCTTCCCAACCGTGCTGACCCCATTCGCGCAGCACCGCTACTACGGCTTGGGCCATGGCCGGGTCCATAGGAACATCCGGGGCGCCGGATGCAAACATGGCCCGTAGGGCATTGCCCCATCCCAGATCGCTGAGTCTGGCCAGAACTCGTCCGGTTGAGAGCAGCTCGTTGGCTTTCAGTTTGCCCTTGACCGGAACCCCCAGCTTGTCCATGCCGGTAGGCCACATGGCGCGTGGATCAAGCGGCAGTCCGGCATGACGCAGCGATTCCCCGGCACGTTCGGCAGCTCCTTGGCCAACGTCTGCGGCAAACCAGCGGCCCGTACAGTTATCGCACCGCCCGCACGGAGACGCGGTTTCATCGTCCAGCGCGGCGGCTAGGTATTCCATCCGGCACCCTGACATGCGCTCGTACTCCACCATGGATTGCTGCTCATCCACACGGGCTGCGGCAATCCGGCGGTACCGTTGTTCGTCATAGACCCAGGGCTGGCCCGTGGATTCCCAGCCTCCCGTGACCCTCCGGACGGCCCCGTCAACAGCCAGCACCTTCAACAGCAGCTCCAGCGGGGTCCGCCGCAGGTCAACTTTGGCTTCCAGTGCCGGGGTGGACATGGCCTTGGGTGATTCGCCCAGCGTTTGCAAGACTGCCATGGCCTTGTCCTGGGCCGGCATGGAGGCCGTGGCAAAGTAGCGCCAAATTTCGGCGTCCTCACTGCCGGGCAAGAGGAGCACGTCCGCGTTGGCGCTGCCACGGCCGGCACGCCCTACTTGCTGGTAGTAGGCCACAGGGGATGAGGGCGCCCCCAAGTGCACCACGAAGCCCAGGTCCGGCTTGTCGAACCCCATACCCAAGGCGCTGGTGGCCACGAGCGCCTTGACCTGGTTGTTCTTGAGCGCCTCTTCCAGGTTCTCGCGTTCCATGGTGTCGGTACGTCCCGTATAGGCCTTGACCACATGCCCTGCTTCAGAGAGCAGCCGTGCGGTGTCCTCGGCCGCGGAAACCGTGAGGGTGTAGATGATGCCGCTGCCCGGCAGTTGTGCCAAATGCGTCAGCAACCAGCCGAGCCGATCACGAGAATCGGGCAGCCGCAGCACCCCCAGCCGCAAGGATTTCCGCGCCAGCGGGCCTCGGATGGTGAACACCCCGGCCCCGAGCTGTTCCTCAATATCAGCCACTACCCGCGAGTTGGCGGTGGCGGTGGTGGCCAGTACGGGCACGGATGCCGGAAGCTGGGCAATCAAATCCGCAATACGGCGGTAATCGGGGCGGAAATCGTGGCCCCAGTCGGAGATGCAATGGGCCTCGTCAACAACCAACAGGCCAGTACGCGCAATGAGCATGGGCAGCTGATTTTCCCGGAAGGACGGGTTCGTCAGCCGTTCAGGGGACACCAACAGCACGTCCACCTGATCGGCGGCCAGGGCGGCCGAGACTTCACCCCATTCCGTGGCATTGGCGGAGTTGATGGCCATGGCCCGCACTCCCGCCCGCTCCGCTGCGGCAACTTGATCACGCATGAGTGCCAGCAGGGGCGAGACAATCAGGGTTGGGCCGGCGCCCCGGGCCCGCAGCAGCAGCGAGGCAACAAAGTACACGGCCGATTTTCCCCAGCCGGTGCGCTGGACCACCAAGGCCCGGCGTCCGGCGTCCACCAGCGCTTCAATGGCTTCATACTGGCCATCATGAAAGTCTGCATCCTCCCGGCCTACCAAGGCCCGTAGCACTTCCAGCGCCTGAGCCCTGGTAGCGGAGGCGCTGTGGGATGTTGTGGAAGTACCGGGGGTTGGTTGCGTCGTCATATCCCCAGTATTCCAGCGGCCACCGACAATGGGCGCCCACCCCGGGGAAACTGTGGATAACTTCACGGTTTGCTCCTCAACGCTAAGATGATGGGGTGACTACTGAAGAGAATTTCCCGGTTGACCTCTCCACTTCCTTCAAAGCGTATGACGTCCGTGGCATTGTGGGCCAGTCCATTACTGCCTCCTCCGTCAAGGCCGTGGGTGCTGCTTTTGTCGATGTGCTGGGCCTTGAGGGCCAAAACGTCTTGGTTGGTGGCGATATGCGCCCCTCCTCCCCCGAGTTCTCGGCAGCCTTTGCCGAGGGCGCATCCGGCAGGGGTGCCAATGTTCAGCTGCTGGGGCTGATCTCCACCGATGAGCTGTACTTCGCTTCGGGTGCGCTCAAGGCTGCCGGCGTGGTTTTCACTGCCAGTCATAACCCGGCTGAATATAACGGCATGAAGATGACCAAGCCCGGCGCCGTGCCGCTTTCCTCGGAAACTGGTTTGACCGAGATCCGGGACCTCGCCCAGTCTTATCTGGCCAATGGAATTCCGGCCGATAAAACCGTAGGCAGCATTGGCACCGCGGATGTCCTGAAGGACTACTCACAGTACCTGCGTTCTCTGGTGGATCTCTCTGCCTCACGCCCGCTAAAGATAGTGGTTGACGCCGGTAACGGCATGGCTGGTATGACCACTCCGGCCGTGCTGGGCAGTGCACTGTTGCCCGGCCTGCCCTTTGAGATTGTGCCGCTGTACTTTGAGCTCGATGGCACCTTC
Source organism: Arthrobacter sp. UYCu511 (assembly GCF_040547105.1). Classification (NCBI taxonomy): domain Bacteria; kingdom Bacillati; phylum Actinomycetota; class Actinomycetes; order Micrococcales; family Micrococcaceae; genus Arthrobacter; species Arthrobacter sp. UYCu511. The sequence continues at coordinate 85,835 of NZ_JBEPPB010000002.1, forward strand.
CCCAATCACCCGGCCAACCCCTTGGAGCCGGCCAACCTGGTGGATCTGCAGGCGGCCGTAGTCAAGCATGGTGCGGACATTGGTTTGGCGTTCGACGGCGACGCCGACCGTTGCTTTGTAATTGACGAGCTGGGGGCGCCCGTTTCGCCGTCGGCCGTTACGGCTTTGGTGGCCCGCCGCGAGATTGCGCGAGCCAAGAAGGGCGGAGAGGAACACCCCACAGTCATCCACAACCTCATCACCTCCCGTGCGGTACCGGAACTGATCGAGCACGACGGCGGCCGAGCCGTCCGCACGCGCGTGGGCCATTCCTTCATCAAGGCAACCATGGCTGCAGAAGGCGCAGTGTTTGGTGGGGAGCACTCCGCTCACTACTACTTCCGCGATTTCTTCAATGCAGACACCGGCATGCTCGCAGCCATGCACGTCCTGGCCGCCTTAGGCGAGCAGGATGGTCCGCTATCGGATCTGGGCCGCGAATACGAACCTTACGCATCCAGCGGTGAAATCAACTCCCAGCTGGCCGATGTCCCCGCCGCAGTAGCCCGGGTACGTCAGGCCTACACCCGTGAAGACGTAGTGGTTGATGAACTGGACGGCGTCACCTTTACCGCCAAGGACGGTTCCTGGTGGTTTAACCTGCGCGCCTCCAACACCGAGCCTTTCCTGCGCCTGAATGCCGAAGCTGTTGATGCCGTGACCATGGCTGATCTGCGCGACGCCGTTCTTGAGCTGGTCCGCCGCTAGCCCGCCAGCGGCAAGTACCACAGCCACCACGGCACAGCCCCAACCACCCAACACTTTTTACAGGAGCCCTGATGGAGCCGAACACCAACCCGCAATCTGAAACCGACCTCTTGGTCCAAGATGACCTCAACAAGCTCATTGGCACCGCCTTGGGTGTGGCGGGCGACCAGCTCGAAGAGCATGGCGCCTTCCTGCCGGTGGGCCTTGTTCTCACGCACGAGGGCGATCTGAGTCTGGTGGCCGTCTCACCGATAACCACCGAAGGTGGGGAAGAGGAAGAGCTGGACGCCGATCAAATGGTGGCGGATCTTTTCGAAGCGCTATCTCAGCAGAAGGAAGCGAACCGAGCTGCCGCCGTGGTCTGCGATATTCACTTGCCCGATGACGCCACCGACGCCATCCACGTCATGGCCGAGCACAGCACCGGTGTGAGCGTTTCCGCAGTCCGGCCCTACCGTCAAGCCCCCACCGGGTGGGAGTTCGGCAATCCCTTCTTAGAAGCTGGTGAAGTCACCATATGGGCATAATCCATGCGTATTAATAGCTTTTCTGACGTGAGCCTGCGCCTGTTGATGGTGCTGTGCTCTCTGCCAGAGGATGAGCTTCCCACCACGCGTGAACTCGCTGAGTCCGTGGGCACGCCCTACAACCATGTCAGCAAGGCTGTCCTGAAATTGCGCCAAATGGGCTTGGTGGAAGCCCTTCGTGGGCGCAGCGGCGGCGTACGCATTTCATCTGAAGGCAAACAAGCCACGGTAGGTAAGGTGCTGCGCATCCTTGACGATCATGGCGACGTTGCAGAATGCCAAACGGACATGGGCGATTGCCCCATGGCGCATAGTTGCGGCCTGCGCGGCGTGCTCAATCACGCGCGCGAAGCATTTTACGTGTCACTAGACGAGGTGACCATCTACAGTCTCGCCAGGACCACCACCACCGGCCCGGTGCCCGTGATGTTAAGCACATCACGTCCGGATTAACCCCCGCCAAGTCAGGCTTTTTCTACAGCGCGTAGAAAAGTGGAATTTAAACTCGCATTTAAAATGCTACTTTGGATTTGTCACAAAGACACAACCCAAGGAGTAAAGATGCTTTCGGAAAAATCGCGCCCCCTCATCGAAGCCACGCTGCCGCTTGTTGGCTCGCGTCTGGGCGCCATCACCCCGAACTTTTACAGCCGCATGTTCGCTGCCCGACCCGAACTCCTTGACGGACTTTTCAGCCGCGCCAACCAGAACAATGGTGAGCAGCAAAAGGCCCTGGCCGGTTCCATCGCAGGCTTCGCCTCAGCACTCGTGGCTAACCCTGACATGATTCCCGAGACCATGCTGAGCCGCATTGCCCACAAGCACACCACGCTTGGCATCACCGAGGACCAGTACGAAATTGTGTACAAGTACCTATTCGAAGCCATCGCCGAAGAGCTCTCCGATGTCATCACCGCCGAGATCGCCGAAGCCTGGACCGAGGTCTACTGGCTCATGGCCAACGCCCTCATCAAGATCGAGAAGGGCCTCTACTCCCAGCAGGCCAATGACAAGATGTGGATGCCTTGGCGCGTCATCGAGAAGAACGCCGCCGGCACCGATTCCATGACTTTCGTCCTTGAGCCAGCTGATGACACCCCCGTCACGGTGGCCCGCCCTGGACAGTTCGTTTCCGTGAAACTGGCCCTCCCGGATGGCCTGCTCCAGTGCCGCCAGTACTCGCTCTCCGCCGATGTGGATTCCACCAGCCGCCGCGTGTTCACCACCAAGCGCGACGACGGCGGCGAGGTCTCCCCCGTACTGCACAACAACGTCCAGGTCGGTGACATCGTGGAACTGTCCAACCCCGCCGGTGACCTGACCCTGGACGGCGAAGGTCCCATCATCATGGCCACGGCCGGAATCGGTTGCACCCCCTCCGCCTCGGCACTGCGCGCCCTTGCCGCGAACGGCGCAGACCGCGAAATCATGGTGCTCCATGCAGAGAAGAACCTGGCAGCCTGGGCCCTGCGTGATCAGATGACCAACGATGTTGACGCCATTGACAGCGCCAACCTGCAGTTGTGGCTTGAAGAACCCACGGAGGGCTTCAACAAGGGTTTCATGTCCCTGGAGGGCCTAGACATTCCGGAGAACGCCTCCATGTATGTGTGCGGTCCACTGCCATTCATGAAGGCCATCCGCAACCAGGCAATTGACGCTGGCATCCCGTCCACAAAGATTCACTACGAAGTGTTCGGCCCGGACTTGTGGCTAGCCGGGACCGCCGCATAACCGCAAAAACCAAAGCAGGAGCCGAGGTTCCCGGAGCGGGGATGGATTTTCAAGGTCGCCCAGCGACCGAAAAAAATCTTACTGCCCGCGAGGGAGCCTCGGCTCCTGCGTTTAATGCTGGGGCGTCAGGCGGCGAAGCGCTGCTTGAGGCCTTCGAGTTCGGCAGCCATTTCCGCCGGGAGGGAATCGCCGAAGCGGGCGTACCATTCATCGATGCCGGCAAGCTCCTCTTTCCATTCAGCCGCATCCACCTTGAGCGCATCTGCTATGTCCGCATCCGAGACCTCCAAACCTGCCAGGTCCAGTGCCCCTTCGGCCGGGACAAAGCCGATAGGGGTCTCCACGGCTGCAGCCTTGCCTTCGATCCGTTCGATGATCCACTTGAGCACGCGGCTGTTTTCACTGAAGCCGGGCCAAGCGAAGCCACCCTCTGCGTTGCGGCGGAACCAGTTCACCAAGAAGATCTTGGGTAGGCGCTCTTGGTTACCACCGGCGGAGAGATCGATCCAGTGCTTGAGGTAGTCACCGGCGTCGTATCCGATAAAGGGGAGCATGGCCATGGGGTCGCGGCGCACCACACCTACGGCTCCGGTGGCAGCAGCCGTTGTCTCGGATGAGAGGGTGGAGCCCATGAAGATCCCGTGGGTCCAATCGCGGGCCTGGGTCACCAAAGGAATGGTGGTTTTGCGCCTGCCACCGAACAGAATCGCGTCAATTTCAACGCCTTCCGGGCTGTAGTAGTCCGGCGAGAGCATGTCCACCTGATCGATGGGTGTGCAGAAACGGGAGTTCGGGTGAGCTGCGGGCCGCCCGGTCTCGGGGGTCCAGTCCTGGCCGCGCCAATCCGTGAGGTGAGCGGGCACCTCGTTGGTCATACCCTCCCACCAGACACCGCCATCGTCCGTCAAAGCAACATTGGTGAAGATGGAATTTCCCTTGACAATGGCGGCCATGGCATTCGGGTTGGTGGACCAGCCAGTGCCGGGGGCCACTCCGAATAAGCCGGCTTCCGGGTTAACAGCACGCAGCTCACCTTCCTTACCGAAGCGCATCCAGTTGATGTCATCGCCTAGCGTCTCGGCCTTCCAGCCGGGGATGGTGGGTTGGAGCAGCGCCAGGTTGGTTTTCCCGCAGGCAGACGGGAACGCTGCAGCAACGTGGTACGCCTTGTTTTCGGGGCTAATGAGTTTCAGGATCAGCATGTGTTCGGCCAGCCAGCCCTCATCACGGGCCATGACGGAGGCTATCCGCAGGGCAAAGCACTTCTTGCCGAGCAGCGCATTTCCGCCGTAGCCGGAACCGTAGGAGAAGATGGCTCGTTCTTCGGGGAAGTGCACAATCCACTTCTCCTCGTTGCACGGCCAGGGAACATCTTTTTCACCTGGGGCAAGCGGGGCACCCACCGAGTGCAGTGCTGGGACGAAGAAGGCGTTGGTTTCCTCGATCTTGCGCAGGACCTCGGAACCGATCTGGGCCATGATGCGCATGGAGGCAACTACGTAGGCGGAATCGGTGATCTCCACGCCGAACTTGGGATCCTGCGCGTCAAGGGGGCCCATGACGAACGGGATGACGAACATGGTGCGCCCGCGCATACTGCCGGCAAACTTCTCGTCCAGGATTTCCTTCATGGCCGCCGGGTCCATCCAGTTGTTGGTGAATCCGGCGTCGCGCTCCTTTTCGGAGCAAATGAAGGTGCGTCCTTCTACTCGGGCCACGTCCTTGGGGTCCGAGAAGGCAGCGAAGGAATTCGGGAACAGTTCCGGGTTCAGACGGGTCAGTGTGCCTTCATTCACCAGGTGATCCGTCAACAGGGCATATTCCTGCACAGACCCGTCTACCCAACGGATACTCTCCGGCAAGGTTAGCGCAGCAACTTCAGCCACCCAGGCGGCGAGGCCCTCATGGGTAGTGGTAGCCTGCTCAACGGATTCCTGCACTGGCGCGTTGCCCATTGTGTGTCCCTTCATTGGGTCGGTAGGTGGTGTCTAAATGCTATGGCGCGTTTTTTGGAGCCTCTGGGGGTTGGATATGGGATGAGTAGCTGGATACCGTAGCAACTTCCGCGTCTTTCCGGGGTTCTCAAGTTTTGTTATCCGTATCATTTGTGACTCACGTCACCTAGACCGGTCTAGTGTTGGGGAACACCGCGATTTTGCGACTATCCGATTTGTACTCTCCGCCCAAGGTGGGTTAGAGTTATTCACGGCCCGAGGGTCAACAAAGAAACAAAGAAACAAAATATGCGTGCGTAGCTCAACGGATAGAGCATCTGACTACGGATCAGAAGGTTGGGGGTTCGAATCCCTTCGCGCGCACTTTCAAGAAAGAGTCCCAAGCTTGTGCTTGGGACTCTTTCGTTTAACCAATGCGCCGGCCCGTTCAAGCAGTGCTTCGCGGCGTAGTGATTCTTCGCGGCTTGCGGTTTAGCCGGATTCAAATAATGCCGCCGCCACCGCACTGCGGTGGCGGCGGCAAAAGACACCCGCCTCCGCTACCAGCGTCCGGACTCAGGGAGATGCGGCAGAGCACTTTCCGTTACGAATTACTCAGCTTCTACAAACTTGCGGATTTTGGCCCGGATTCCATCGAAGTGGCAGCTGAGCAGCTGTGCAGCGCCACGCCCATCCTTGGCAGCCACGGCACGGTAAATGGCCCGGTGCTCTGCGGCTGTGCTGAGAAGATCCTGCCCGCCAGTACCAATTTCCACGTGGATCTTGTGGTAGACCTTCCAGAAGACACTCATCAGGTTCATCAGCAGCTCGTTGCCGAGGGGCTCGAACAGCAGCCGGTGAAACTCAGCGTCAGTTTCGGTGAAAGGTTCCTTGCGTTCTGCAAGCTCTTCCATCTTCACCACTGTGGCTTCAATGCGCAGCAAGTGCTCCGGGCTGACCAAGGAGATTGATTCGCTAATTAGCCCCGCCTCCAACGCTTGGCGGATATCCACCAGCTGCAAGGCCTCCAAACCTTCGTGGCGCAGTGACAAGCGGCCACGGAAGGTCATCCCGTCAGCCAAGGCATCAAAATTGCTGGGAGCCACAAACATGCCAAATCCGTGCCTAATCTCGATGACACCCAACGCCTGAAGCACTTTCAGGGATTCCCGCAAGGTATTGCGCCCCACGCCGAGGACTTCACACAGCTCATTCTCCGTGGGCATGGGATCACCGGAATCTAGGTCCCGGTCCAGGATAAGTTCCATGATGTCCGCCTGTAAGGCACGCAGACGCGCCTGTGCACTGAACCTGGCCTTGGGCACAATCATCGAAATGGACAACAAAAACTCCTCAGAAACTAACGCTGCACTAACTGCAATTATCACTTCGCTGGCGAAACTTACGGGAAAAAGACTTTCCCCTGCCTCCTGCCCCCTGCCACGAGCCTTGCAATCCTGCCGCTTGGGGGCCAACACGCCTGCTGCATGACCACGTGATCCAGACCATAGAATATCGGATGTCCGACCATGCTCCTATAAATCCCACCCGCACAGCCGTGCAAGTGGATTTTTTGGGCCGAAACGAGCTCAACGCCGTGGCGGACAAATCTGAGGCCAAAATGAAACCTCAAAGCATTTGACCAACCGTGTGATGGCTATTACAGTTTCATTATAAGCATCGGACGTCCTACATCCGATAACTCTTACATGAAATGGTGAGTCAACAGTATGAGCAATACTCTTCAGAACCTGCCTGCGACCCCGGCGTCGCGGCGCACGTTCCTCAAGGCCGCTGGCGTCCTTGGTGCAGCTACCGCCTTCACAGCAACACTGGCAGCTTGCGGCTCCTCCACTGACACCAGCAAAGACAATGCCAACACCGGAACGGTTAACAAGGACCTCAGCATTGAAGCTGGCATCTCCTACTCGTTGTCCACCGGCTTTGACCCCATGAGTTCCTCGGGCGCAACCCCGCTGGCCGCCAACCTGCACATCTTTGAAGGCCTTGTAGAGCTCCACCCGGCCACCCGCGAGCCCTACAACGCTCTCGCCAAGGAAGATCCCAAGAAGGTGGATGAGACCACCTACCAGGTCACCATTCGCGACGGTGCCATGTTCCATGACGGCACCCCGGTCACCACCGAAGATGTTGCCTACTCCTTCGAGCGCGTACTGGACCCGGCCAACAAGGCCCTGTTCGCGCAGTTCATCTTCTTCATTGACTCCGTCAAGGCCATTGATGAGAAGACCGTTGAGTTCAAGCTGAACACCGCATTCGCCGGCTTCGGCCCGCGAATTTCCGTGGTCAAGGTTGTTCCCAAGGCCCTCGCCTCCGCCGATCAGGTGGCTTTCGACGCCAAGCCCGTCGGCACCGGCCCGTACAAGTTCGTTTCCGCAGCCAAGGATGACAAGATCGTCTTCGCTCGCAACGATGCCTACAACGGCCCGAAGCCGGCACTGGCCAAGGACATGACCTGGTTCCTGCTCTCGGATGCCTCTGCTCGCGTCACCGCCATGCAGTCCGGCCGCGTCCAGGCCATCGAGGACGTCCCCTACCTGGACGTTGATGCGCTCAAGAACAAGGTTGACGTAGAGTCCGTACAGTCCTTCGGCCTGATGTTCTTGATGTTCAACCTCTCCCGCGCACCCTTTGATAAGAAGGAAGTACGCCAGGCACTGCACTACGCCTTGGACAAGGAAGCAATCATCAAGACCGCCCTCCTGGGCAACGGAACCGCTGCCACCTCCTTCTTCCAGGAAGGCAGCCCCAACTACCAGTTGGCTTCCACCGTTTACGGTTACGACGCCGAGAAGGCCAAGTCACTGCTGGCTGGTGCAGGCGTCAAGGACTTGAAGCTGACCCTGACCAGCACCGACACCGCCTGGGTCAAGGACGTTATCCCGCTCATCAAGAAAAACTGGGATGCCATTGGCGTTGCCACCACACTTGAGCCCCTGGCTTCCGCCGCCGTCTACGCACCGGAGAAGGTGGGCGGCTTGAAGTACGACGTTGTCGCAGCCCCCGGCGATCCGTCCGTGTTCGGCAACGACGCAGACATCCTGCTGAGCTGGTGGTTCCGTGGCGATACCTGGGCCAAGAACCGTTTCGCCTGGAACGAATCCGCAGAGTACAAGGAAGTCCAGACCAAGCTCGATGCAGCGTTGGCCGCTCCCGAAGCCGATGCCAAGGCTCTCTACAAGGAAATTGTAGACATCATCGCTGAAGAAGTTCCTCTGTACCCGATCTTCCACCGCAAGCTGCCCACAGCGTGGGACGCTAAGAAGCTCGACGGCTTCGCACCGCTGCCCACCACGGGCATCTCCTTCATTGGAGTTGGCCGCACGGCATAGCATTACCGTTTCACCCAGACCGGAGGGGCTGTGGCCTACCACAGGCCACGGCCCCTCCGGCCTGAAATAATCTTTCCTATGATGCAGCACACAGTCCTCCCTTCTGCGCTGCTGCAAATAGAACCGGAGTAAGTACATTGGCAAACTTTTTGCGCCTGCTGGGACGCCGGCTCGCAGCCCTACCGTTGATGATCCTGGGCGTAACCCTGCTCGTCTTCGTAGTACTGCAGTTCACTCCCGGTGACCGCGCCGTTGCCGCGCTGGGTGAAGGAGCCTCTCTTGAGGCCCTGGAGCAATACCGCGAAGTCAACGGATTCAACGATCCCCTTTTCATCCAATACTTTAATTACCTAGGCAAGCTCCTTACGGGCAACTTCGGTGACACCCTGCCGCCGGCAAAGCCGATCACTGAGGTCATTGCCAGCGCCTTCCCCGTGACCTTGCAGCTGACGTTCCTTGGCGTCCTGATCGCCATCGTCATCTCCCTTGTCTTCGGTGTTCTCGCGGCCCTGTACCGCGACAAGTGGGTGGACCAAGTTATCCGCGTCTTCTCCGTGGCAGCCATCGCCACCCCGTCTTTCTGGTTGGGCATCTTGCTCATCCAGTGGTTTGCCCTTGGCGATAACTCCTGGTTCCCCTCCGGCGGGCTCGCAGATCCGAGCGAAGGCTTCATGGGCTGGCTCAGCTCCATGACCCTTCCTGCACTTGCCCTGGCAATCCCCGTTTCGGCATCGTTGATCCGTGTTGTCCGCACCTCCATGGTTGAGGAGCTGGACCGTGACTACGTCCGGACGGCTATTGGCAACGGCGTCCCGTACACCACGGTCGTTTCCAAGAACGTCCTGCGCAACGCCCTTGTCACCCCGGTGACCGTGTTGGGCCTGCGCATTGGCTACCTTCTCGGCGGCGCCGTCGTGATTGAAATGATCTTCTCCCTGCCGGGTATGGGTCAGCAGATCCTCAACGGCATCACCAACTCCGACACGAACCTGGTCCAGGGCGTGGTCCTGGTCATTGCGGTGACCTTCGTGATTGTGAACATCCTGGTGGATCTCCTTTACCTGCTCATCAACCCCCGAATCAGGACGGTCTAAGCCATGCGTAGCAAACTTGCCGAACGGTTAAGCGCGCCAGGTCTGCGCTTCAAGGCCCTGACACTGGGCTCCAAATTGGCCTTGCTGTTCCTGATTTTTATTGCCCTTGTGGCCATCTTCGCGCCGTGGATCGCCCCGCATGATCCGCTCGAGACCGGAGATCCGGCCCAAGCACCCAACGCCATCCACTGGTTTGGTACCGACCGTATTGGCCGCGACGTCCTGTCCCGCCTGATGTACGGCGCCCAGGCATCCTTGATGATTGGCCTTGGCTCTGTGGCGTTGGCTGTCATTGTTGGCGCAACGCTTGGTTCCTTGGCAGCAACGTCCTCCAAGGCTGTCAATGAGGTCATCATGCGCGTCATGGACATCCTCATGGCATTCCCCGGCATTGCCCTGGCCGCCGTTTTGCTGACCGCGTTCGGTAACTCCGTGCCCACCATCATCATTGCCATCGCCATCATCTACACACCGCAGATTGCCCGTGTGGTGCGTGCCAACGTCTTGTCCCAATACGGTGAGGACTACGTCCGTGCCGAGCGCGTCATTGGCGCAGGCCGTGCATATATTCTGCTCAAGCACATTGTGCGTAACACTGCCGCCCCGGTGCTGGTGTTCGCAACAATCATGGTTGCCGACGCCATCATCTTGGAAGCCTCCTTGTCCTTCCTGGGTGCTGGTATCCAAGATCCCGATCCCAGCTGGGGCAACGTGATCTCCTACGGCCGCAACTTGGTGCTCTCGGGTGGCTGGTGGGCAACCACCTTCGCCGGTCTTGTCATCTTGTTGACTGTGCTTTCCTTGAACATCTTGGCCGAAGGCCTCACCGACGCCATGGTCAACCCGCGCTTCAAGAAGGCCGCCCCGGTCAAGGACGACGACGGTTCCGGTGCTGCCGCTCTTGAGCTAGCCAAGGCTGATGCTGCTGCACGCGCCGCCATCGAGGACCCCTTCGCCGCCCTGGATGTAGAGCTCCTGCGGCTCCAAGCCGTGGAATTGACCCGTGGGGATCGCCTTCCCCAGGTTGCCCCGGACGCCCGGGTGATCCTTGAAGTCACCAACCTTTCCATCCGCTTCCCCGGCCGCTTCGATAGAACAGCCATTGTGGATAATGTTTCCTTCACTGTCCGTGAAGGCGAAACCATGGGCCTGGTGGGCGAATCAGGTTGTGGCAAGTCCATCACCTCACTGGCCATCATGGGATTGCTTCCCAAGACTGCCGAAGTCACCGGCTCCATCAAATTTGATGGGAAGGAACTGCTGGATCCCGTCACCAAGCACAGCTCAGCCAAGGCCTATGACGGCCTGCGCGGCGAGCAGATCGCCATGGTCTACCAGGACGCGTTGAGCTCCTTGAACCCGTCCATGCTGATCAAGGACCAGATGCTGCAGCTGACCCGCCGCAACGGTCGCAAAACCCCGGCGGAACTGCTGGAACTGGTCAAGCTGGATCCCGTACGTACTCTCAAGAGCTACCCGCACGAGCTTTCCGGCGGCCAGCGCCAGCGCGTACTGATCGCCATGGCGTTGTCCCGCTCGCCCAAGATTGTGGTGGCAGATGAGCCCACCACCGCCTTGGACGTCACGGTTCAGAAGCAGGTTGTTGACCTGTTGAACGAACTGCGTGAGCAGCTTGGTTTCGCCATGGTGTTCGTCAGCCATGACCTTGCCCTGGTGGCCTCACTGGCTCACAAGATCACCGTCATGTACGCCGGCCAGGTAGTGGAATCCGCGCAGGCTTCCGAGCTGCTGGCACATCCCACCCACGAATACACCCGTGGCCTGCTGGGTGCAGTTCTCTCCATTGAGTCCGACGCCGTCCGGCTGCACCAGATCCCCGGTACGGTTCCCTCGCCCCGCGAGTTTGCCAACGGTGACCGGTTTGCCAGCCGTTCCCAGCGTCCCGACGCTGATCCGGCACAGAAGCTCTCCTTTGTCTCCCTCACCCGTGCCGGTGAGAGAAGCGATCACTTCTGGGCCAGCCACAAGCTCGAAGATGCCCAGAGCGTTTCCGCTGGGGCAGATACGGAAGGTGCCTCATGAGCAAGCAAGCAGCATCGAATACCGTCAGCGGCGCTACCCCTGTCATTGAACTGAAGGACTTGCACGTCCACCACCGGACGCGTTCCGGTGGCCTGTTCAAGCCGAGCTACGTCAAGGCTGTCAATGGTGTGAACTTCTCCATCAGCCGTGGTGAAACCGTGGGCATTGTGGGTGAGTCCGGTTGTGGCAAGTCCACTCTGGCCTCGGTTCTTGTTGGGCTACAGACCCCCACCTCCGGTGAGGTGCTGTTCCACGGAAAGCCCGCCATCAAGCGCAACGCCGCCATGCGCAAGGAGTTTGGCCGTTCTGTTTCCGTGGTCTTCCAGGACCCGTCAACAGCGTTGAACCCCCGTATGACCATCCAGGACATCCTGCTCGATCCCTTGGTGATTCACGGGATCGGTAATGGCGCTTCCCGTTTGGCCAAGGTCCACGAGCTGCTGGCCCTGGTTGGCTTGCCGCAATCGGCAGCCGAGGTCACGCCGTCGCAGGTTTCCGGTGGACAACGCCAGCGTGTGGCCATTGCCCGCGCACTGGCGCTTGGCCCGGACATCATGGTGGCGGACGAGCCCACCTCCGCACTGGATGTTTCCGTCCGTGCACAGGTACTGAACTTGCTCTCTGGCCTGAAGAAGGAACTGAACCTGGGCATGGTTTTTATCAGCCATGACATCCAGACAGTGCGCTACGTTTCAGACCGCATTGCCGTCATGTACTACGGCCAGATTGTTGAAGAGGGCTCCGCGGAGCAAATCTTTGACAACCCGAGCAACGACTACACGAAGAAGCTCCTCGGCGCCGCGCCGTCGCTGCTGCACCTCTAACCCCACCCACGCCCGATTGGGCGCGGTCCCCCCAAATTTTCCACTCAATCAATACAATTTTGGAGCAATTCACGTGACTACCGTCGCATCCCGTTTCCAGGGCGTCATCCCGCCCGTCTGCACCCCCCGCACAGCTGAAGGCGCCATTGACGTCCCCTCGCTGGAAAACCTGACCCGCCACCTGCTGGACGGCGGCGTGAGCGGCCTATTTGTCAACGGCTCCTCAGGCGAGGTCACCCACCTGACCAACGCTGAGCGCGACACCGTGCTGACCACCATTGCCGGCGTCAACGCCGGACAGGTCCCGCTGCTGGTGGGCGCCGTTGAGCAGACCACCAACCGCGTGATCGAAGAAGCCGCTCGCATGGTGTCCCTCGGCGCCAACGCAATCGTCGCCACCAGCCAGTACTACGCCATCAGCAACGCCGAGGAAAACGGCCGCCACTTCCGTGCCATCGCCGCGTCCGTGGACGTCCCCGTCTTCGCCTATGACGTTCCCGTGCGCACCCACTTCAAGATGCCCACAGACCTGCTCGTGGAGCTGGGTCGCGAAGGCATCATTGCCGGCGTCAAGGACTCCTCAGGCGATGACGTCTCCTTCCGCCAGCTGCTGATCGCCGCACGCGACATCCCCAACTTTGACATCTTCACCGGCCACGAAGTAGTTGTTGACGGCGCTATGCTGGGCGGTGCCCAGGGCATAGTTCCCGGCCTGGGTAACGTTGACCCGGCCGCCTACCGCCGCCTGTACGACCTCACTGTCGCAGGCGACTGGGCCGGTGCTGCTGCAGAGCAGGACCGCATTGCCGACGTCTTCAACATCGTCTACACCCCGAAGGCTGGCCGCGTATCCGGCAACGCCGCCGGCTTGGGCGCGTTCAAGACCGCACTGATGCTCATGGGCGTCATCAAGACCAACGTCATGTCCGCTCCCATGCTGCCCTTGGATGCGGATGAAACCGCAGCGATCAAGGTCATCCTGGAGCGCACGGGCCTGATCTAGTCCCCACGCCCTCCCCAACCTCGTTCCTCGGCCGGGGCCCCTCGCGGGCGTGGGCCCAGGAACGAGGTACTTTATTTGCAATTGACCCGCAGTAGTGGTTGAAAAAGCGCCGATTTCGTCGCTTTTCAACCACTACTGCGGGTTAGTTGCTAGGTTTTTTACTTTGAAGGAATTTACATGCGGTACGTAGTTGGCGTTGACCTAGGCGGAACCAAAACAGCTGCCGGCGTTGTGGCAAGTGACGGCTCGGTCCTGCTCACGGAGCAAATTCCCACCCTGAACCGCGATGGTGGCGAGGCCATCTTGGATGCCACCGCCGCGCTGGTCCGTTCCCTCGTGACCAGCGCAGCCGCCAAAGGCGCTGTTGTCGAGGCCGTGGGTGTGGGTTCTGCCGGTGTCATCAACGCCGCCGAAGGCACCGTCATCTCGGCCACCGACGCCATTCTGGGGTGGAGTGGAACCGCTATCGCGGCGGGGCTGACGCAGCGGCTGGGACTGCCCTGCGCCGTGGTCAATGATGTGCATGCCCACGCACTGGGCGAGGCCGGCCACGGGGCCGGCGCAGGCGCGGCCACCGCACTCATGGTCGCTTTTGGAACGGGCGTAGGCGGCAGCTTTGTCATTAACGGCCAGCCCGTTCTTGGCGAACACTTTGTGGGTGGCCACATGGGGCACTTCGCCTCACCATTGGCGGTCCACCGCGGCACCCCGTTACCGTGTTCCTGCGGCCACGTGGGCCACGTGGAAGCCATTGCTTCAGGCCCGGCCATCCACGCCGCCTACCGCCGCGATGGCGGAAGTGCCACACTGGCGGACACCCGGGCCGTATTTGAGTCAGCCCGAGCAGGGGACGATCTGGCATTGAGTGTCATCGCCAAAGCTGCCACGGCAGCAGGGCAAGCAGTGGGTGGATTGATCAACATTTTGGACCCAGCAGTGGTTGTTGTCTCCGGAGGACTGGCGGACGCCGGCGAGCTGTGGTGGGCTGGTATGGAAACGGCTTTGCGTGCTGAACTTCTGGCGCCGCTGTCCCAGGTGCCCGTGGTGCGTGCGAGCCTTGGAAACACGGCCGCCATTGTGGGCGCAGCATCCTTGGTCCTTGACCACTAAATTATTTTTTCAGCTTTTCTAGGAGTCACGATGACACTGAAATTGACCAACTTTGATGCCCTTGCCGGGCAGCTTGTAGTGTCCGCCCAGGCGTACCCGGGCGAACCCATGCGCGATCCTCGCACCATGGCCCAGGTGGCGGCGTCAGCCGTGACCGGAGGCGCTGCGGCCATCCGGGTCCAGGGCATTGCGGACATCCAGTTCACCCGGGCCGCCGTGGAAGTTCCCGTGATTGGGCTCTGGAAAGACGGGCACGACGGCGTCTTCATCACCCCCACGCTGCGCCATGCTCTCGCCTGTGCCAGCGCCGGTGCGCACATTGTGGCCATTGACGGAACCCGCCGGCCCCGTCCTGACGGCCTGAGCCTTGAAGAGACCATTGCGGGTGTGCACTCGAACTCGAACTCCCTGGTCATGGCAGATTGTGGTTCCTTCGAAGATGCCGTTGCCGCGGCCGAGGCTGGGGCGGATTTGATCGGCACCACTTTGGCCGGATACACCGATGATCGGCCCAAAACTGACGGCCCGGACCTGGAGCTGATCGCCCAGATTGCCGCCGCCAACTTGGGGGCCCCGCTCATCGCTGAAGGCCGCATCCACTCCCCCGCCCAGGCCCGCGCAGCCATGGATGCCGGCGCCTTTGCCGTAGTGGTGGGCACGGCCATTACGCACCCATCCTCCATCACCGGATGGTTCAAGGCAGCACTGGACGCCTAGGGTTTCCCGCCGCAGGCCCCTTCTGCCCGTCATTTACGACGGCGGAGGGGGCCTTCTGCGTGGCGTGCCGGAGCGCATCGGCGCCTGCCATCTTGACCCGTCAGAGGGAACCTGAGAAGCGCTTCATATGGAACAGTGACATGTGAGCATCCCACAAAATTTTGCACTGACTAGTCGGTTCTGATATTTTTATCCAGCTCACCCCCCTGTCAAAGGAGCGCCCCACATGCTCACCACCCACCAGCTGCATATTGACGGCCGGCATCACACTCTGCTGCCAGCCACCACCTTGGAAGCACTTCGGGGCGATTTGCTCCTGGTTCAGGCAGACGGCCAATCACGCCGCACAGCCCTTGCCCTGGCTCTGACAGGGCGGATGAAACCCTCCACCGGCACCGTCGCCATGGGACATGAGGGCTCCATGGCCACGCTGCGGCGCCGCAGCGCCATCATCGATGCCCCCGAGGTCAACGCGCCAGAACACCACCTCACGGTCCGCTCCCTCGCCTCGGAAGATCTGGCCCTAGTCCCGCTGAAATTCCGTGACCGAACCCGCCCCACCGAGTGGCTGGTTAGACACGGTTTCCGGGACATCCTGGATAAATGGGTGGAAGAAGTTGACTCCGGACGGCTCCTGCACCTCCAACTCGAGCTCGCCCTTGCGGACAGCTGCGTGGATCTGGTGGTCATCGACTCCCCCGACCGCCACACAGCCAACACCGACGCCTGGCTCCCCCTCCTCACCCGGCTCGCCACCGGCGAACTGGGACGCGGCGCTGACGCCAGCTCCGAGACCCCGCTGCGGCCACTCATCGTGGTAGCCGTGGTGGGCAGCATCCCCTCGGACTGGAACGGCCCCACGGCTGTTGCCGGTGAGGATATTGCCGGCGGTGTTGCTGACGGGGAAGCCGATGGGGATGGTAGCGAGGACGCCGACGATCAGGCCGGGCAGGATACAGGCGGGGTTGGGCTGGAATCGTCTTCGCGGCCTTCCGATCCTGGCCCGCAAGCGGCCTCCGGCCTCCCTGACACCGTTTCGGAAGAGACCGTTTCACTCCCCACCACCGGCATGGGTGACGATGTTGAGCCCACGGCAGGGTCCGGCGTCGTGCTTGAGCGCACTAGCGATCCAGAGGAAAGCAAATGACCATCCTGCGATTGGCCTTATCCGAACTAAAGCGCATGACGGGCGGGATCCTGCCCAAGCTGACAATTGTGGCCATGGTGATGGTCCCGCTGCTCTATGGGGCCGTGTATTTGTACGCCAATTGGGATCCGTACGGCAACCTTGACCAGCTCCAGGCCGCGGTAGTGGTCCAGGACGAAGGCGCCGTGACTAAGGACGGCAAGGAACTGCGGGTAGGCGAAGAAGTTGCCCAAACCCTCATCAAAGACCACAAGTTCGATTGGCAACTCGTGGCCACCCCCGAGGAGGCAAACAATGGGGTCAAAGACGGTGAATTCGCTTTTGCCCTGATCATCCCCAAGGACTTCTCAACGAATCTGGCGTCTCCAGAAAACTTCGATTCCGCCACGCAGGCCATGATGAGCGTGACCACTAATGACGCCAACAACTATTTGCTGACCTCCATTGTGGATAAAGTAGCCACCCAGGTTCATGCCTCCGTTGCCCAGCAGGTAGGCGAACAGACCGCCAACTCCCTTCTCACCGGCTATGGCACCATCCATGCGCAGCTTGTGAAGGCTGCTGACGGGGCGCAACAATTGGCGGACGGAGCCGCCACATTGGACACCGGGGTGGGCACGCTCAAGGGAGGTACCTCGGATCTCCTCACGGGAGCCGACCAGCTGGCAGCTGGACAAAAGGACCTGGTGGCCGGGACCAAGCAGCTGCAGGCCGGGGCCTCTGCACTGAACACCGGGCTGGGCCAGTTGGAGACGAAAACGGCCACCCTACCCGATGATACGCAGCAACTCTCTGATGGTGCGGCAGCAGTTTCAGGAGGCAACGCCGCCTTGAACTCTAAGGTTCAGGGCGCCATTGGATCGGCCGAGAAGCTTGACGACGCCGTCAACACCGCCATCAACAACAAGCTCGATTCGCTGGTCACGGACGGCACTCTGACTCAGGAACAAGCAAGCACGATCCGTACCCGGCTGGAGACAGCCGCCACAAGCCCCGCCATCTCTGACTTGAAAAACCAGCTCTCCGCCAGCGCTGAAGATGTGCAAAAGCTCGCTACCGGGGCCGCTGCGGTTGCCGACGGGGCCAAAAAATTGGCAGGCGCTACGCCGGCGCTCACCACGGCTATTGAGCAAGCCCACGCAGGGGCCGGGGAACTCTCAACAGGCGCCGGCACCCTTGCTGATGGTCAGCTCACGGCCCTAGATGGCGCAGAAGCGCTGGCAGCGGGCGCCAAGAAGCTGGATACCGGCGCGGGTGATCTGAAGTCAGGATCCAGCAAACTCTCCTCAGGGGCCAACGAACTGGCCAAGCAATTGCGCAGTGGCTCAGGCTCGGTTCCTAACCCCAATGACAAGGACAAGGAGAACGCGGCGGGTGTCATTGCCGATCCCATCCGCATTGACTCCGTATCCCAGGCCCAGGCGGCCAACTACGGCTCAGGTCTGGCACCGTTCTTCCTGGTGCTTGCCTTGTGGATTGGCGCCTTCATGCTGGTGCAGGTGATGCGTCCGCTGACGGTGCGGGCCTTGGCCTCCAACGCCCCGTCGTGGAAGATTGCCATTGGCGGCTGGCTGCCCTTTGCCGCGGTGGCCACCGCACAGGCGCTGCTGCTCTACGCCGTGGTGCACTTTGGGCTGGGGCTGGAACCAAGCCACCCGTGGCTCACCCTGGGCCTGCTCATGCTGGCCTCGCTGGCCTTCACGGCGCTGATCCAGGGGATCGTGGCCCTGTTGGGGACACCTGGGAAGTTCGTGGTGCTGATCCTGCTGGTGCTCCAGCTGGTCTCCTCCGGCGGCACCTTCCCCTGGCAGACAACCCCAGAACCCCTGCACATCATGCACCAAGTACTGCCCATGGGCCATGTTGTGGAGGGCATGCGCCACTTGATTTACGGCTCTGAGATTGCAGCGCTGGTGCCAATAGTCCTGGGCCTACTGGGCTACATGGTCCTCGGTTTCGTGATGGCCTGGGCAGCCGTCCACCAGAAGAAGACCTGGACACTGAAAACCCTCATGCCCGAGATGGAGGCCTGAGCCACCCGGCTCAGGCCCTAGCGCACCAGAGGCGCACCAGAGACCACCCGGCAGAGTGGCTAACGCGGCACCACAAAGTTCACCAACGTGGCGTCCTGACCGTCAAGAGTGGCCCAGTCGCCACTGTGCTCAAACACGGCAAACGCACTCGTGGGAAACCCTGAGGCCAGATCCATGTAGGCGTCCTGGTCTGATTCCCGCGACGCCAGCCGCAGCGCCAGCGACTGGATACCTGGCATGTGGCTGATCACCATCAGGGTACCCACGGTTTCTGGCACGTGATTGATGACCGAAAGCATCGAGGTGGCTCCGGCCGCATAGAGGCCCGATTCCAGCTTGGGGGTGGGTGCTTTCTCGCCGAGCTGCTGGCACACCCAGGTACACGTCTGACGGGTGCGCAGCGCTGATGAGCACAGGATAAAGTCCGGGACCACCGAGTTTTCCATCAGCCATTTGCCAGCCAGGGGCGCCTCGGTGTGGCCACGTTGGGCCAGTGGCCTGTCATGGTCTTCTACGCCCAGCGGAAATGCCGCCTTGGCGTGGCGCATTAGGATCAGCCGCTTAATGTGGTGTTCGCTCATTCTTCTAGTTTAGTGAGTGTTAGAAGTGCACAACGGCGGATTCCCCGCCCAGGTGGGGAATCCGCCGTCGTGCATGTTCAGGAGCGCTACTAGAGCCTTCAGTTATGGGCGTTAGATGGAGTATTCCGGCGCAGCCCAAACAACCACTTCGGGGTGCTCGTAGAAGCGGTAGCCTTCGCCGCGGACGGTGCGCACGGTGTTGGCCAGGCGGCCCAGTTTGGAGCGCAGGCGGCGGATGTGCACGTCGATGGTGCGCTCGTTGGGGACCTCATCGGCGTTGGACCAGAGCCCGCTCAAGAGTTCGTCGCGGCCTACGGTACGCGTGCCGTTTTCCACAAGGTAGTTCAGCAGCTCGAACTCCTTGAAGGTGAGGTTCAGGGTATCGCCGTCCAGGTGTACTTCCCGGCGGGCCAGATCAATCAACACGCCAGTGGGGCGCTGTTCCGCGGCGGGGGTGCGCACGGGTTCCTGACGCTGGCGGCTGGCCACTGTGGGATCGCCGAAGGTGGAACGGACCACGTCCAGCGGGGTTCCCACCGCGTCCGACGGCGCAATCGCCACCGCTGCATAGCTTTGGGCCTGCGGGACAAGGGTTTGGGCGTAAGCACGAATGTCCTGTGCAAGCTTGGCCAAGGACGTTCCCGCAGCGGCGGCCGTGTCCTCGTCCACGCCCACGTACAGCACAAAGCCGCGGGCAACGTTATCGGGGCTGACGCCGCGGAGCACATCTGCCTCGCCGCCGGCAATAACGGGCGTGGGCGCCGTCATGGGGTTGCTGTCAGCGGCCGGGACGGCGCGCAAGCGGGCAGCGGCGCTGGGAGTATCGGCGCGGTAGCCGGCGTGCTCTTGGTGTGAGCTGCGGTATCCAGCACCTTGGCTGGTGTTGCGGGCAACGGCCTTGGCGGCGTTGCGGACAGAGATGTGGACGTATCCGGATGCTACTGACATTGAACTACCTAGGTGTATGGCCGTGTGAGGACGGCGCGAATGCTTCCTGTGGTTCTGCCCCTACAGAACCGAAAAGCCCTGTCTCCAGAGCCGACCCAAGGGCAAAGACTAGCTGCACGTACCTAACGCGTGGTGCGTTGGGATGGCTGCCAGGATTGTGAGCTAGGACTGCATTCGACAACCACGCGTAAACCGTCCGGTCGATCCGAGGCGGGCAGTTGCTGCGGCTGCAGAATTTACTGAGTGGGTGTTCACACTTGCCAGTGTCCTACGTAACAAAGGGAACTTGCAAGTAACATAGCCCCAAAGTGTCCACGATGTGAGATTGTGCTCTAATTTGTGATCAAGCCGATACTGTTGCTTTGCTCTCACTTTGTGACCATATGACGCTTTGCGTCAAAGAAAATAACATTATTGAGTGCTTTGAGATCAATAAGTTCGATCAATATGCTCATTCGTATAAATTTATTCAGCGCGTTCAAAAGCATAGCTAAGATGCCCTCGGCAAGTTGGCCGATCCGCCCAGCTTTCTCCCAGATTTTCACGCTAGGTAAACAGATGTTTACTTAGAGGACCCCGGGCGCTCACTGTTTACTTTTGCTGCTCGCTGATTGCTCCGGCTGATTGCTGATTGCCGATTGCTCTGGCTATCCCGCCGTGTGGCGCAGTCCCCGCACCATCCACGCAGGCCGCAAACTCTTGAATTGATCCCGCAGCCGCACATTATTGCGCCTGTTCATCAAGAACAGTGCGGCCAGGCCCGCCACGAACGCCACAACGGCCCCCATCCCCAGTGACCACCGGGCCCCAAACTCGGTGGCAATCCAACCAACAAGTGGTGCCCCAATGGGTGTCCCACCTTGAAGGACCACCATGTACACAGCAAGCACCCGGCCCCGCATGGCAGAATCGGTGGTCAATTGCACGGTGGTGTTGCAAGCGTTCATGAATGTTAATGAGGCCAGCCCCACGAGGATTAGAGCCAGCGCGTACAGGACGTAGCTCGGCATCAGGGCAGCTATGCCCACTGTGACACCGAAGGCCAAAGCACCGCCAACTATGTACATCATGCGCATGTTCTTTCGCCGGGCCGCCAGTAAGGCCGCACCCAGCGTGCCAATCGCCATGACGGAGCCGAGCAACCCGTACTCCCCTGGTCCCAAGTGGAACACGGTGGTGGCCATGAGTGCGTTGGTGATCTGGAAATTCATGCCAAAGGTGCCCACCAAAAATACTAGGACCATGATCATCAGAAGATCTGGCCGCTGCCGAATATAGACCAGTCCTTCGCGGATCTGCCCCTTGGCTCGGGGCACATGTACCGCGGGGACAAGTTCTGCGGTACGCATCCGCCACAAGGAAAAGATGACGGCGGCAAAGCTGGCGGCATTGATAAGAAAGGCGGGGCCCGTGCCCACCAGGGCAATGACCAGACCGGCAACGCCGGGGCCTGCCAGCCGAGCTAAGTTGAAGGAGGCACTGTTCAGCGCAACTGCGTTGGGTATGTCGTCCTTTCCAACTACCTCAGAGACGAAGGCCTGACGTGACGGTGCGTCAAAGGCACTGGCCACACCCAGAAGAAGTGCCAGTACATATACATGCCACAGTTGTACAGCCCCCGTAACAACCAACATTCCCAACAAAAACGCACAAAGTCCCATGGCTGTCTGTGTGATGAGCAGCAACTTGCGCTTGTTCACCCGGTCACCGAGCAGCCCGGCGTAGGGACCAAGGAAGACAATGGGCAGGAACTGCAGGCCCGTAGTGATGCCGGCAGCCGTTCCGGAATTGTGGGTCAAAACGGTCAGAACCAACCAGTCTTGGGCAACACGCTGCATCCACGTACCAATATTGGACACCAAAGCCCCTGTTACCCAGAGCCTATAGTTATGCACTTTCAGGGCGCGGAACATGGAGTTCATCTAGGCTTTCACCTCTTGCATGCCCATCTCTGGTGCGCTCATCGCTTGCAGAATCATTGAGGCCTCGTGGAGCGTGGCCTGCTGTGCGGGAGTAAGCGCCGCTAGCCGCTGCGCCAGCCACGCAGTCCGCATGGACCGTGCCTGCAGCAGGGCCGCACTTCCAAGGCTGGTGATACTAATACGTACCTGACGTTTGTCCAGCGGGTTTTCCCCACGGCTCACAAAACCGGCCACCACCAGATCATTGACGATCCTTGTCATGGACGGGGCCGCAATCTGTTCCCGGGCGGCCAGTTCTCCCACAGTGCGGGGCGCACCCATGAGTCCGGCAAGTACCGAATAGCGCCCGGGGCTAAGTTCCCCGGTGGCTGCCTCAGCCCGGATCCGCCTCGAAGTACGCATTATTGCCACGCGCAGTTCCGCGGCTAAGGGCCCAGTATCAGGGGTGTGGTCCAAAATGGTGCCGTCAGGGGCGGTATTGTGCTGGGAAGTCTTAGCCATCAGTGCTCATCTACCTCATTGCAAATCTGCCTAGTTAGAAACTAGTTTCATATATCCTCCTTGCAACTCTAGATCCTTAGCATTGCTAAGTAAATATTACGTGGCTCATCCGCTACAAAGGTCGTTACCATAATGTGACATAGGGTTCCGGTTCGGTTACGCTGGCAGAAGTGCCCGCTGAGCCACCATCGGCTCTTGGCATCAATGGACGGATCGCCGAGCTCTGCCCCCGCCCATTTCCCAACTTCTCCATGGCAGAGACGGGGGACCCATTATTTGCGGGCCTTCCTCACTTGGAAGCCCTTGGGGTTAAGCCAGTGCAATAACAGCCGATTATGAGCAGTGAAAGCTGCCACGGACCATTGCACGGCCGGATTCTCTAGTCCGTTCCCGACAGCTCACCTCGCAGGCGTAGAGAGGCTCCTCCATGTCTTCAACCCCCCAGCGCGGCCGTCGCCGCGCCGAGCCTGCCAGCCGCCGCCCCTCGGTCCTGCGCACCTCGGCCTTCGCCACTGCCACCAAGTGCGTGGCAGCCGCATCGCTCGTAGGTGTTCTTGTTGCGGCAGGCTCGGTGGCCTCGCATTCATCTAGTGATGATGCCGCGGCGAGCTCCATTGGCAGCTTGGCGTCAACCGTAGATCAGGGCGCCCCTGCCATCTCCGCTCCTACCGACGCAGCTATCAGCTTCTCCGGAATCACTGTCAGCTCAAAGCCCTCCCCCACGTCCGGCCCTACCGCCGCCGCTGTCAAAGCCGAAGCGGAAGCGGTCAAGCCGGTGGCGAAAGAGACACCCGCCCCGCCAGCTCGTGCCGGCGCCGTGGATGACCCCGCTGCAGCTCGGGCCTTCGCCTCATCCCAGCTGGCATCCTTCGGCTGGGGAGCAGATCAGATGAGCTGCCTGAGCCAGTTGTGGCAGCGCGAGTCCGAATGGCTCACCTCCGCCGAAAACGCCTCCAGCGGTGCCTTTGGGATCGCGCAGTCGCTGCCTGCCAACAAGATGGACAGCGCAGGAAGTGATTGGGCCACAAATTATGAAACTCAGATTCGCTGGGGAATGGGCTACATCCAGGACCGGTACGGTTCACCCTGCGGCGCTTGGGGCCACTCCGAATCCGTGGGCTGGTACTAATCCTGCACACGCTGGAGATTCCTGGCGGCACCATCACCTTACGTAATGCCCGCTCCGGGACACACCGCGAGGTGGCCCTGGCGCCCTTCACTCTGGGCCGCACGCAGATCACCCAAGCCCAGTGGCACAAGGTGATGGAGCATAGCGGGACCCCGTCAACCGCCGTCGGGCTTCCACAGCATGGGCTCACCTGGTTTCAGGCCGTGGACTTTTGCAATGCAGCCTCGGTGCAAGACGGCTTCACCCCGGCCTATGAAATCTGCGGGCGCAGCGTCGAGTGGGACGTGGCAGCACAAGGATACCGCCTGCCCACCGAGGCGGAATGGGAGTGGGCCGCGCGTGGCGGGACGCTCTCCGCGGTGTACGGCGAGTTGGCCCAGATTGCGTGGACTGCCCTGGACGCGGTTGACGGGCCGCAACCAGTCGCCGGCAAAAAACCCAATAACTACGGCCTGTTTGACATGATCGGCAACGCTTGGGAGTGGTGCTGGGACTACGCGGACACGGCCCGCTACGGCGAGTACAGGAGCCTGCGCGGCGCCGGTTGGGATGATCCGCCGTGGAGTGCCCGGGCCTCGGTCCGCCGGGGCAGCGCCCCGGATGCGGTCCTTGAGGATGTGGGATTCCGGGTAGCGCGCGGGCCCGTGGGCGCACCGGGCTCATGTCTAGCGCAGGGCTGGTCCGCAGCCGCAGACAAAGAACGTGCGGCCATCACTGGCCCGCGCCCTGTGGGCTGGACACCGCTAAAATCCCTCTAGTGTCCCTCCAGCCCGTCCTCTCACACAGCCGTGAGCCGCATGCTAACGGCGAGAGTTAGTCCACCACGCCGTAGAGGCGGTCGCCGGCGTCGCCCAAGCCCGGCACAATGTAGGAGTTCTCATCGAGACCCTCATCAATGGATGCAAGCACAACGTGGACGTTGTCACGCCCGCCATGAGCGGCTTCCAGCTTCGCCAGACCTTCCGGCGCTGCGAGCAGGCAGATGCAGGTGATGTCCGCGGCGCCGCGGTCAAAGAGGAACTTGAACGCCTCAATCAAGGTGCCGCCGGTGGCCAGCATGGGATCCAGCACGTACACCTGACGGCCGGTCAGGTCCTCGGGCAGGCGTTCTGCGTAGGTAATGGCCTCGAGGGTTTCCTCATTGCGTGCCATGCCCAGGAAGCCTACTTCGGCGGTGGGCAGCAGGCGAGTCATGCCTTCGAGCATCCCCAGCCCGGCGCGCAAAATCGGGACAACCAGTGGTGTGGGCTTGACCAGTCCAGTGCCCACGGCGGAGGTCACCGGTGTCTCAATATTGACCGGCTCCACCCGCACTCCGCGGGTCGCCTCGTAAGCCAACAAAGTCACCAATTCCTCGGTGAGCTGGCGGAAAACAGGTGACGGTGTGGTCTTGTCCCGCAGGACCGTCAACTTGTGGGCAATAAGCGGATGGTCCGCAACGAATACGCGCATGAATAAAAGCTACCATTGAGCCGTGCCCAACACCTCTGATTTCTACCCAATAGAGACAACCACCACGGCTTTGCATGATGGTTGGATGGGTCTTGCCCTTGACCAGGCACAGTTGGCCCTTGCCACGGCGGATGTGCCCATTGGCGCCGTAGTGCTTGGACCGGACGGGGAAATCCTTGGCGTGGGCCGCAATGAGCGTGAAGCCCACGGCGATCCCACGGCGCATGCGGAGGTAGTGGCGATCCGGGCGGCCGCCGCAAAGTTGGGTGAGTGGCGGCTGGCCGGCTGCACCCTGGTAGTCACGTTGGAGCCCTGCACCATGTGCGCCGGTGCCATAGTTCTGGCCCGGATTCCACGCGTGGTTTTTGGCGCGTGGGATGAGAAGGCCGGCGCTGCAGGGTCGGTCTTTGATGTGCTGCGTGAGCGCCGGCTCAACCACTGGGTGGAGGTATTCCCCGGTGTGCGCGCGGACGAATGCGCGGCACTGTTAAGGGACTTCTTTAGTAGCCACCGCTAGTAGCCTGCGGCCTCAGTGGCAACCCCCAGAAAATGGTTCAGTGGCTGCTCTTAGGGCTCGATGGTAAGCGTCTGCGAGGGCAGCACACAGGAAGCCCTGTGGATTTCTGCTGCGCCATGGCCCACCCTATTGTTCCGCCCCGTGTCATCGCACCAGTCCAGGTTATAAGGGAAGGCAGCCACAGATCCTGTGCCGGGGACGGCAGATTCGGGGAGGGTCACGGCGGTACTGAACCCGCCGGCGTCGTTCATGGGAGCCAGGGTGTCCACAATCTTTACACCGGAGCCATCCATGACTTCGAGCTGGATTTGCGCGGTGTCACCATAGCGAGGGTTGCATGTGGCATCATCGGCACTGATGGTGAAAGACTCTCCGGGGCGGGCAGCATCGGCGCTGAGCGAGAACGAGGGCGGCATGCAGCCGTCGCCCCCAAAGGTTCCGACCGGCTGGCCGCAGCCCGTTCCTGACAGGAGCAGCACTGCCGCCACAATTCCTGCTGCTTTTCGCATCACGGCCGCCTTACCGTTGCCCGGCCGCCGCGTTGAGTGCGTCGATGCGTTTTTGCCGGCTCGCGGGCGAGTCCAGGCTGAAGGAGCGGAAATCTCCCAAGTCTTCGCGGATGAATTCCTCCACCTCGGCTATGCGTTGGCTCACGGGGGCGCTCGGTGGTTCGAAGAGCCAGTGGGCAATTCTCTGCCCGCCTGGATCGTACTGCCACAGCCCTATGATCCGCCCGCGGTCCACGATGGGGTGATCCGGCAGATCGGCCTGCAGGGCAACTTTTGTGTTCAGGAGCGCACGGTCCCCGTCATCACCGGCAAAGTGCTCCACTGCGTTCCGGCGCAGCAGGAAGAGGGAATCAGAGCCAGCCAGCAACTGGATTTGCTCCTCTGGCGGGAGGGTGAAATCTTCGGCTGCCTGAACATCCCGTGGCAGCATCCACAGCCCCTCATGTTCTACTGCGTCCACAGCTTCCAGCGCCGCCTTTGTTTGCGCCACGGTGAAGGCTGTGAACCACTGGGTTTGCTTCAGCGTTGCCCCGCCGGTCCACCCCAAGTACTTCTCCATGAGCATGGCGCGCGCATCCTCTCCCGATTCATGGACAGGGCTCAGATCCCATGCAGTGTAGGCGTAGCGCTGCTGATCGAGCCTGCCGTTGACGGGTACACGGCGAATGCGGCCATCAGCTTGCAGCAGCCCGAGCACTGTGGGCAGCGTGGTCGCTACACCCTTCTTCTTACCGGCATCGCCGAGGCTGCGCACCGCCTCACCCAACTGTTCCTTGAGCTGTTTCGGATCAAGCGGGCCGTTGGCGTCTCTTAGTATTTCCAGGGTCTGCGCCTCCAGCGCGGCCACTTCTCCACGTTCGACGCCGAGCTTGTCCAACACTTTCACCGTTGCCTCAGCGGCGCCCCGGCCAAGCGACAACGCCCACGGAAAATCGTCCTCGCCCAGAACATAGGTGCAGCCGCGCGCCGTCGGAAGTTCATGGATGCGCAGGGCCGCAACGTCGGCATCAGCTTGTTCCCGGCGAATGCCAGCACGGGCGAACAAGGTCAGGTAAGGGTTGGCGCCGCCCACGGAGCGGGCCCAGCCCGCCAGGCTCAACACCGTGGCGGCGTCGCTGCCGGCCAGTGACCCGTCAAGGCCTTGTTTGTGCCAGCTCCAAGCACGTCGCGTTGCGCTGTCCATGGCACCATTGTGCACCCTGGGCCCATGATTTTTGTTGTAGCGCTTTGACCCGGTAAGGTTGAGCCGTTGGTGACGTGTCCGAGCGGCCGAAGGTGCAACACTCGAAATGTTGTTTAGGTGAGAGCCTAACGTGGGTTCAAATCCCACCGTCACCGCCAATGAAAACCCCCGGGAAACCGGGGGTTTTCGTCATTTTTAGGGATTATCAGGTGCGTTTTCGGTGCAGATTGCGCTTGCCTGCCATCGAATCTCACGCAAGGTCCCCGCAAGCTGTGACTGCGCTCCTCTTCTCGCCAGGTTCGACGCTGAAGCCGGAATGATTACCGCCCCGTTCGCGCCTATCTTGCTGCGCAGGGAGTCTGTCTCCAGTGCGGAGGTGGAGAGCCTCACCCCCAGCGCCAGCAAAGTGGCTCTCGCGGAGATAAGCCGGTCAAAGTCCGACAACGCACGGCTTGTGGTCGCAAACGTTCGTGTCATAACCGCGACCATCTCGCGCTCAGACCAGTTAGATTAGGACTCGATCATCGCGATGTACGATGCACGATGCACTGCTGCGGGACACTACTCCTGAATACACAGGCCATTGGCGCAATGAACAGGTTGGGGTTGGCGGCGGCAGCATCTCCCGCCACGCTGCGACATTTGTGCCGCATCACCACACTCGGATCCCCAGCCTTATGGCGGACGTTCTCGCCTTCGCCCAGCGCGCTGACGCCTATTTCCGCGCGCTGACCGAGTACCGGGCTGGGAACACAAATGCCATCATCACAGCCGTGGCTAAGACGTCCTTTGCTGCAGCACAGAACGGCCGCCAGCTGGTCGATGACATCCAGGCGGCAGTTGCCCGTTGGGACCATCAGGTCATCGCCCTAAGCGACTCCTCGGCGCACCGGATCAAGCAGTACCTGCTCCGCCAACCGCATCTAGCAGGCGCCGGAGATCCTCGGCGCACTCGATGCTGTCGGCGCACTGGCTAGGCGCCGCACAGGGAACTGGGCGGCGTTTGGGCCTTTCAGGCGGCCGTTGGTAGATTGGAAGGGTCACCGCTATTGCCGGTGGAATAGTTTTAGTTGCCTGCAAAGCACCTGCGGCAACACAGCCGTCGATCCCGGTCTACGCCCCTTGGGCCTTCAAACAAAGGAATGTCATTGAGCACCCAAACGCAAAACAAGTCCTCAGCAAGCGCGCAGGAAGAGGACAACGGCAGCCGGTCCGGAGCTGTGATCGGAGCCGTCACCGTCTTCATCGGCATCGCCGGCTTCTTCGGGCTGATCTGGTTCGGTCTCTAACCCTAAAAGATTTCCACAAGAGCCCCCGGCACCGGCTGGGGGCTCTTGTGCGTTCTGTGTGCAACTAACGTTCCACTAAACGCCCCGGATAGACCGGAAGTTCCCGTCACCACGAATAAATACCACCCCGCTGACACATAGAAATCCCAGTAAACATCCAGCTACCGTCTGGTTCGATGCCCGAGAATGAAGGCATGGCCAACCCTTCATCAGAGACGCCCACACCACCGGCCGCCCTGCCCACGCTCACCCGCGCCGACGGCGAACCCATCCGCGCACTCGTGGTGGATGACGAACCAGAATTAGCGGATCTGATGCGCCGTGGCCTGGAAATCTCTGGCTGGGACGTGGCCACGGCCAATGACGGCTTTGCGGCGCTGAAGATCGCCCGCGACTTTGCCCCGGACGTGCTGGTTTTGGACATCATGATGCCGGGCATGGATGGGGTGGAATTATTGCAGCGGATGCGCACCATCTACCCGGAGGTCCCCGCCTTGTTTTTGACCGCCAAAGATGCCGTGGCAGATAAAGTGGCCGGTTTGCAGTCCGGCGGCGATGACTATGTCAGTAAACCTTTCAGCATGAAGGAAGTACTGCTGCGGCTGCACCGAATTGTTGCCCGTTCTGGCATCACGGCTGCGAACTTTGGGGTTCTAACCGTGGGAGATCTTTCCTTGAATAAGGACACTAAGGCAGTCCACCGCGCAGGGAGCGAGATCAACCTGACCGCAACGGAGTTCGAGCTACTGAAAATTCTGATGGAAACCCCCCGCCATGTGGTGAGCAAAGCCCGTATTTTAGACCGCGTCTGGAACTACGATTTCGGCGGCCAAAGCAACATTGTGGAGCTCTACATCTCCTACCTGCGCAAAAAGATTGACGCCCAGAACCCGCCCATGATTCACACAGTCAGGGGCTCAGGCTACGTGATCAAGCCATGTTGATCACAGGCACCAAGCCGTGGCAGGCCCTGCGCCCCTCCACCTGGCATCTAAGCACCCGGCTCGTTGCCGTCATGCTGGCTCTCCTGACGGTCATTTGTGCGCTGGTGGGCATGGTGAGCTATTCAACCCTGAGCATGACGGTGCGGAACCAGCTCGATTCTTCCCTGCAACAAGCGTCAGTGCGCACAGTTGCCTTTTATACAAGCCAAAACGGCGCCAACCCTCCCGATCCCCTCAACGCACGGGCAACCAGCGCTGGCCAGTTGAGCGCGGTCCTGAGCAGCGGCGTAGTGCATTATGCGGGTATCCTCTCCGGCACGGGCAGCCGCCAACAATTAACCACCGCAGATGCTGACATTTTGGCCCAGCTCTCCCCCAACGGCGAGCAGCGCACCAAGAAACTCTCCATCGGCGGATACCTTTTGCAAGCTGAAGCTGTTCCCAATGGCGACGTCCTCATTACCGGGTTGCCCCTGGCCGCCACCGAACAAACCCTCTCCGCCCTGGTGCTCTCCATTGTGCTGGTCTCTTTGGCAGGGCTGCTGGCGCTGGGGTGGGCCGGGACAACCATCATCCGGCGCAACATGCGCCCCCTGGCGCAGCTTTCGGACACCGCAACCCAAGTCTCTACGCTCAGGCTCGACGCCGGAGAGGTCGCCCTAAGTGCCCGGGTCCCGGCCGCGGCGGCTAGTCCTGGGACAGAAGTAGGCAATGTGGGGTACGCCTTCAATGCCATGTTGGACAACGTGTCCCACGCCTTACAGGCACGTCAACACAGTGAGACTAAGTTGCGCCGTTTTGTGGCCGACGCCAGCCATGAATTACGCACGCCCCTGACAGCGATCCGCGGCTACGCCGAACTGCTGTCCATGACCGAGCAACTGAGCCCCGACGGGCAAATCTCCTTGGACCGCGTGCAGGTTCAGTCAGTTCGAATGAGCCGGCTTGTGGAAGATTTACTGACACTTGCCCGGCTGGACGAGGCCCGTTCAGCGGGCCGGCCAAGGAACCCCGGACAACAAACACCTGCAGTGGCCGTAGATTTAGGGCCATTGACTCTGGAGACCGTACGCGATATTCAGGTGGCCACGCCTGGGCACCACTGGAGCTTTTCTGTTCCGGACCAACCTGTGAACGTGGCCTGCGAGGCCACCACGATGCGCCAGATACTTCTGAACCTTCTCTCCAATGCTGCCAAGCACACACCCGCAGGAACAGAGGTACATATCGCCTTGTCCCAAGCTACCGACGGCTCAGCCCTTTTGGAAGTTTCTGACAATGGTCCCGGTATTGACCCCGAGTTCCAAAAAATCATTTTTGACAGGTTTTCCCGCGCCGATCAGGCTCGCACCGCAACATCTGGCAGTACCGGTTTGGGGCTGAGTATTGTGCGGGCAATGGCGCTCGCCCATGACGGCACCGTATCCATGGCCAGCACCCCTGGGCGCACCACGTTCACCGTCCGCCTGCCCGGCTCCTCCCCTATTCCTCCAGTACCCACTGTTCCCCCTGTTCCGCCCTTTCCGCCGGTTCCCCCTTCCACGGCCCCCGGATCAACAGCCTCGCGGGCGGAAAATCCCCGCCCTGAACTGTCCCGCCCCGGCGTGGCAACGTCAGATGGCGTACACGTTTGCGGCCCGACTTTACCCTGATCACTTCCCCTCGCTAAACTGCAGTGATCAACCGATGGAAAGGAGCAAGGTGCCTCACGCTCCCTTCAGACTGCTCCGTACCACGGCGGTAGCTACCACCATCCTCGGTTTGGCAGCAGGGGCGCACCTTTTGGGCGGCGGCACACTCCCCGCTCCATCGATCATGGTCGCCATCATGGCACTACATATTTTGTGCTCCACGATCGCCACCAGATTCCAAATCTCGCCCGCCACCATGGTGGCCTTGCTGGCGAGCAGCCAACTGGTCCTGCATCAGAGCTTTGAAATGCTCTCCCATGGCGTCCGTGCAGGTGTTGCCCCCGGAGCGCCGGCCATGAGCCACCACGGCATGTCCGCTGAGGAACACGCCTCCGCCATGATGGCCTCCTCCGTCCCGCTGGCAAGCTCTGGGATTGAGAACCTTAGCCACACAGTGCAAATGTCACCGTGGATGTGGGCGGCCCACATCGCTGCCACGCTCGCCGCGGCCGTCCTGCTCGCCTATGGTGAGGACGCTCTCTGGGCACTCGCGGGCTGGCTGCGCCCACTGTACCGCAGCGCCGCTGTTGTGCTTGAAATTCCGGCAAAATCAAGCCGGCCAGCCATCATGCCACGCCCGTTGCCCCGCCTGCCGTGGCGCAATCTGCGTGCCAACACCCGCCGTGGTCCACCTGCCGGAGTAGCAATTTTCGCCTAGCACCCTTCGAACTCGTCGCGGGGTGCCATTACCCCGTAATTTTTTGCGCACCCGCCCATTCGAAAGGCTTTCATCATGCGTTTTTCACGCACTCTCAAAACCACCCTCGCCGTTGGCGCCACCAGCACCTTGATGCTGTTGGGCCTGGGCAGCGCGTCTGCCCACGTGAGCGCCACTCCCACAGAAACCGCGGCCGGATCCTATTCACTGGTCACTTTTTCGGTGGGCCATGGCTGCGATGGCTCGCCAACCACCGCGCTGACCATCACCTTGCCCGATGAGTTGAACTCCGCCACCCCCACTGTCAACCCGAACTGGACCATCAGCACCACCAGCGAGAAGTTGGACACTCCGCGCACCTTGGCCAATGGCAGCAAGATCAGTGAACGCATGGCTTCCATCACCTACACAGCTAAAACCCCGCTGGTTGACCATGAGCGGGACACCTTCACCTTGTCCGTGCAGTTACCTGATGCGGTGGGAACCACCCTGCACTTCCCCACACTGCAAAAGTGCGAGGTGGGACAAACCGATTGGAAGGAAATTCCGGGCGCCGGTGCGGACCATGACTCCGTGGACGCCCCTGCCCCCGAGCTGACCGTCACCGCGGCTGTGGCGGAGGGCGACGGGCACGGCGCCCCTGCCGCTGACGCCGCCCCCGGGGCTGCCGCGTCCGTTCAGAAGAGCGACGCCGGTACCGCCTGGCCCGCTTGGCTCGGCTTGGGTGCGGGGCTGGCCGGACTTGTTCTGGGCGGCTTGGCATTTTTGCGCACCAGCAAAAAGGCGTAACGAAATAACTCCGCCTGGCACCCCGCTGGCCACCCCACCCAGATGACTGGCGGGCTGCCGCAAACTATCACCATCTGCCAAGGTAAGTGAGCGCAGCCGTGAGAAGCATTTTTTGCTTTGTCACGGCTGCGCTGACACTCCGGATGGAGAAAATGTGCCAGCCCCGATCAAACCGCACACGGCGGGGCCAGTTGACTCATTAACCTTCGCGCGGAAAAGTAGGGGCATGACTTCCCCACAACTCACCCCCATCCAGCAGTACTCGTGGGGAAAGCTGCTCACGGCAGCTTCCATAATCCTTCTAGGCAGTTCACTGGCTGCGTGCGGAGCGCAGAGCTCCGGGGACTCCACAGCCTCACCGCGCCCCAGCAGCGCTGCCACCACGGCCAGCCCCAGCGCAAGTACACCATCCCCCACAGCTGGGCAGACGCCGTCGTCCGCGGTATCGCCTACAAGCGCTGCCCCCATCACGCCCACAGACCAGGGTGTGCCGCTGTGTCCCGCGTCCTCTTTGAGTGGCGCCCTGGATGACAGCGGCGGAGGCGCAGCTGGGCACATTTACATGACCCTGGTCCTCACGAACTCGTCAGCGGAACCGTGTATTTTGGACGGTTACCCGGGAGTTTCCATGGTGGCAGCGGGCAGTACCACCCCGATCGGGGCACCGGCGGAACGTGACCCGCAGGCGCCATCGAAGGGGCCCATCACACTGGCTCCGGGAGACAGCGCCGGCGCCACCCTGCGCTATACCCAGGCGGGCAATTATCAGAACTGCCAGCGAGTGCAGGCAGAGTCAATTCTGGTGTATCCACCCAGCGCCACGGACAGCCTTGCCATCCCCCGCACTTTGACGGCGTGCAGCAATGAAGACATCAAATTACTAAGCATCGGCGCGTTCACGCAATAACACGCAGCTACGGGCGCAGGGCCTCGTTGGGGTCGAATTCTTCGAAGGATCCGATGAAGTCAGGCTCGCTGTCAGCCGATTCCCGGCGTCTTCCATGGCGCAAGATGTGCAGCCTGTTGGCCCCGACTGCCAAAATGGCGGTGCTCACCAGGTGCAGCGCGCCACCGATAATCTCTGCATGGATCACCGCTGTCAGCAAG
Organism: Arthrobacter sp. UYCu511; assembly: GCF_040547105.1. Lineage (NCBI taxonomy): Bacteria > Bacillati > Actinomycetota > Actinomycetes > Micrococcales > Micrococcaceae > Arthrobacter > Arthrobacter sp. UYCu511. Next base: position 119,321 of record NZ_JBEPPB010000002.1, read on the forward strand.
CCCGCCAAAGCCACCCCTGCGCCCACTGTCATGAGCAACCTGAACCGTTCAAAGTAACCGTATACGGCAAGCGCGGCACCCAGCACCAGCCAGGGACCTGTGCCATTCAAAAATGGCAGCAACATACTTACGGCAACGGCGAACGCGGTGCCACCTACCAAGTACAAATAGTGGTTGCGCGGAGCAATCCACCACGACGGGTGCTTCCACAGCCACAGAGCGCTCACTGCGCCAACAACAAGCATTCCCACTGCGAAGAATCCGGCGTCGGCCCCGTTGCCTTTATCGGTGACCATGCTGATGGCTCCGGAGAGCAAAAAAAGCAGTGCCATACCCAGCAAGGGGAACCAATTGTTGCCAATATGGCGTACCTTCACTGTCCCTGACCTCCTAGGTTCTCTCAAGTGGAGCATCAGCTGGCACGTTTGTAATAACGGACCGGCACCGGCACCCATTGCCGCTCCTACCGATAGGTTACCGCGCGGCACCGACACTGCCGCACCACAAGTGCGCTCCCCGCCAAAATTTTGCCTAGGAATATCCTTTCCCTCATCCTTTGGCGCAATATGTCGGTGCCATGCGGCATGATGGAGCCGTGGATGTAACAAGCCAAAAGCCGGTCATGAATCAATTCGCAGAACCAACCCGCGAATGGTTTCTGGGCGCGTTCAGCTCACCCACTCCGGCACAGGCCGGGGCCTGGGATGCGATATCCGGAGGAGCGCACACTCTCGTGGTGGCGCCCACTGGTTCCGGAAAGACGCTGGCCGCCTTTTTGTGGGCCCTGGACTCTCTGAGCACTGGCAAGCTGGGTGCGGGCACCGGTGCTGCAGGTGGCCGGGAGGCGGATAATACGCAGGGCCCCCGCGGCACCAGCGTCCTGTATATTTCTCCCCTGAAGGCCTTGGGCGTGGACGTGGAAAGAAACTTGCGTGCACCGCTAATCGGCATTACGCAAACTGCCGCGCGGCTGGGTCTGGAAGCGCCCCACATCAGCGTTGGCGTGCGCTCCGGCGACACTCCCACCAGCGAGCGCCGCCGCCTGCTCAGCCATCCGCCGGACATCCTGATCACCACCCCGGAATCGCTGTATCTCATGCTGACCTCGAAGGCGCGAGAAACTCTCCGTGATGTCCACACCGTCATCATCGATGAGGTCCATGCCGTGGCTGGCAGCAAGCGCGGAGCCCACTTGGCAGTGTCCATGGAGCGCCTGGATGCTCTGTTGCAAAAACCCGCCCAGCGCATTGGTCTCTCCGCCACTGTCGAGCCGCATTCCACTGTGGCCCGCTTCTTGGGAGGTCAGGCCCCAGTGACCATCGTTGCCCCGGCCAGCACCAAGACCTGGAACTTGGCCGTCACGGTCCCGGTTGCCGATATGACCGAGTTGCCGGCGCTTGCCGCGGGCCACGATCTCGGGCCCGCCTCCGGTCTGGCACCCAACGCCTCCATTTGGCCGCATGTGGAAGAGAAAATTGTGGACGCCGTCCTGGCAAAGAAATCCACCATCGTCTTTGCCAATTCCCGCCGCCTAGCCGAGCGCCTGACGGGCCGGCTCAATGAGATTTATGTGGAGCGCTGCGAGCTTGCCACGCTGGGTGGCGCCGCGTCAGGTGGCGCCGCGTCAGGTGGCGCCGCGCCGGGTGGTGACGGGTCTGCCGCCGGCCTTTCCCCCGCGGACCCTTGGCGGACTGCGGAGTCCCCGGCCAGGCTGCCCGCCGAGATGATGGCACAGGCCGGGTCCGTGGCAGGGGCACCGAATGTGCTCGCCAAAGCCCACCACGGTTCGGTCTCCAAAGAGCAACGAGCCCTGATCGAGGACGATCTGAAATCGGGACGGCTGCGGGCAGTGGTGGCCACCTCCAGCCTGGAGTTGGGGATTGATATGGGGGCCGTGGATTTGGTCATCCAGGTTGAATCCCCGCCGTCGGTAGCCAGCGGGCTGCAGCGGGTAGGACGCGCCGGGCATCAGGTGGGCGAGATTTCGCAGGGACTGCTGTTCCCCAAGCACCGAGCGGACTTGCTGCATTCGGCCGTCACCGTAGAGCGGATGCTTGCAGGGGAAATTGAACCGTTGTCCATCCCCGCCAACCCTCTGGATATCCTGGCGCAGCAAACGGTCGCGGCCACGGCGTTGGAGTCCGTGGATGTTGAGATCTGGTTTGAGACGGTGCGGCGCAGCGCGCCCTTTGCCGCCTTGCCCCGTTCAGCCTTCGACGCCACACTTGACCTGCTGGCCGGGCGGTACCCGTCCGATGAATTTGCAGAGCTGCGCCCGCGCATCATTTGGGACAGAACCGCCGGCACCATCACTGGCCGCCCCGGCGCCCAGCGGCTGGCCGTCACTTCCGGCGGCACCATCCCGGACAGGGGCCTGTTCGGCGTGTTCATTATCGGTTCGGAGGAGCCGGTGGCCGCTGGCTCCGCCAACAAGGGTGGGCGGAGAGTGGGCGAGCTCGACGAAGAGATGGTTTACGAATCCCGGGTGGGTGATGTGTTCGCGCTCGGTGCCACGAGCTGGAAGATCGAAGACATCACCTTTGACCGGGTACTTGTCACCCCCGCCTTTGGCCAGCCCGGCAAGCTGCCCTTCTGGAAGGGCGATTCGCTGGGCCGGCCTGTGGAACTGGGCCGGGCACTAGGCGCCTTCATCCGCGAGGTCAGTGCCGCCCCACGCAAAAAGGCGCTGGCCCGTTGCGAAGCGACGGGCCTGGATGAGTGGGCGGCCAACAACCTGCTTGGCTATCTGGAGGAACAAAAGGCGGCAACCTCCGCGGTGCCCGATGACAAAACGCTCATGGTGGAGCGCTTCCATGATGAGCTGGGCGATTGGCGCGTGGTCCTGCACAGCCCCTTCGGCATGCCCGTCCATGCCCCCTGGGCCCTGGCAGTGGCGGCCCGGCTGCACGAACGCTACGGCTTGGACGGCTCGGCCATGGCCTCCGATGACGGCATTGTGCTGCGCGTTCCCCTTATGGATGATGAGCCGCCCGGTGCGGAGCTGTTCCTTTTTGACCCCGAGGAATTAGACGCCATTGTGACGGCCGAGGTGGGTGGTTCCGCCCTTTTTGCCAGCCGTTTCCGTGAATGTGCGGCCCGCGCACTGCTGTTGCCCCGGCAGAATCCCGGTAAGCGTTCGCCCCTGTGGCAGCAGCGGCAGCGTTCAGCCCAGCTGCTGGATGTGGCCCGGAAGTACCCGCAGTTCCCGATCGTGCTGGAGACAGTGCGCGAATGCCTGCAGGACGTTTATGACCTGCCCGCGCTGAAGGGCATTGCCGCGGCCATTGAACGGCGTGAACTGCGGATCGTGGAAACCACCACAAGCCAGCCCTCGCCCTTTGCCCGGTCCCTACTGTTCGGCTATGTGGCCAGTTTCCTGTACGAGGGCGATTCCCCGCTGGCCGAACGCCGCGCCGCCGCCCTCTCCCTGGACCCTGCCCTGCTCGATGAATTGCTGGGCCGAGCCGAACTGCGTGAGCTCCTGGACCCCACCGTCATTACCCGCACTGAATCCGCCTTGCAGCGGCTCGCGGGCGCCGGCCCCGATCAAGACCGCCGCGTCCGTGGCCTTGAGGGGGTTGCGGATTTGTTGCGTCTGCTGGGCCCGCTCACTGTGGCCGAGATTGCTGCCCGGCTTCTTCCGGAAACGCCAGCTGTGTTGGAGCCCAGCCAGGACCTGCACGACGCCGGGAACCCACCCTCCGCCGCCGCCCCACCCAGTGCGCCTGCCCCGGCCAGTACTTCTGAGCTGGCAACCGCTGCTGCCCATGCCGCCATGGCGAGCAGTTACGCGGAGGCGCTTGTCGTAGCAACCCGGGCGCTGCGCATCAACATGGCTGGGCAGGAGCGCTTCGCTGCCGTTGAAGATGCTGCGCGGCTCCGTGATGCCCTCGGCATCCCGCTGCCCATGGGCGTTCCGCTGGCGTTCATTGAACCTGTGGCGGATCCTCTGGGGGATCTGCTGGGCCGTTATGCCCGCACCCACGGCCCGTTCACCACGGCGGAAGCTGCAACGAGGCTGGGATTAGGTGTTGCGATCGTCCGTTCCGGGCTGGCCCGGCTGGCAGCGGATAGGAGGGTTACGGAAGGCGAGTTCCGCCCTGCCGAACTGACCCGTCCAGAGTCCAGCACTGCGTATCCGGAGGGTGGCACCGCGTATCCGGAGGGTGGCACTGAGTGGTGCGACGTTGCTGTATTGCGGCAGTTGCGCAGCCGCTCGCTCGCAGCATTGCGGGCCGAGGTGGAGCCGGTCAATGCTGCAGCATTTGCTCGATTCCTGCCTACATGGCAGCATGTCACAGCAGCTTCCGGCACCCCCGCCCTGCGTGGTTTAGACGGGGTTCTGACGGTAGTGGACCAGTTGGCGGGGGTACCGATTCCGGCGTCGGCATGGGAACCCCTTGTGCTGGCCGCCCGGGTAGCCGACTATTCCCCCGCGATGCTCGATCAGCTCAGCGCAACCGGGGAAGTTCTGGTCTCCGGCGCCGGTTCCATCGGTTCCAATGACGGCTGGCTGAGCCTTCACGTGGCCGAGTCCGCTGAACTGACGCTGGCCCCGCCTGCCGATTTGGAGCCCACGGACTTCCAGTCTGCGCTCTTGACGGCGTTGTCCAACGGTGGCGCCTACTTCTTCCATCAGCTGCGGGAAATGAGCGCCAACGGGCCGGATCTGGTGGCCTCCGATTCCGAGCTGACCGCCGCACTGTGGGACTTGTTCTGGTCCGGACGCATCAGCAATGACACCTTTGCCCCGGTCCGTGCCCTGCTCGCGGGCGGGCACACAGCGCATAAGCAGAAGCCACCGCCATCCCGGCTAAGACCAGGCCGGGCCGGACGGTATGCTCGGCCCGGCCTGGCCGGGGGCACCCCGCGCGGGGCGCCGCCCTTATCTGCAGGGCGTTGGAGCCTTTTACCCGGCGTTGGCACTGGCACTGAAGTGGGGGCGAGTGTCCAGATGGACAGTGCCCAGACCACCTTGCGCAGCCACGCACTCGCCGAGCTGTTCCTGGACAGGTACGGCGTGGTGACGCGCGGCTCCGTCATGAACCAGGGAATCCCGGGCGGATTCGGGCTCATGTACAAGGTGTTGGCACGGCTGGAGGAAGGCGGCAAGTGCCGGCGCGGCTACTTCATCGAGCACTTGGGCGCAGCACAATTCGCCGTCTCTGCCACGGTGGATAGGCTGCGCAGCTTCAGCGAGGACGCAACCACAAATCCGCGTCCACCGCAGGCTCTTGCCCTGGCAGCCACCGATCCGGCAAACCCCTATGGTGCCGCACTTCCGTGGCCGCCGCTGGATTCCGGGCACCGGCCGGGGCGCAAGGCTGGCGCTCTGGTGGTCATGGTCGACGGCGTTTTGGTTCTGTATGTGGAGCGCGGCGGGCGGACGCTGTTGTGCTTCAGTGACAGGGAGCCAGGCCTTGCCCTCGCCGCGGCCGCACTGGTTCAGGTGGTCAGGCGAGGAGCCATCGATAAAATGGCCATTGAAAAGGTCAACGGGCTCGATGTTCTGGGCACCCCCCTGGCCGCGGCACTATTGGCCTCCGGCGCGTACGGCTCGCCCAAGGGGGTACGGATCCGTGCCTGAGGGAGATACCGTCTGGCGGCAGGCGCGGGATCTACGGAAAGTACTGGAGGGACAAGTACTTACGTCAAGTGACTTCAGGGTGCCCGCGTATGCAACCTTGGACCTCGCAGGGTCAACGCTCACCTCTGTGCAATCGCGTGGCAAACACCTGCTCATGTATGTGGCCGGACTAGTGATCCATTCCCATCTATCCATGGAAGGTCACTGGGATATTTACCCTGTTAGCGCCACTGGCCGGGCTGCGCGGTGGCGGCGGCCAGCCTTCACGGCCCGGGCTGTCCTCACCACGGGCCAGGCCACGGCGGTGGGGTTCTCGTTGGGCACGTTGGAAGTGCTGCCGGAAGCATTGGTCAGCGAGGCTGTTGGACACCTCGGTCCAGACCTTCTAGGAGCTGACTGGGATGCCGGATTGGCCTTGAACAACTTGTTGGACCGGCCGGAGAGGGCCGTGGGCCTGGCGTTGCTGGATCAGCGAAATCTTGCGGGGATTGGCAATGTTTACCGCAATGATCTGTGTTTTCTAGGTGGCGTTCATCCGGCGCGGCCTGTGAGCGAAGTGCCGAATTTGCCGCGCATGGTGGAACTTGCCAAGCGGCTGCTTGAAGCTAATAAGGACCGCTCGGGCCGTTCCACCACGGGCGGGCCGGCACGCGGTGAGGCAGCGGCGTGGGTCTACGGTTTGGCGGGAAAGCCGTGTAAAAGGTGCGGGGCCACCATCCGGTACGCCACCTTGGCAGATCCGGACTTCCCGGTGCGTGCTGCCCGGGACATTTACTGGTGCCCGCGCTGCCAGCCAGATTGAAAATGAATTGACGTCCGTTTGGGCTTTTTCAAGCCTGCCAGGGCGCTGAGCTGATTCTTAGCTGCGTTTTTGTTTCAGGCGTTCGCGAAGAACGCCCACGCCCGGGCCGTTCAGCTCGCTCAGGTACGCGGTGCGCCCGGCCATGACCATCACCAGAGCCAGTGTGGGGCCTGTGACAAGAGCTCCTGCCCCTGCAGTGAAGGGCCCATCCTCCGCCCGCAGTTGCAGCCCGGCGGCGTTACTGCGGCTAGGCACGGCGAAATTGCGGCTCGCGTAAAATTCCGCAACCGGGGTCAACGCTGCTAATGACGGAGTCCGCGCCAGTCCCAGCGGACGGCGAATATCCTGGGCATGCACCACAACCTCACCGAGGTAGGCGGCCGTGTCCGAGCTCGGCGCAACGGTGCTGTTGATAACGGCCCGAAAGTTCTCCAGGGTTTCCGACGGAGTGACACCTAGGTGCTTCGCCAACCGCCGCTGATTGTGCACAGCGGGCCGAAACCGGGCGCCAAGCATGCTGGAAATCCACGCCCACTGGCCAGTGCTGGCCGCAGCGCTCAGATGCGCCAGCACATGCTGAACATCCCACGTTTCACACAGGCTTGGCTGGTGCCATTGCTCCGGCGAAAGGAGCGCTAAATCCTCTGCCAGCGCTGCCCTCTCTGCGTGCACCAAAGCCCACAAAGTGGTGTCCTGCGATTTCGCCATGTCGCGCCCATTTCCTTGGTGATGCAGTGCGGCTACTTAGCTGGTTAGCTGGCGGACACCGAGACAATAATGACCTGTGTCGATTTGCTGCCGTCATACCGAAGATCATAGGTGACACCGAACCCCGGAGAGAACCCAGGCGTGAGCACATACTCATGCTTTTCATCGGGGCGGGCCTTGACGCTGTCAATCCAGTTCTCGGCATCTGCCCGGTCAATCCCATATTTCTCCACGCCCTCACGAACCAGCGCGAAGTACTCTTCGCCCGTGTCAGCGGTCAAAAAGTAGTAAATGATGTCCAAGGTGGGCATGGTGTCGGTGGTGGTGAAGCGGACGTGGTCCGTCTCCGCCGTCACCGTATCCTCACTGCCTACAATGCTCAGAAGAAATTTCTGTCCCCGCGGGGCAACCAACTCGGGCCCATACGCCGAGTCCGGCAGGCCGACCTCGTGCTTGATCAAGGCGCCCGTGCGGAAGTCGAGGCGGATTGACTTGCTTTCTTTGATCTGGGCAACGCCCTGCTCATTCAGCAAAGAAAATTCGGTGGTCGGCATGGGAGCCTCCTGTGTGTTGGTGGACGGGCCGCCCAGAGTAAATCCGCATCCGGTCAAGGCGAAGCATGCGAGCGCCGCCATGAGGAGCCAGAGGGTGGAGCGGGGCGCGCTACGGGTGGTGTTGGAACGGTTGGGCACACCTTGTTGGGTCATCGCTGGTTGGGTCATCGTTGGTGGACCTCCACCTGAAATCCGTCCAAAATTCTTTTGACGATCGGTGCAATGTTGTGGCTCGGCCGGGATTGTTCCACCCTTTGGTTAAAGTCTGAGCTGATGATCTCGCGTGCTCTCGCAGGATCGTTGGCCAACAACTCCTGATACTGAGGCAGCGTGTCCTTGGTGATCAAGGCCCAGCGTTGTTCTTGATTGGCAATGTTACCGTCCGGCAGGCCCGTGGTTACCTCAGTGCGGAATTGAAGCGGGTTATCCCAGTGGGTGCCAGGGACGTCCTTGGGGCCGGGCGATTCAACGTTGAAAATATAGGGGAAAACCTCCGGAAAGCTCTTGGCTCCAGGGATGGAAGGCTCGCCCACGAGCGTGACCAGATAGGTCACGGCCTCCCCGGTTACTGGCCGTTGACGCATGAAGTCGTAGTCGTCCTTGATGATTTGGTTCTGTTCCCGATCCAACAGCACAGTATTGCCGTGCTTGATGCGTTCCGGATCCCCGGAGTCGATGTCATGCCAGGCCTGAGCTGTTTCCCTGCTGATGGCACCGGAGGCGTTGAGCCGATCAATTTCTGTGAGCCCGCCATGCTCATAAGCCATGTGCTGGCGGGCCTGATCGAGGAAGATTTCCTTGTTCATATCCAGCATGGCAACTTCATAGAACTTAACTTCGTCATCCGGCATGGCCGCGACGTCTCGCAGCCACTGCAACTGGTCAAAGGGAATCTTATCGATGGGGCCTTTGAGAACCTCTTGGGCGATGGTGCGCACCATGTCCATGTCCTTGAAACCTCCTGCGAAGGAGGGGCCAATCATGTTCGCCATGCCTGCCCACTGCAGATCTGGGTTGGCCAGAAATTGTTGACCGTAGAAGTCGTAGACCTTCTTGATGGTCTCCCAGTTGTGTGCCGTTCCCTTGGACGTGTCCCACTGCGATGGGTCTATGCCCATCCTTTCCATCGCCAGATTGTTCCAATAGTCATTCAGGAAACTCTTGTACTCCGGTGACTTTTCCAGAATCAGGCCCTGAGCAACGGCGTCATCCATGGCCTGTTTGGCTGCCGCCGAGTTTTCCGCGGCCCAGCGTTTGAAATCATCGCCTTGGAGGTAGCTGATCCGTTCCTGCGCCGTCATGGCGTTGAGCTTGTCAGTGAGCTCCTGAGCTGCAGCGCTCACCTCCGCCGCGGTGGGACCGGCATTGGGCGGGCCGGTATTGGGAAAGCCGCCCGAACCGTGGGTGCCCAAGGAATTGGCCGAACTGGCGTTTTCCTGCTCTTGTGCATTGCGCAGCAAGCTGGCTGAAGCATCATTCATGCCGTTGACTATCTGGGCTATAGATCTTTTGTGCCCTGACCAAGCCCTGCGAAAATTATCCGCATCCGGTCCATACCATTGGGCCGCGGAAATAACGTGCGTCAAGGTCATCGCGGTATGCCGCAGATTGTTTCCGGCAGCCGTCATGTCCTTGGCGAACAGCCGCAACTGTTCGGGGTCCGCTCCCAGCATCTTCCCCGACATAGGGCTCCTCCCACCGTGCTCTGAAGTGCTCACGCTACCAATAAAGCAGCCTATTCGGGATGGTGAGAACTATCCATCCACGGGCATGGTCGGGTCAGTGCATAACCCTCGGTACCCTTGAAAGGTGATGAAATCTCCCCTTCCCGTGCGCAATGGCGTCAATGCCACCCGCATGCGCATCCCCATTGCAGGCCCCTGGGCAACGGCCATGGAGTACGTGCTGGATAAGTTTAACCATGTGGACCCGGCGGAGATTGTGGAGCGTTTTGAACGTGGCGAGGTGAAGGCCCTCGACGGGGAGATCGTCACACCGACCACGGCGCTGAACGAGCACATGTTCATTTGGTACTACCGCGAGCTGCCCGTGGAGAAGCGGCTGCCCGTGGAACTATCCATACTCCACCAGGACGAGCATCTGGTGGTTGTGGACAAGCCGCACTTCCTACCCACTACGCCTGGCGGCATGTACGTGCAGGAATCAGCCCTGGTACGGCTGCGCGTGCTGCTGGACCTACCGGAGCTGGTGCCTATTCACCGTTTGGACCGCATGACAGCCGGGGTGTTGCTGTTCTCAGCGAACCCGGAAACTCGCGGCAAATATCAGACACTCTTTGAAAAACGGCGCATCGAAAAGACCTATAGGGCCGTGGCACCGGTCCGTGATGACCTGAAGTTTCCTCTGGTAGTACGCAGCCGCATGATCAAATCGCGCACGTATTTGCTGGCCCAGGAGGTCGAAGGCGAGCCGAATGCGGAGACCCGGATTGAGCTCATGGACACCCGGGTCGATGCGTCCGGGCAGACCCTAGGACTCTACGATCTGGCGCCACACACGGGTAAAACCCACCAATTGCGGGTGCATCTTGCCTCGCAGGGCCTGGGAATTCTCAATGATCCGTTTTATCCGGTCCTTCACGAACAAGCCCCCGATGACTACAGCAAGCCGTTGCAATTGCTGGCCCACAGCATTTCATTCCAGGACCCGCTGACCCGTGAAGCGGTGAAGTACTTCTCGAAGCTGGAACTGGCACAGTTCCCAGACCACAACTAGACGCAGCTGTCACTGTGGCGCCTAGTTGGCAGCCACCGCTGCGCATACGGAGAGCACGCTGGCAGGTCCGGACGCCCGCGCCCAATGAAACTGCTCAAACGCCGATCGTGGAAACTTCTACGATCGCCTTGACGCTCAGGAACGGATAATTTTCCGTGGCAAAGACACGAATCGCATCCGCCACCGCACGCGCCGTGGCAGGTGCTGGCAGCGAACCGTCGGTACCAATCCGTGTTCTGATGGTCAGGGCGCCAGTTCCGTCCCCGGTGGCAGTTGTGTCAACCAGGGGGAATTCTTCAATACCGCCCGAGCACACCACAAAGTGAGCCAGCTCCGCAGTGCCTTGCTCCAACAGTAAGCCCAGGCGTTTCACGGTTGTCAGCCACAGCGGATCGGCCGCATAGACGGTGGCAACCCCGTCCATGGACAGCACCAACTGGCGAATTTCCTCTTCCATGCTCATTCCGAATCCTCCCCCAAGCCGGCCGGGCCTCCGGAGCGTTCGCTCTCTCCGAAGTCTTCGCTCTCCTGGGCAAAAGCCTCATCCAACGGCGGGCGCAAATCTGTAAATGCCACGTGCACAGCCATCACGTTCAGCTCCGTGTGCACCAACAATTGCGCCCACACTGCTTCCCGCAATTGTTGTGCCAGTGTTGGCAGCGGGTAGCCATAGCGGGCGGAAACATGGATCCGCACCTCCACGGGCGCCCCGGGGACACTGACCTCCCCCTCCAAACGGCAGCGGCCTATGAGTACTCCTCCCAAAGAATCCCCCACTGAACGGACCAGCGCAATGACAGCACCTTCCGTTTCCGTGAGTTCATCATCGGGACCACCTTGTAACGGGATGGGGCGTCCGGCCCTGGTTTCCAAGCGCAGACTGGCCAGGATGCCGTCCAGCCAGCCGGCATCGGATGTGGCGGAAGCAACGTCGTCGTCCATGAGTTCATGAGCTGCGGCGCTGAGGCTGCGCAGCCCGGCAAGACGCGCGTGGCACTGCGGACAGTTCTCTATGTGAGCCGCGTCAGGTGAGGTGCCAGTGTCTAGGTAGTCGCTGAGGTCCGCGATGTGCAGGCTGCAACCGTTCGTGGGGTTCATCGCCATTCCTCCATTTCCTGAACTAGCGTTATCCGGGACCTAGCTAGCCGGCCCCGCACACTGGTAATGCTGATGCCCAGCTCCTCGGCGATCTCCGTGTAGGAAAGCCCTCCGTATTCCTTCAGTACCCAGCATCTTCGTTGCTCTTCAGGCAGCCGCGTCAGTGCTTTTTCCAATGCCCGCCGCGCGGACCCGGCCACAGCTAGTTGCTCCGGCGTTGGCTCCCGGTCAGCGGTTTCAGACTGGTCCTCTAAGTTGCTGTGCGTCTTACGACGGCGGCCGGTGTCCACTGCGCGGCGGGAGACTATGCGCATGAGCCAGGACTTCACAGCGCTTCCGTCCTGCAAGGCGGCAATGTCCCTCCATGCCGTGAACAGCGCATCCTGCACTACGTCGTCGGCCTCGTCATAAGAGCGCACCAAGCGCCGGGCATAGGCGCGCATGAGCGGACCGTACCGGCGTGCGAGCATGTCAAACGAGGCAACATCACCGTCGCCGGCCCGCTCCGCCAAGAGGGCATCGGAGGCATCCGCGAGCTTGTGCGGGAGGTCCTGCTGTTGTTCCACCTGCTAGGGCCTTTCGGGGTTCTCGGCTGGATCAGGGATATTTCCGGTGGTGACGGCACCCATAAAGAGCAGCCACGTCTTGATGGTAGGCGATACCCATCCTGCCACCTCACAGCACCCTTCCGGCACGTCCAAACTTTGTGCGTGTACCAGCGCGGATATGCACCAGCACAGGGATTTGTGAGCCAAGAAGCGCATCTAGACCACGGACCAGGTGTTCAACTTCGGCCGTCAAGTCTGCGGGTGAGGCACCTCTTCGCGCCTGGACACTAATCTTGAGCGCCACCCCGCCAACCACACCCCGTGCCCGCCACGATGTCACGGAACAGGAGAGCGCCGCAGTGTTATTCGCTAAAGCATCCTTGATGAGCTGCCCGGCAACCGCCGTGTCCACAGTGGTGTCTCCGGCGCCGCTGGCTTGGCGGGCCACGTAAGAGCTACGGCCCTTTCCTTGGGCAATAATCCACCACACGAGTAACACTGCCAGCAGCACGAGCAGAGCCAGCACCGCCAGACTCCACCAGCTGGTGTTGGTCCCGGGGATCGGGGCGGCCGCCAAGTTTTCTTGAATGCGAGCCCAGAGCTGGGTGGCGCTGACTTGGGCAATACCGGTTTGGGCAGTACCGGACAGCACCGCCACGAAAGCTAGCCCGAGGACTACCACGGCGAGCAGCGCCAGCACTGTGCGGTTCAGCCTGCGCTGGGCGCTATTCATGACGCCACCGTTTGCGTTCCCGTGGTGACATGCAAGGCCAGGGGCTTGCGCAGACTGTAACTGGCCACTTCACCTTCCACGGCTTCGCGAACAAGTACTAAGTCCACCGCTTTGCCTGAGCCGGGGTGAAGGACTACCTGAACGCGCTTTTTTCCAATGCGGCTGGTGACTTGTTCAGGAGCCAGGCGCGCAGCTGTCCGTGCGGCTCTGGAGACCGCGGCCGCCAGCACTTCACTGTCAACCACCACGGCGGAACGTTGGTTGTCCACAATGTGCCGCGGCTTGCTCCCGGGAAGTACTGCCGCGAGCAACAGTGTTAACCCTAGAAGAGCCAGGAGTGCCGCTGCTCCGATCAAGGCCCCAGGCGCAGCATCGGCTGTCAGTGAAAGTGATCCCTGGGCCAGTTTCGCTGGGGCTATCAGCAAGGGTGGCTGGCCAGTTGCCGCAAGCACCAGTTCCACGCCCAGCCACAGGGTTACCACGAGCAACACGGCAGCCACTGTGACGGATAGAGTAGCCCTGCCCGAGCGGGTTTCACGGACATTCATGCGATTGATGGCCCGGTTGTGCTGCTGGTTGTTGGGCAAGTTGCTCTGCTGGGGGCCCTTTGCTGTTGTGGCTCTCATTGAACCCTCCCCGCGGTCCTGCTCATGGCCTCATGAATTCCCGTGAAGCGAACATCCACGCGCGCAACTGTTGATCCAGCTAACAGCGCAAAACGCGCAGCAACCACCTTCCTTGCCGCGGCCGCCCACTCAAAGACGGTGCCGCCGTCGAGCGTGGAAAAAACAGCAGTAGAGTTTTCCTTCGCCGCCCGGACCATGAGGGGCACAACCAGGCGAACTCCTACTTGTCCTTGCTCATCATGGAGCGAGGCCCGTACCTCTTGTAAGGGGACCTTGAAAGCGTCGGCGGCAATGGCTGCTATCAGCTGATCCAAGGTGCCGGACGAAATGTTGGTGTACCCGGCGCACATCGGTGGCCGGCTTCGAAAACTTGGCTGCTGTTCAAACCCCAGCGGGCCGGTATCCATGAGGCCGGTATTCATGAGGAAGTGCGCTTGCCTCTGAGGGCGTCAATGACTCCCCTGAAATCCAGCCGGCCCTCCACGCTTCGCCCGATGACCGCTCCAACCGCCATGCACAGGGCTACCAGAAGCATGGCCCAGAATCCGAAGGCCACGGCGGTAAGTGCCAGCACAGCCCCGACTACTGCCCCGATAGCGGTGGCACTCATGAGACGCGGGCTTCGCGCTGGCCGCTCTGCTCGGTGCGAACGCGCTGCTCGTCATTGTCAGCCCGCCTGCTGGGCCGCTCATCGTCATCCTCGGTGGCAATGTGGATATCGGTGATGGAGACATTGACCTCCGTTACCTCCATGCCAACAACATCTTCAACGGCCGCGTAAATGGCGTTGCGGACATCGTCGGCCACTTGCTGGAGAGGGTGCGGGTACTCCACCACCAACGTGACGTCCACTGCCACCTGGGTCTGACCCACTTCAACGCTGACACCCTGAGTGAGGTCCTTCTGACCGACGGCTTCGCGAATACTACCCAAAGCGCGGGCCGCACCGCCGCCGAGTGCGTACACACCGGGGATATCCTGGGCTGCAATGCCTGCCACCTTGGCCACCACACCGTCCGCCACTGTAGTGGTTCCGCGGCTTGTTGCTGTCTGCCGTGCCGCATCAAAAGTACTTGACGCTACGGGCTTTGCAGCGGCGTTGGCTGCAGGCTGGTTCTTGCTTTGAGGCGCAGTAGTCAAAATAATCACTCCCGAAATTCATCGTGTCGATATTTTTGCAAGCATATTTTTCAAGCTCGGTGCCATCGTGGCGCCTACAAGTAAGGCGTAGCGAACGCTTACATCCTCACGGTGAATTTTATGTGATCTTAATCACAAGTATGGGGCGGCTCCAATGACCGGTCAAATGGGGCTGCTCAGATTGCGAGCCACTTCCCGGTTTGGCGGCGGTAGGTGCGCAGCGCACCCGAGCTGGCCACGGTATTCACACCGTGCGCCATGGATACCGCAGCGTTGCGCGCAAACTGGTTCTCGGCGTCGTGCTCGCTGGCCTCCACCATGAAACGCACGGTGATGCGCGGGGTTCCGGCCACAATATCTAGCTGATTTGCCTCCACTACATGGGCGGCACCGACAGCGGCAACGGCCATGTCCATGACTTCCTCGGGGGCGTGGCCAGGACGCAGCCCGGTGATCTGAAGGGTGGCGCGGAAGGAAGGCATTACTCCAGCCTATCGGCGGTGGGCCACACACAAAATTGCGCCCGCCTCCCAAATATGCGCCAGGTAAAGCGGGCGCATATTTGGGAGGCGGGCGCATTTTCAACACGAGAAGCCGAAGCCGGTGCTTATCCGGTGTTGCGCAAGCCGGCGGCAACACCATTGATGGTGATCAGCATGGCTCGTTGCAGGCGCTCATCCACCTCGCTCGCGGTGATGTCCGCTTCCCGGACGCGGCGCAGCAACTCCACCTGGAGGTAGGAGATCGGGTCCAGGTACTGATCCCGGACTTCCAGGGAGCGCTTGAGCAGCGGCTGGTTATCCAGCAGCTCGCTTTCTCCTGTCAGCAGCTGAATTTCGGCAACCGTCAGGTCAAACTCGGCGCGAATTGTGGCGAACAGGTGCTGCAACTCGGCAGGGACCAGGGTGCGAACATAGTGCGCGGCAATATCCATATCCGTCTTGGCCAACGTCATCTCCACGTTGGAAATGGTGGAGGAGAAGAAGTGCCAGTGATCCAGCATTTCCTTGAGCTCGGCTCCGCGGCCAGCTTCACGTGCCGCTCGAAGGCCGGAGCCCACACCGAACCAACCGGGCACGATCTGGCGTGACTGGGTCCAGCCGAACACCCACGGGATGGCGCGCAGCCCACCCAGGCCAGAACCCGAGTCGGGGCGCTTGGACGGGCGTGAACCAATGTTCAACGAGCCCAGCTGTTCCACGGGGGTGGAGGCCAGGAAGTAGGCCGGCAGATCCTGGTGCTCGATCAGTGTCCGGTAGCTGCCAAAGGCCGCATCAGAGATGATTTCCATGATCGCCCCAAAGCGGCCCAGATCGTCCTCGGAGTGGCGCGGGGCCTGATGCAGAGCAGATCCTTGCATAACAGCGGCGAGCGAGAGCTCCAAGTTTTCACGGGCCAGTTCCGGCAGGGAGTACTTATCCGAGATAACCTCGCCCTGTTCGGTGAACTTGATGGCGCCTTCCAAGACGCCATTGGGCTGGGCCATGATGGCATCATACGTGGGGCCACCGCCACGGCCCACCGAGCCGCCACGGCCGTGGAACATGCGCACGTTGACACCATGCTTGAGTGCAACATCGCGGAGCTTGCGCTGGGTCTTGTGGATTTCCCACTGCGAGGTGAGCACGCCGGATTCCTTGTTGGAGTCCGAGTATCCGAGCATGATTTCCTGCACGTCTCCGCGCAGCCGCACCAATTCACGGTAGGCAGGATCCGAGAGCAACTGGTCCACAATCTCCGCCGAGGCGCGCAGCTCGTCCACGGTTTCCAGCAGCGGGGCAAAGCCGATCTTCGCGTAGCGGTTCTCACCCGTGAGCTGAACCAGGCCGGCCTCGCGGGCCAGCACGGCAGCTGCCAAAACGTCATCGGCGCCGCGAGTCATGGAGATGATGTACGTTTCCACAACATCCGGGCCGTAGGTGCGCAAGGCACGCCGCACCACACGGAAAACGTCGTACGTGCCGTTCGCTGCGCCGTCGAGCTTAATGGGGTGACCGGACAGCGGGCGGTGGCTGGCCAATTCTGCGCTCAGTACGGACATCCGCTCGGCACGCTCGAGTTCTGCGTAGGGTTTGCCCAGCTCGCTAACCCGGTCAATGAGCTGGCCGACGGCGTCATGGTGGTAATCCGCGTGCTCGCGAATGTCCAAGGTGGCCAGGTGGAGGCCGAAAGAGGAGATGGCCCGGCGCACCGAGGCGAGGGCGCCGTCGGCAACCAGCGCTGCCGAATTGTTGCGCAGTGAGGTCTCCAGCAGTTCAAGATCGGCGATGAGCTCGGAGGTGGCGCTGTAGTCCCGGCCGGGCTCGTGATACGCGTCCGCTGCCACGCGCTTTTGGGTGTTGAACAGCTTGGCCTTGATGCACGTCAGCTTCAGACGGTACGGCTCATCCGCGTTCAATTCCAGCACGCGGGCATCGAACCCGGGCAGGTTCGCCAGATCGGCTGCGATGGAATCCGTCAACGCCTTATCCGCACCGCACAGGGCACTGGAGTTGGAGAGGACGCTGAGCAGTTCATCAATGAGCGCCGTGGCAATCTTCACGGCGTTCTGGTTCTGCAGGATCAGCACTTCACGGGTGACCTCCGAGGTGACGTTGGGGTTGCCATCGCGGTCCCCACCAATCCAGGAGCCAAAGCGCAGCGGAGCCGCATCGGCAGGTAAAGAAACACCGTGCTCGCCGAGGAGGTCGCTGAGCTCGGTCAGCACCTCCGGCATGGCGTCGGTGAGGATGTTGCGCAGGTAGTAAATAGCGTTGCGTGCCTCATCCATGGGGGTGGGGCGAACCTTGCGCAGCTCATCGGTCTGCCACATCTGATCAATGATTTCGGCAAGTTTGCGGTCCTGGCGGGCACGCGCGGACGTGCCTTCCTCGGAGGGAGTGGCCAGGATATCGGAGAGTTTGCGGATCTTATCCAGCACCGAACGCCGTGACGCCTCAGTGGGGTGGGCGGTGAAGATTGGCCTCACATCGAGTTCATTGACCACCTTCTGCAAAGCATCCGTACCGGCTTGTTCAGCGATCTCGGTGACAGCCTTGGCCAGCCAGCCATCCTTTTCAGCACGTGTTCGCAGGCTGCGCACGCGGTGTACTTGCTCGGCGGCATTGGCCAGGTGAAAATAGAACGCAAAGGCGCGAACCAAATCGGTTGCCTGCCCCAGTGGCAGGGAGGCGAGGACCTCGCGGACCTGCTCTGCGACGTCATTCGCGCTCCAAGGCCCTGTGCCGGAATCGCCGCGGGCGGCTTCCTTGGACTCCTTGGTGAGCAGGCGGACTTGCTCCACCATGGCGAGCAGCTCGGGCCCGTGCTGACGGACCAGGGATTCACCCAGGAGCGTGCTGACACGGCGTACGTCTCGGCGCAGATCAGTGTCCTGCTCCGGGTTCTGGGAGGTGCCCTGAGGGCTAGCGTGCATGTCTGAGCTCATGAGTCAGCGTCCTTACGGTCTATGAATCTGGGGTGCTCGTATGCGGCGCTGAATACGGTGGCGGCCCAAGGCAGGGCCTTTTGGATCCTACTGGGCCTTGTGTGACGGGTGCCAATCAGTCTCAAATTGTGGCTGAATTTTTACGGCTGGCCACCGGCTAGCCGGCGTGGCTGGCTACCGTTCGGCTACCGTGCGGCGTAGCTGGCGTGGGCGCTTTCCCAGCAAGGGTAAAAGTCGTCCCACCAGTGCTGCCAGTCAACGCTTTTGCCCTCAAGGGCCTCATTGAGGTGGTCCAGATGCACGTGCCAACCGGCCATCGACATCAACACAACCTCTTCCGGCAGCGCAACAACATTACGGAACGTCAACACCGTACCGCCGGGCACGGGGACCAGTTCAATACGAATCCGGCCGTGCATCGAGTTGGAGATTTCAAGGAGCGCTGGCGCCTCGGCTTCCACCACGCGCCCGTTCCACCAGTCAGTTTCAATGCCTTGTCCAACATCTTTGACGTTGAGCCATTTCAGGTCAAAGGAGGATCCCGTCTTAGCGTGACCACGCACTTTGGCCCACCACATTTGGGTTTTTTCGGGATCAGTCAGCATGGCCCACACCGCGTCCGGGGATGCTGCGTAATGCCGGGTGAAGACAAGTTCCGTGCGCTCGGAATCCACTACGGCCCAGGTGCCGAGCGGAAACCGTGCCATGTCCTTGTTGAATTCTGCGTTTGAAGCCATGAACCTATTCTTCCACTACCGCCGGGCACCCGGATCGTTAGGTGCCCGGATCACTGGGTGCCCGGACCACTGGGTGCCCGCCGCGCCCGGAATACGCGCATGCACCCCGCCGTTGCAACGTGTAGAGGTTTTTAGCGCATTCAAAGGAGCATCATGAGTACCCCCACCGCCGAGCTCAGCCGTCTCACCCAGCGTTGGGAGCGCTTCCGTTCCGGGCGGGACACCTCGTTGGCCGACGCCCACGGCTGGCTGACCCTGACCTCCTTCCACTGGCTCCCCACCACCGCGTCCGTTTTGCCCGGCATACCCGGACTGTGGAGTTCTGACGGCACTGCGGCGTCACTGACCGCCGCTGCAGAGGATCACCTGACGCTGGTGAAAAGCGGCGAACCGGTGAATGGCACCGTCACCGCTTTGCTCGTGGATGAAGAGTCACTGCTCTGGGTTTCCTATGGTTCGGTGGTGGTTGAGCTGGGCATGCGGGCCAACCGCTACATGATCCGTACCCGTGACGCGCTCTCACCCACCTTCACCCATTTTGCTGGGGTGCCCGTTTTTGACTACAACCCGAATCTCGTGGTGACGGGGGCGTTTACCCGCTTTGCTGCACCGCGCGCGGAGGCCATCGCCACGGCAAACCCGGAGGTGCCCGGCTCCGCCGAATTTGTTGGTGAAGTGTCCTTTGAACTGGCGGGCACGCAGTACCGGTTGGACGCTGAAGCAGGCGCCTTGGGTTCTCTTGTGATCACATTCCATGACGCCAGCAACAACGTCTCCACCGCGCCGTGGCGCAAGGTTGAACTGTCCAGGCCGCGCCCGGACGGCTCCGTTGTGCTGGATTTCAACCGCGCCATCAACTACCCCAGCGCCTTCAGTGACTTCGGTACCTGCCCGCAACCCGTTGCAAACAACACGCTGGCCGTGGCCATAGAAGCCGGCGAGCGCGACCCGAGGAAATAAATCCTGCGCTAAACGAGGGCACTGCGCCACACAAGGGCGCTAAACAAGGGCACCGCCCTAAACGATCGCCGAAATCCCCGTAATGGCCCGCCCGGCAATGAGTGTGTTGATTTCGTGGGATCCCTCATAGGTATAAATGGCTTCGGCATCGGCAAAGACCTTCGCCATGGAATAGTCACTGACAATTCCGTTGCCGCCCAGAATGGACCGCCCCAGCGATACGGTTTCGCGCATCGCAGACGTGGTGTGAGCCTTGGCCAGGGCCACCTGGGCCATGGTTGGACCCCCGGAGTCACCAGAGCCGGCGCTCTCTGACGCGTCTTGCAACCCCGCAATGCGTACCATCATGGCCAACGAAGAGGTGGCATTGCCCAGCATGGTCACCAACTGCGATTGAATCAGCTGGAACGCGGCAAGGGGACGGCCAAATTGCTGGCGCTCAAGAGCATAGGCCCGGGCAATATCAAAGGCCGCGAGCTGTTGCCCCACTGCCTGCCATGCCACGGAGATCCGCGAGCTGAGCAGCAACTTGTTGATGTCCGCGAAGGAATTGACCTGGGCAATCCGGTCCCGCTCCGGGACTTGCACGTCTATGAGTGTGATGTGCGCGTTTTGGACTGTCCGCAGCGCAATTTTGTTTTCAATCTTGCTCCGCTGCACCCCGGAAAGAGTGGCATCCAGGAAGAAACCCCGTACCTCCCCTGTCTCGGCATCCCGCGCCCACAGCAACATCCGCTCGCAAAACGTCCCGTTGCCAATCCAGCGTTTGGCACCGTTGATCACCCAGTGGGTTCCGCCGTCGTCGCCCATCACACGCCGGGCCGTGGTGACCATCCCGCCGGCAACATCGCTGCCGTGATCAGGTTCGGTCAGGGCAAAGGCGCCCGTGGTGCGCAGCGCCACGGCATCGGCGAGCATCCGCTCCTGCTGCTCCTGCGAGCCAAAGTCAATGAGAGCCTGCACAAAAAGGTCGTGGTGGACCAGAAAAAACGTGGCTAGGGACGTATCTACCCGCGTCATTTCAGCCACTACCAGCCCCGTGAACAAGTGGCTATACCGGCGGCGGTCCGGGGCGGCCAGATCCAGGGCAGCAATCTTGGGCAGGATGTGGGCCGGGAACTGCGCATCATTCCACCAGCCGACGGCGTGCGGGGCCACCTCCTGCGCCAGAAAGGCCCGCAACTGTGCCAGCTTGGCCTGTTCCTGTGCACTGAGCAGCGCCTCGAAGTCGTAGAAGTCCGCGGACGGCAACTCCCTCTTAGGCAAACTCATTTGGGTGCCATCCGGATGGCGCCGTCGAGTCTGATGGTTTCGCCGTTCATCATGGCATTCGCGAGAATGTGTTCCACAAGCACCGCATATTCAGCGGGCTTGCCCAGCCGTGAGGGGTGCGGAACCTGCGCCCCCAGGGAATCTTGCGCCGCTTGCGGCAAACCTGCCAGCATGGGCGTTTCAAAGATGCCCGGCGCAATGGTGACTACCCGGATCAGCGAACGCGCCAGTTCACGGGCTAGTGGCAAGGTCATGGCCGCCACGGCACCCTTCGAGGCCGCATAAGCGGGCTGGCCGATCTGCCCGTCAAAGGCAGCCACGGAGGCTGTGTTCACAATAACCCCGCGCTCGGGACCGAATTCCCCCGCGAACGGCTCGGCAGCGGCCATGGCCTCGGCACACAGCCGGACCACATTGAAAGTACCCACCAAATTGATCTGGACCACGCGGCTGAAGGCCTCCAACGGCAGCACACCCTCACGCCCCAGCACCTTCCCGGGAGTGGCAACGCCTGCACAATTGACAGCGATTCGCAGCGTCCCCAGCTCGGCGGCAGCCTGGACCGCGGCACGCACCTGGGCCTCATCGCACACATCAGCTGGGGCAAAGACAGCCCGCTCCCCGAGTTCCGCGGCAAGCTCGGCACCTTGCGAACCTGGCAAATCAACCAGTACGACGGCGGCACCGGCCGCGTGCAGCCGCCTCGCCGTTGCTGCACCCAGCCCGGAGGCACCACCGGTGATGAGCGCAACCGTGCCATTGTCAGAGATTTCCATAATTCCTCCTCATTGAGGTGCTGCCACCCGTCACCAGGCCACAACGACTTTGCGTTAATGCATACTAACCAAAATTTCTGGATGCTGGGGCGTGCCTTTCACACCACGGCTAGGACAGTACGCTTGGGTCCATGACAGGCCCTTTCCCGAACACGGCGAAGTCACCACACCCCTCCCGGGATTGGGCTGCGCTGGCCGCCACTGCCGCACAAAACGTCAACGCCCGTTTTGGCCATCCGCTGATGCGCCTGCCGGGGACCTGGATCGGTTCCCTTGCAGCAGGGCCCAACGCCCGCCCACCATCGACGGTGCCGTGGTCCGAATGGCATTACTGGTGGCAGGCCCACTACCTTGACGCCATCCTGGACGCCGGGTTCCTGGCCCTGTCCAACGGCGCACGCCCAGCAGCCCGGCGCTGGCTGCGGCAAGGTCAGGCCCTCTTGCGCGGCATCCTCATCCGAAACTTCGGCCGCTTCCCCAACCATTTCTATGACGACATGGCGTGGCTGGCCTTGGCAGCCTCCCGGCTCAACGAATTATCCCTGCGGCTGAACGCTAAACCCGTGGCGCTGGCTCGGTTTGCCACGCGGGTGCTGACCCGGCAGTTGCATGCGGCCCATGATCAGGTGCTGGGCGGAGGCTTGTACTGGTCGCGGAAACGCGACTACAAAAACACTCCCGTCAACGGCCCGGCGGCTCTACATTTTGCCCGGATTGGCGAGCTCCGCACTGCCGCAGCGGTGACCGCTTGGCTGCGCACCGAACTCTTTGACCTGGACTCGGGACTATACATGGACGGCGTCCACCCCACCGCTACCGGGCGCAGCGTGGAAAGAAACATCTACACGTACAACCAGGGCCCTATCCTTGCCGCCCTTCTGAGGCTCGGAGGGCCGGGCCAGCTCGATCAAGCAGCCGGCCTCGTCACCGCCATCAAAGCCCAGCTCAGCACCCCCGGGCACGGGCTGCGCCTCGAACCAGGCGGCGATGGAAGCCTGTTCACCGGCATCCTGTGCCGTTATCTGGCCGTGGCCGCGCGGGACGGAAGGCTTTGTGCCCAAACCCGGGAAACGGCGTCGAACCTCATTGTTCAGACCGCGGAACAACTCCTGAATCACGAGCCGGATCAACTCTCAGCCGCCATCCAGCGCTGGAGTATCTTTTCAGCCGCAGCCGCACTCTAATCGTCGGGGCGCCACTGACCTTTCACGTACGCCTAGAGCGGCCGGCGCTTTTGCGGGTACGGCGTCTGCCCCGCTGCCAGCATCCCCACAAAACGAAGCATGTTTGCCTCTCGGGCGGCTTGCGTTTTCACATTGGCCAGCCGGTAGAGAAAGGCATAGCGGTTGGTAGCGCTCAGGACCTCGAACATGGCCTGGGCCGCCGGGTTGGCTGCGATCGCGGCGGCAAAATCGTGCGGAACCTCGGCACTGGCCTGCCCGGAGTATGCAGCCTCCCAGCGGCCGTCCGCCTTGGCAGCATTGGCGGCGGCAACTCCTGCAGAGCACATACGCCCCTGCTCACAGAGCCGTTCAAAGTGGCCCACGTTGATCTTGGACCATTTACTGGCCTTGGTGCGCGGGGTAAAACGGCGAACAAAGGAGTGCTCGTCACGTTTGCCCACCACCCCGTCAATCCAGCCAAAACACAGCGCCTCATCAAGGGCACCCGCATAATCGAGCTCAGTGACGGCGCCGCCCTTCTTATGCAGCACCAGCCGAACCCCGGGAGAGTTGGTGTGGTTCTCGCTCAACCAGGCCCGCCATGAGATGGCGTCGGGGAGCAGCAATTCAGGAAGTTCGGCCATGACTCAACACTATTATTGGAACCATCCACCCGCCACCAGGAGAAACCATGCTGCGCGTGCGCCCCCTTATTTTGACCCCCCACTTCGATGCCACCGTCACACAACTGCGTGAGCTGGGCCTGGACACTCTGGAGATCGGCAGGGACAGCGCCGACTTTGATTCCGGCAACGGCAAGATCCGGGTGATTCGCGAGTCTCCGCAGGCCAGCCGCACGGAGCTTGCCTTTGAGCTGCGCGACGCCACTATTTTTGTTCGGCGCACTCTGGCCGATGGCTCGCACGCGGAGCTTGCTGACACAGACAACGGCCCCGGCGCTAAGGTCACCGCGCCCGACGGTTTCAGTTTTTCACTGGCCGAATCCGAAGACCTCCGCCTGCCCCACCCGGCCGCAGCTCTGGCTGTCACCGCCATCTGGCGCACCCCGGACACTGCTGCCGCCAACAAGGTTCTGGCCAACATTGGCGCCAAGTTTGTCCGGGATCTCCCGGATGGCGGTGCCCTGTACCGGGCCAAAAACGGCGGTTTTGTGGCCACGGCGCAGGGTGAGGTGTCCGGCGTCGAGCTTGAGCTAAAGCACGGCTCCGGGATACTCACTTTTGGTGCCGGCAGCGAACTCTTCCTAGATTTCAGTGCGGAAAAGAAGCGCGCAGGACGTGGATAAGGTAGAACTTAGATATGAGCGTGCGTACCCCTGATCCTTATCCCGGCTGGTTATCCAACGAGGACCTCTATGAGGCTCGCAACCGGCTTCCCATGGTCTATGTCGAAGCGGTTCCAGTGAGGCTGGACCCGCTGGGATACGTCAACGAGGTGGGGCTGCTGCTGCAAGCTGATGAGCAAGGTTCCATGGTGCGAACCCTGGTCTCGGGAAGGGTGCTGTACCGCGAAACCATCCGGGCCGCCCTCATCCGCCATATTGAGAAGGATCTGGGCCCACTCGCAATGCCACAGCTACCTGTCAGTCCCGTCCCGTTCACGGTGGCCGAGTACCTGCCCTCTCCCTCCCAAACGGGATTCACGGACGAGCGCCAGCACGCGGTTGCCATGGTTTATGTCATCCCGGTGACGGGCGACTGTGAGCCGCGCCAGGACGCCCTCGAGCTGACGTGGATGACACCGGAGGAGGTTCTCAGCCCCGGTGTCCAGGCTGAATTCGTGGGCGGCCGCGGGGCGTTGGTGCGCCAAGCAATCTCCTACGCCGGCTTGGGCCGCTAAGCCGAGGCTCGGCAACCCGCCGCCGGCAGCTCTGGCCCGTTTGAACTATCGAGCGTAGATTACCTTCCATGGTGACCACTCAGCTTTCCGTCCTGATCAACGCCGATGCCGAGCAGGTTTGGCTCATGCTCCGTGAACCAGCCAAACTTGCCCAATGGCACGGTTGGGACATGGACGGCCTGGATGCGGAAATCCAACAGGTCTATCACGCCAATGTGAGCGAAAGCGCTGACCATCTGCGCTTGAACTTGGAAATGGGCGATTTTTTCACCTTGCAGCCGCGGCCAGACGGCACCTTATTGACGCTGACTCGTGGTGTGGCCACAGGTGAATGGGCCAAGTACAACGAGGATATTACTTCTGGTTGGACCATGTTTATCCAGCAATTGAAGTTTGCTCTTGAACGTCACCCAAAAACTGCAAGGCGCACCATCTATGTTGATGGGACCAGTTCGGCGCACACCAACTTGTGGGACGCCCTGGGCATCGATACCGGGTGGCTACCCGATCCGGGGGAACCCTACGAGTTGACGTTGAACACGGGGGCTTCACTATCCGGCAAAGTTTGGTATCGCAGTGAATCCCAAGTGGGGTTGACGGTGGCCAATTATGCTCAGCATGGAGACGGGCTGCTTATTCTTGCCCAGCAGAAACCCTTGGAAGGTCTGCGCGAACACCCCGGCGCCCAGATCATCGCCTCCACCTATGGCCTCGGCGCCGCAGCTTTCGACGCTATCGGCACCCAGTGGGACGCCTTCATGGAAACCCACTTCCCTGACGAATAACACCCGTCACCTCCTCGACTCTCTGCGGCAACTGCGTGAGCGTTCAAAGGGGTGGGGCGGTTGCGTTGGACACCTTCGTGACCGCTGGCCTGCAAAGACTGGCAAAATGGAGAAATGCCTTCCCCTGAAACACTCACTGACCTGCTTGCGCCCGCACACGCACCCTCCGAAGCGCCCTGTGAACCACCGGCGCCCGGCGCACCTGCCTCGCAAAGCGAATTCGGTTTTACCGTCACCACCCGGCTGAACGAGACGTGCGCACCCAACGCAGCGGCGATTGAGAAAAACGGCGGGGCGTTCCAGGGCCGTACCGGCGTCATCACCACCCCGCACGGCGCCATCAAGACCCCGGCGTTCATCGCTGTGGGCACCAAGGCCACCGTGAAGGCGGTACTGCCGGAAACCATGGCGGAATTGGGTGCGCAGGCGTTGCTCTCCAACGCCTACCACCTGTACCTGCAGCCCGGCGCGGACATCCTAGATGCCGCCGGCGGCCTCGGTAAATTCATGAACTGGTCTGGGCCCACGTTCACCGACAGCGGCGGATTCCAGGTCATGTCCCTAGGCTCTGGGTTCAAGAAGGTCATCAACATGGATGCCGTGGCGGCCTCCCCGCACGCCGGCGCCGACGATTCCGTGGCCGTGGGCAAGGAACGTCTGGCGCACATTGACGATGACGGTGTCTGGTTCAAGTCCCACCTCAACGGGGACATGCACCGTTTCACCCCCGAAGTTTCCATGGCGGTCCAGCACCAGATCGGGGCGGATATCATGTTTGCCTTCGATGAGCTGACCACCTTACTGAACTCCCGCGGCTACCAGGAGATGTCCCTTGAACGCACCCGGTTGTGGGCGCTGCGCTGTATCGAGGAGCACTTCCGCCTCACGGAGGAGCGCACGGGCAAGCCGTACCAGGCCCTGTTTGGCGTAATCCAGGGCGCCCAGTATGAGGACCTGCGCCGCAAGGCCTCCCACGATCTGGGAGAAATGAACTTTGACGGTTTCGGAATTGGCGGTGCGTTGGAGAAGGAAAATCTGGGCACCATTGTGCGCTGGTGCTCCGAGGAGCTGCCGGAGGACAAGCCGCGCCACCTGCTGGGGATCTCGGAACCCGATGACATTTTCACCGCCATCGAGAACGGGGCTGACACCTTTGACTGCGTCTCGCCCACCCGTGTGGCCCGCACCTCCGCGTTCTACACCCCGGACGGGCGCTTCAACCTCTCCGGAGCCAAGTACAAACGCGATTTCACGCCTCTCTCCGATGAGTGCGATTGCTACACCTGCGAAAACTACACGCGCGCCTACATCCACCACCTGTTCAAGGCCAAGGAAATGGTCTCCTCCACGCTCGTCTCCATCCACAACGAGCGCTTCGTGGTGAAAATGGTGGACGATGCCCGCCTCGCCATCGAGGATGGCACCTTCTTCGCGTTCAAGGCCGAAACCCTGCGCCGCTATTACCCCAAACGGCAGGCATAGCGGCGCAAAAAAGTACGACGGCGGCACCCGGGAGAGTCAAAAAACTCACCCAGGTGCCGCCGTCGTATGTTCAAAACGGGTTCGGCTGGTGTTCGCGGAAAAAGACAGTGGTAGACGGCCGTCTTTTTCCGCAAGCGCCGTCCGAATCCACACTGGGCTCCAGCCGAAGCTGCGGGCAGCAACTATGTTGCCGGCGCGGCCTCCACATAGGAGGGCTCGTTGCGTTTGAACCAGCGGATCACCACCGCGGTGACGGGGATCAGCGCGTACTGCACACCCACCTTGTACACAAAGCCCACCAGCACGTAGTTGACGAACATGCCAAAACCCACAATGCCAATCACAGGGGCGGCAATGGCACAGAAAATCAGGGTGTCCAGGAATTCCCCGGCACCGCTGGAGCCCATGAGCCGCACCCACAGCTTGCGTTCACCGTGGTGGGCCTTGAGCCGGACCATGATCGCGGAATTGACACTCTGCCCGGCCAAAAATGCGAGCAGGCTGGCCAGCACAATTTGCGGCACCGGCCCCAGCGCGTCCTGCAGGGCCTGCTGCTTAGCCAGTCCAAAGTCGTCAGTGAACCCGGGCAGCGCAATCATGACCCAGTAGGAAAGGGACGCGAAAATGGAGAGTGCAAACGTGGTCAGGATGGCCTTGCGGTTGACCTTGAAACCGTAAATTTCGCTGATCACATCACCCAAAATGTAGGCGAAGGGGAACAGGAAGAAGCCGCCGTCGGTGATGATGGGGCCAAATTGCACGCCCTTGGAGGCGCCAATATTGGAAAGGATCACAATGACGGCCATGCACGCCAGGAGAATCCCAAAATAGGGGCTTCCGATGGCGGCGAACGTAGGCGTGGTTTTGGGGGAGTTTTTGGTCGGGGTTGCCGAGTCAGGGGTTGGCGAAGCTTTGCTTTGCAGCGGGGACATGTTGAGTCTCAAATTTCTTTTGTTTAAGTGGTTCGCTCATGCCACACCCGTCAGGGGCGGCCGGCTGTATTATCACTGGGCCCGTCTGCACCCGGGCCACCCCCTATTCTGCCACGGCAGCAATCCCCTGCCCACCCGGGCTGCCGTTACTTCCTGAAGCTCAGGATCTGCGCCACACGGTTCCACCCGTCGACGGCGGCAAATCGTTGCGCTTGTTCCTCACCTGCCACCAGATACAGAGTGTCTGCCCCATGGGCGAAGGCTTCATCGCCCAGCCCCGCAACAATGGCGTTCTCAAACACGGGAAGCTGATCCTCATAGCCCTCATCAACACTGAGCTCAGCCACCACGGCAAGTTCATCTGCCGTGCTCAACCGGCCACGGCCCACAGGGTGGTCAAAGACCGCTAGCTCAACAAGGTCGTAGTTCTCCATGGGCGCCTCCGCAAGATTGGCTTCGGCAGGCAAGTGCGGCGCCAAGTCAAGGTTGTCCGTCTGCGCCTGCAGCAGCACCGCCCGCGAGGTGGCCACAAGTCCTTTGGACAGGGCATAGGTAGTGGTTTCGGCGGCATCCTCGGTGATCAAGACCAGCTCCGAGCCCTGCGCCAGCACCGTGATTTGAGCTTCAATATCCTGCCCGGGCCACACCATGACGTGCTGGTTGCCGAAAAGTACTGTGGAACCCTCAACTGTGGCGGCCAGGTCCTGGCTCGCAGCCCACGCCTGTGCCCAGTCCGCAAAAGTGTCCTGCCAAGATCCCATGTCTTCACCCTTTCCAACCACAATATTTCAGGTGCTGGCGGCTCCATCCGGGCCGCCCGCGTGCACCTCCAGCATAGGCACACTCACCGCGGGAAAACATCGCAATAAACATCACACACCCGTCCCCTCTTCACGGCCGCTACGGCTAGCATCAAGCTATGAGCACATGGCAGCAGGACGTCCTTGGCCCCACCTTTGAACAGCTCACCCTGGACCTTCCCGCAGGTTCCCCCGCCACACTGGTTCGCTACGTTGGCCCCGCACCACTGTGGGAGCCGTCCGCGCTGACCGGTGCCGATGTCCTGTACGTCCACGGCTGGTCGGACTACTTTTTTCAGCACGAGCTGGCCGAGTTCTGGCACCGCGCCGGCGCCAATTTTTATGCCCTTGACTTACATCATTACGGCCGCAGCCTGCGCCCGGGCCTGGCGCCGGGGCAGGTCTCTTCCCTCACCGAGTACGACGCCGACATTGCGGCCGCGCTGTTGGCCATGGGACGCAGCGTGGTCCCCGAAGCGGCGGTTCCTTTCCCCTCCCCTGAGCCTGCCCCGGATGAGAAGTCCTTCGAGCTGGACTTCCTAGAGGAAACCCGGCACCGTCTCAGCGCGGCCTTCGACGCGCTTGCAGGGCGCGAACGCGTCGAAAAAGCCCCCGAATTCACGGGCCAACGCCCCCTGGTTTTGCTGGGCCATTCAACAGGCGGGCTCACACTGAGCTTGTGGGCCGCGCGGCACCCGGGTGCGGCATCCGCCCTCGTGCTTAACAGTCCTTGGCTGGAATTCCAGGCCAGTGAGGTGGGGCGCGCCATGGTGGCACCGCTCATCCAGGCGCGCACCAGGTTCCGGCCCATGGTTCCGCTGCCGCCTATTGACCCCGGTTTCTATACGCGGGCCGTGTCAAAGAAGTACGACGGTGAGTGGGAGTACGAGTCCGCCTGGCGCCCGGATCGTGGCTTCCCTGTGACGGCATCGTTCTTAAATGCTGTCTTTCAAGGGCAGGCGCAGGTAGCTCGTGGGCTGGGCCTGACGGTCCCGGTGCTGGTCATGCTCTCAGACAAGAGCTATTTGCAACCCAAATGGTCTTCCAGCGCGTTGTCCTCAGATGTTGTCTTGAATGTGGATGTGGTGGCCAAACGCGCCCTGGATTTGGGATCCAGCGTCACATTGCACAGGATCCAAGGCGCCTTCCATGACGTTTTCTTATCCCCCACCGAGATCCGGGATCAGGCGTACTCAGGCATGGGCCGCTGGGTAGAAGCCGCCCTGAATGCAGCCACATCGCAGCGCTGGGAGCGGCGAAGTGTGAGCTCCTTTCTCGGCATTTCCTAGTGCGCATGTGTTTGAATAATGCGCAGGAATAAAACCACGAGTCGCTTTGGGTCTCAAGGAGAGGAACACGCTTCCATGAATTCATCTATGAAGGCCATGACTTACCAGCAATACGGCGGCCCGGAGGTTTTGCAACAGGCGCCGTTGCCCATTCCTAAAGTGTCCCCCGGGGCTGTGCTGATCCGTGTCAAAGCGGCAGGGGTGAATCCGGTGGACTGGAAAATTATGGGCGGCCACCTCGATTCCCTGATGGATGTGAATTTTCCCGTGGTTCCAGGCTGGGACGTTGCCGGAATTGTGGAGGCAGTGGGCTTCGATACGCCGGAGTTCTCAGTGGGAGATGAGGTATTTTCCTATGGCCGCCGGGATACCGTTCAGGGCGGGACCTTCGCCGAACTTGTGGCACTTCCAGCCGCGATCGTGGCACACAAGCCTGCAAACCTTTCTTGGGAACAGGCCGCAGCCCTCCCCTTGACCGGCCTGACAGCTCAGCGGAGTCTAGATACGCTAGGCGTGACTGCGGGCCAGACGCTGTTGATCCACAACGGTTCCGGCAGTGTTGGGCGCACCGCCATCCAGCTAGCAGCCCAGGAGGGCGTGCGCGTCATCGCCACGGGCTCCGTAAAAAACCATGCCCGCCTCCGTGAACTTGGCGCCATCGCGGTGGAATACGGTTCCGGGCTAGTGGAGCGCGTGCGCGCCGAAGCGCCGGAGGGTGTAGACGCCGTGGCTGACTTTATTGGCGGCGTCCTCGAGGATACTTTGGCGTTATTGAAGGAGAACGGCCGGCACGCCTCAATTGCAGATGCGAGCGTGAGCTCCCACGGCGGGCACTACGTCTGGGTCCGCCCCGGCACGGAGGAACTAGTGCGCCTGAGCCTGCTGGTTGAGGACGGATCGCTGAGCGTAGATGTGGCGCAAACTTTTCCCATGCAGGAAGCTGCCCGCGCCTTTGAAGCCAGTATGTCCGGGCACGGCAGCGGCAAGGTGGTCCTGACCGAGTTCAGTAACTAGCCCCCGCGCCCTCCACGGCTCGTCCCGCGTTTCGGGGCACTCTGACCTCTTCCGCGCGGGGGCGCGGGGCGCGGGTGTGCGCCGGGGCGGAGTGGGCTTGCGCGGCTGCACGGGTGCGGCAGCCAGGCCAAGGCGACTACGGTTAAGGAACCTCATCCCGCTGTCTGCAAGGAACCCTGTGGCCAATAAGTCCAAGAACGCCAAGAAGTCCCGTTTCGGCAATCCGGCCAAGGCCTCGGCCGACTCCGCTGCCCGGTCAACGCAACGGCCCTCGGCCGAGGCCCGGCTGGATCGGGCCATGGTGGCACTGTCGTCGGGCTATGTTGCCTGGTTGGAAGCCGAGAGCCGTCCCAATAAGTCAATCGATCTCAGCCTTGCCATCCTGGATGATTTCTTTGACATGTACCGCATCCTTGAACCGCATCCGGATCCCACCAATCTGGTGCCCGCAGCGCTGCGGGAAGTTCTGGAAGTCACCGGCCACGCGAACCCGCTGGGTGTGATGACCCTGCGCAACGGCGTCCATGATTACATCGCCTACTTGGCCGAGGCCGAGCTTTGGACGGGAACGCATGAGGATCTGATGACCATTTTTGAAGAGCTGGCGCAGACGGCAGTTCCCGGGGCTGACCCCGATGACGCGTTGGATGATGATAGCCTGCCCGTTGAGGACTACGAGTTCGCCGAAATCTACCTCCCCACGGTCAGTGAAGAGGCGGCTGCAACAACAGCTGCCAATTCCCCACTCTGGAAGAATGTTCTGGCCCTGCTTGAGTGGATTGGCGAGGGCAAGGACCTCACGGAACACGGCACCGTGCTGGATCAGGAAGGCGCCGCTGCCACCTTGATCCATACAGGCGTAGGCGCCCTCGCCGCGGCCGCCGCGTTCACCACCCCAGCCGATCACGGCGCCGCACGGCTGGCACTTTATTGGCAATTGCTGGATGTGGCGGGGCTGGTGAGCGTGCGTGAGAGCCGTATCTCCCCCACCTCCACGCAGCTGTTGCACAGCAATGATCCCGAGATGGTGTTGCATATGCGGGATTTGATGGGCCATCTGATTTATACGGCCACCCTGGAAGGTTCAGAGGAGGGCATTTATGAGGATTGGCATCTGGAAATGGCGGATTGGCTGACCCAAGCCGCATCCGGCGCCCCTCCCGAAGCGGCCCTGCTCATCCAAGCCTTGGAGGAGCCGGATTCTGTTCATCCGGACTTGTTGGCCATTGCCCAAAACATCGCCCACTGGGCTGAGGAGGGCCTTGTCACCGTTGGCGAGTTCATTGAGGTGCCACCGGTCTGGCGTCCCGACGTTTTTGACATCCTCAAGGACGATTTCCCCATCCAGGCAGTAGGTCCGGGAGCAGAGGATCTCTGACCCAGAGTACGACGGCGGCCGGCACCTCGCCCGGACGGGGCACCGGCCGGGCGAGGTGCTTTAGCTGCGGCTGGCCTCGTTGACGCGCAACTGCAGGAGCGCCAGATCGATCAGCGGCACTGGCACACCCAACCCGGCGGCCCGGCGAGCGAAGTCGCCCACTATCTGCTCGCCCTCATGCGCCAGCCCGGCCGTCACATCCCGGTACAGCGACGAGGTGAACGTTGAGCCAGGCTCGGTAAGGAACGTGAGGTTACCCGCCTGCTGCGCTTGTGGCACCGGGTAGCCTGCTGCGGCAGAGACCGCAGCGGTCTGCGCCAGTACCGCCGCCACAAACTCCGGCCCTCCCGGCACCGCGGCAATGGACCCCACCGGTCCGCGCATGAGGCAAGTGGTGACCCCGGCAGCCACAATAAAAACCCATTTGTGCCACATGATGGCCAGCCCATTCGGCACAGCCACGGCTTCGAAGCCAGGCACGGAAATCTCGGCCAGCAGCGCCTGCACCCGTGCTGACACGGCGCCTTCCAGGGGACCGTCTTGGTCACCAATGCTCCAGCGCGCTAGCGGGTTGAGGATCGCAATGTCGCCGTCGGCGTTAATGGTGGAGACCAAATGCACCACGGAACCGATCACGGCGTCGGCACCAAACGCGGTGGCCAGCACCTCCATGTGCCCCATACCGTTTAGGAACGGCACAATGAGAGTGTCCGGCCCCACGGCCGGGGTCATGTCCACCATGGCTTGTTCCAGGCCGGGACCTTTAACGGTGACCAGGACCACGTCGAATATCTCATCAAGCGTCCCTGCCGTGAGGATACGGGGCGCACTACGGGTTTCACCTTCCGCGTCCACAATGCGCAAGCCGCGTTCCTGCAGGAATTGTGCACGTTTTTCGCGGACTAAAAAGCTCACATCCCGGCCGGCACGGGCCAACGCAGCGCCGAAGTATCCCCCAGTTGCACCGGCCCCTACTACGAGTATTTTCATGTGCCTATTTCCTTGCTGACACGTCGTCGGTGCCTTCGGTATTCATGCCAGGTGAGCAGCACAATGAGTGCGTCAAACACTGTCAAGATGATGAGCCCGGCCGAGGGCTGCACGCTCAGCTGATAGAGCTGGTAAAGGATGAACAGGCCAAGGACGGCGATCATCCAGGGGTACGCCCACAACTTATCCACGAGTAATGCGGCCACAAGGACCACTTTTACTATGCCATGAGCCAGCAGGTAGAAAGCGGCAAAGAGGACCACATGGTCGCTGAGCCCGGAGGCGCCCCGAAGGATGCGGTTGGCAATAAAATTATCCGGATCTTCGGTCAGTTCCGGCTGGGTGACCAGGACGGCAATCTCCTGGATTTTGGCCGGGGCTATGAAGAGCAGGAGCACGCCACCGAGCAGTTCCAGGACACCGTCCAAGCCTTTGATGATGATGCCGGCGACGAAGAGCCTGTCCCACCAATCGGTCATTTTGAGTATGCGCATCATTCCTCCAGCCGCATTCCTGCTTGGAGCCTAACACTGGGGCCTTGGCACTTGCCTAGCGGTTGATCAGCGATCTCACTTGGTCAAGCGTGTCTTCATACCGTTCCTGAACAATCCGCGTGTGCAGCCAAGTTTCGATGCTCCTGACCCCTGCCAAAGATCTGATCCGGGAAACTATTTCGTTGTATTGTTGCTGCGAGTCGGCTGCAATGGTGGCCACTAGGGAGAACCGGCCAATAGTCCGGGCAACGAATTCAACGCCATCCACGTCAGCCAGTAAGTTCACTACGTCTGCTGACGCATCACCAATGAGCGACAATCCACAGCCAAAGACGATGGACCCATTTATTCCGGCGCGGCGAGTAATGGCCCCAATCTGCATCACATTGGCATCAATAAGTCGCAACGCACGGGACCTGCACGTACTCATGGACACACCAATGGCTTCTCCAATTTCAGCAAACCCCCGACGCCCGTCCTGCTGGAGTATGCGCATAATATCAATGTCAATCTGGTCCAAGGACAACCGCTCTAGCACCGGCTCTTCACCTAAAAAGAGGCTGCGAATGACCTTCTCGTACAGGAGAACATTGACGGAAGAGACATCTGGTAGCCCACTGACAAAGGCCACAGTCTCATACAGTTCATTCATGGTGCTTACCCGCACCTCGGCCACCACTTGATGCGCACCCGTGGTTTCTGAGATGTAGACAGCAGAGTCAAGGGCCTCCACCCGGCGCAGGACGTCGTGACTGGGGCCTGAAATTTTCAAGGCCAAGTGAGCGAGCACTTCCAGCCCCAGCACTCGTGGGTGCACAGCGGCAATGACTTTCACCTTGCCCGAACCCAACAACTCGTTCACGTGAGAGGCCACGAGAGTGCGGTTGATTCCCACTGACTTAGCCAAGTCACTATATGATGCGCGCCCATCGGCTTGCAGCTGCTGCACAAGCATTCTGTCCATCTGATCCATTCACTCTTTATACCAGCTGCAGCAAGGTAACAGTCAAATAATTAACAAGAAACCTCAATAACGGAAGACTTGTCGAACAATTACTGAAAATCTCACACAGATTTAAGGCAAAGAGTCTCACATTCTAATAATTTGTTGACAACGAGTGTTTCGTGTCACACAATCGTTTAGACACCCTGCTAGCACAATCACCTGTGCTGCTCCCCCTTTCCCAGGAGAACTACAATGGCGAAATTCTTCAAACTTGCGGCTGCTGCCTCCATCAGCCTGCTAGCACTTTCGGGCTGCTCAACCTCTACCGGGGGGGACGCCGCAACAGGAAACAGCAACACCCCTGCAGACCTCGTCAAGGCCGGCCAAGTCACGCTGTGTATCGATCCGGAGTACCCTCCCCTTGAGTACTACGCGGATGGTTCCGGCGGAGACATTGTTGGCTTCGATGCCGACGCTGGCCGAGCGCTTGCCGACCACTGGGGCGTGAAGGTCAAATTTGAGGTGACCTCCTTTGACGGCCTGATGCCCGGACTGCAGACAGGACGCTGTGACATCATCCTCGGCGGGCTATACACCAGCCCGGCACGTTTGGAAGTAGCAGACGCCGCTCCCATCATGAACGCTGGCCCTGCAGCCCTTGCTGCACCAGCTTTGGCCAGTAAGCTCACCAGCAAACTCGATCTGTGTGGACGTAAGGTAGCTGCGCAGGCCGCGTCCAGCAACGCAGCAACGGTTCAGGCGATGGGCGAAGAGTGCAAGGCCGCTGGCAAGGGGGCCCCTATCGTCTCCGAGTATCCCAAGACCTCGGACACCGTCTTGGCTGTTCTCAATGGCAAGTCTGATGTGCTCGTTGAAACTAATGTGGCCGCCGCCTACATGGTCACGCAGAACAAGGGCAAACTCGAAATGGCCAGCCAAGTTTTTGACCCCGACACCACCTTCGGCGTCTTCACCAAGAAGGACAGCTCCATGACACCGGCCATTGCTGCCGCGTTCAAAGCCCTCAAAGAGGATGGCTCCTTGGCAGAAATCGCCAAAAAATACGATCTTGACCCAACCATTGTTGACGTCAAATAGGCGGATCTCCGCCTTTTTCTACCCTGCTTTCACGCACCAAACCATGGTGTTTGCCGGTCCTCACCTGGAAGTGGGCCTAGCCCACGATTCTCACGAGAGTGCATAGACAATGCTTTTTGATTCCAATATCTTCTTCGCGCAACTTGTCAGCGTTGACTACATGAGGGGCGCCGCCCTATCGGTGGCGGTGGCCATCGTTTCGCTGATTCTTGCCACAGTTATCGGCTTCTTCATGGCCGTCGGGCGTACGGCAAAACAGCCGTACCTGCGAGCCCCAGCCCACTTTTATGTGTGGTTCTTCCGTGCAATCCCCGCCTTGCTGGTACTGCTCATCATGTGGAACGCCCTGCCTCAAATCATTCCAGCCCTGCGTGCCGACTGGTTCTCACCGTTCATCGCCGCATCCGTGGGTCTGGGTTTGGTAGAGGCAGCATTCATGTCTGAAATCATCCGTTCAGCCCTGCTCAGTGTTGATGATGGCCAAGGACTCGCAGGACGCGCTTTGGGAATGTCCCCAGCCAAGGTCATGGTCAAGGTGGTGCTGCCACAGGCCATTCGGATTGCACTGCCGCCTACCGGAAATGAGTTCATCGGCCTGGTCAAATACTCCTCACTGGCCTCCGTGATCTCCTTGCGGGAGTTGCTCACCACCGCGCAGGTGGGAGTGAACATCACCTTCCGTTACGCCGAATACTATGCCGCCGCGATCGTCTACTACCTGGTGATCGTCTCGATCCTGTCCATTCTTCAGGGTCTCTTGGAAAAGAAGTTCGCTTGGACCTCAAAGTCCGCGAAGTCCAAGAAGTCCACTGAAGCCACTGTCCCCGCCCCCATGGGGATCTCATGATGCCGGCACCCCAACTTTCCCAGGAGCCCCTAATGACCCAGCAGCCCATCCTTCAAGTCCGGGACCTGCACAAGACTTATAACGGTAACCAGGTCCTCAAAGGCGTGGAGTTCGACATTGAGAAGGGCCAAGTCAAGGCCGTGCTGGGGCCTTCCGGCTCGGGTAAGTCCACCATGCTACGCCTGATGGCCCTGTTGGAGCCGGCCGATTCTGGTCAGATTTTACTCAAGGGAAGCAGAATTGGCAGCCGGGAGCACAAAGGCAAATCAGTGCACCTATCCGAGCGGACCCTGGCAATCCAGCGCCAAGAAGTGGGTATGGTATTCCAACGATTCAACCTCTTCCCTCACCTGTCAGCAGTTCGCAACGTCATGTTGGGGCTGACCAGTGTCAAGGGAATCTCGCACCACGA
This sequence comes from Arthrobacter sp. UYCu511, assembly GCF_040547105.1. Lineage (NCBI taxonomy): Bacteria > Bacillati > Actinomycetota > Actinomycetes > Micrococcales > Micrococcaceae > Arthrobacter > Arthrobacter sp. UYCu511. The sequence goes on from NZ_JBEPPB010000002.1 coordinate 156,515, forward strand.
GGCACGCATTCAGGCACGGGATATGCTCCAAAAAGTTGGTTTGGACAACCGCGCTGACCACTACCCTTCCGAACTTTCCGGTGGACAGCAACAACGGGTGGCCATCGCCCGCGCTTTGGTCATGAATCCTTCAGTCATGCTCTTTGACGAGCCCACCTCGGCCCTGGATCCCGAGCTGGTCGGCGAGGTTCTTGAAGTCATGGAAAATCTCGCAGAATCTGGGATGACAATGATCGTGGTTACCCACGAGGTTCGTTTCGCCCGGCGTGTAGCCAACGAGGTCACCCTCTTTGATGGTGGCGTCATTGTGGAACAGGCCGAGCCTGAGGAATTTTTCACCAATCCGCAGCACGAGCGCACGAGGAAGTTCCTCAGCCATGTCCACTAGAACCGCCACAACCATCGCTGCAGAATCTGACAGCGCTGTTGAGTCAGTGAACAAGACCCTGCGTGCTGTCTACACGGACATGGACGACGTCGACTTCCGCGCCGGTGTAGACCGGCTCCGTGAAGGAGGATTCGAGGTTGACTACCTCAACACCTCAGATTCTGCACAAATCATGGCCCAAGCCCCTGACGCTACGGCTCTGTTGGTGGGTTACGCGGAAGTAACCGCCGTCATGATGGATGCCATGCCTTCGCTGCGGATTATTGCGCTGCTGTCCATGGGCTTTAACAATGTTGATATTGAGGCGGCACGTGAGCGTGGAATTTGGGTCACCAATATTCCCGGCGCGGCCACGGAGGAAGTAGCAACGCACGCGTTGGCACTCACCCTCTCCCTGACTCGCGGCCTTACTTTTTACAGTTCCGCAGTGCAATCCGGGCAATGGAATGCCCGTGATTCCACCGTCCCACCACGGCTGAGTCAAACCCGTTTAGGAATTCTGGGGTTGGGCCGTATTGGCACTCGACTCGCCGAACTCGGAGGCGCCCTTTTTGGCGAAGTGGTGGGCTACGATCCCGTCCTTCCGGACACTCCGGTGATCCGACAGCAGCTGGCTGCAGCCGGCATTCGGCGCACTTCTTTAGAAGAAGTGCGTTCCACCTCAACGGTGCTGTCCTTGCACATGCCGCTGACCCCAGAAACTGAAGGCATGGTCGACGCCGCGTTCTTGGCCCAGATGCCACAGGGCTCCTACCTGATCAACGTCAGCCGGGGCGCATTGATAGATTCACAGGCCTTGCGTGAGAGCGTCAACGCCAAGCATTTGGCCGGTGCAGGCCTGGATGTGCTGGACGAAGAACCACCCACCGTCAGCGGCCATCCACTGCTAGGTAACCCGCGCATTCTCATCACACCCCATGTGGCTTACCTTTCCGATTTCACGGACGCTGAGTATGTTCGCCAACAGGCCCAGAACGTACTCTCTTGGGCGGCTCAAGGGCGCCCAGACTCCCCCGTTCTTGAATTGCTTTAGCTCATCCTCAACCGCCCCCGATTCTTGGGAGAGAAGATTTTGCGTAAACTCAACGCCTTCGAGCACCGCCCGTACGGCCACCGCCCTGTCATTGTTACAGCCGAGCACATCCACACCATGGATTCCTCCTACCCCAGCGCGGAAGCCTTCCTGCTGATCGGTTCGGAAATTGCTGCCGTCGGTAGCATCCAGGAATGCCGTGAAACAGCGGCACTGCACGGCAGCCAGGAACCTGAAATCCGGGACTTCGGCGCAGCCACTGTGGTCCCCGGATTCATTGACGCTCATGCGCACCCTTTGATGTATGGACAAATGATGAGCTGGGTGGATTGTGGCCCGGCCCAAGCCACAACCATTCCCGAGATTGTGGCCTTGCTTGTGCAGGCTGCTGAAAAAACCCCCAACGGACTGCCCGTACGCGGTTTTGGTTATGAACACCGCAACCTTCTCGAGGGTCGTCACCCCACACGCCACGAACTTGATGCCGTGGCCACGGACCGGGAGGTGTATTTGATGAACGCTTCTGGTCACGGCGGCGTTGTCAACTCCTACACTCTGACCCTCAACGGTGTCACTGCTGAGACCCCCAACCCTCAAGGTGGGGAATTCTTCCGCGACGCTAACGGCGAACTGACCGGCGAACTTTCCGACGCAGCGTGCAACATCCTCACCGGTGTCTCCGGCGTCAAAATTGGTCACCACGGACCCAACTTCCACCTTGCTGACGAACCGGGCGAACATTTACGCCAGCTGGGTCTCGCCCAGGAAAGTTTCCTTTCCGGCGGTGTCACCAGCATCGGTGACGCTCAAGTTTCACGCCGCGAATTCGACATGTACCTTCGCTTGGCCGCAGAGAACCAGCTCAAGGTTCGGGTCAGTATGTACTTGCTCTCTCACCTACTAGAGGACGCTCTTGAGATGGGTTTGCACGGACAGTTTGGCAATGCCCGGTTAAGCTTTGCTGGCATCAAGCTCTACGCTGACGGGACGCTCGGTGGGTGGACCGCCTACTTCCCTGACGGGTATGTTGGCGATCCCTGCCGCACTGGCCAGCTCTACCATGAGCCTGCTGCGTACAAGGCTTTGATCGCGAAAGCACACGCGGCTGGTCTGCAAACAGCAACCCATGCACAGTCTCCCACCGCCATTGAAATGGTCATCGACGCCATAGAATCGGCGCTGGTTCAGCGCCCCGACGCAGACGCCCGGCACCGGATTGAACACTGTGGTTTACCCACAGGCGAACAAATTAGCCGTATGGCCCACTCCGGGATCCGCCCCGTCAACCAACCCCAGCACTACTACAACTGGGGTGAAGGCGTTCAGCAAGCTATTGGCACCCCGGGGGAACGTTTCAACCCACTCGGGGAGTTCATTGAAGCGGGAGTACCCGTCACTATCAGCTCCGATGCCCCGGTGGCAGAGCCGCGCCCCCTGGAGGCCATTCAGGCCGCCGTCACCCGTGTCACCCGCAACGGTCACAAACTGGGCCCGGATAACTTGTGCATCACAGTTGCACAAGCCTTGGCCGGGCATACCATCAACGCCGCCACAGCTTTGGGCCGCGAAGATGATCTGGGCTCACTGACCGTGGGTAAGAAAGCCGATTTTGCTGTCCTCACAGGTGATCCTTTGAGTACTGCCGCCCATGAAATTTCAGCCATCACCGTGCTCCAAACCTGGATCGATGGGACGTGCCAGTTTACGGCTGAGCCAGACTCGGCAAGCCACGAGTCCACAGGTACCCCCACACTTCACACCGTGAATTCGTAAGAAGGAACACCATGCAAACCCAATCCACGGCAATTACCCCTTTAGAGGACAACGTGCAGGTCACCAACAATGCTGGCTATGCAGTGCTCAAGACGCTACGCAACTACGGCATTGACACGATCTTTGGAATTCCCGGCACTCACAACCTTGAGTTCTACCGCCATTTGGCCCCTTTGGGCATCCACCCTGTCACAACCCGCCACGAGCAAGGCGCAGGATATGGCGCCGACGGGTGGGCCCAGCAAAAGGGACTGCCAGGCGTGGTGATCACCACCTCTGGACCTGGACTTCTCAATGCCCTCTCCGCCGCCGGGACTGCCTACTGCGAATCCCGTCCACTGATCATCCTCTCCCCCGGCGTACCAGAGGGTGAGGAATTTGCCGATATCGGTTCTTTACATGAGACAAAGAATTCCACGGCAGCAGCGGGTGCCATTGTTCAATGGAGCCGCCGAGTTCACTCCGCCACGGAAGCTGTGGCCGCCGTCCATGACGCGTTCGAGATATTCCGCTACGGCCGCCCACGCCCGGTCCATATAGAGGTGCCGCTGAACATCCTCGAGTCTCTCTCCGATTGCCCCGAAGATTTGCTTCAGGCACGGCCACGCCGGCAAGGCGCCCAGGCGGATGCCACATCCCTTGCAACGGCTGTGCACCTTTTGAAGGCTGCGCAGAACCCCGTCATCCTAGCCGGTGGCGGTTCCATCCCCGCCGGAGCAGCACTGGCGGCTCTGGCGGAAGCGTTGCAGGCACCCGTGGTGACCACTCTCAACGGCAAAGGCGCAGTTCCCGAATCCCATCCTCTGGCGCTGGGCTCTGATATCCGCCTCCCCGCCGCCCAGCAATTGTGCAACCGTGCCGATGTGTTGCTGGTGATCGGTTCTAAAGTGGGTGAGTCTGAACTGTGGGGTGGGAATATCACCCCTAGTGGCCCCGTCATCCGGGTAGATATTCTTGCCTCCCAAGCCAACAAAAACCTCGCCTCTGACCTCGCACTCATTGGCGACTCGGCCGCCATCGTGACTCAATTACTCCATGAGATCGGTTCCCCTGAGCGCCCCGTTGTCAACCTTGCACCGGTCCGGGAAGAACTGCGCAACCAAGCCAGGGCGTTGTCTCCGGAGTTAAGCCGTATTGCTGAGGAAGCCGCCGCGGTTTTGCCGTCCAACACCATTGTTGGCGGCGACTCTTCGCAAATCACCTACCTGGGCACGGCGTCGTTCATTCCCCAAGAATTCCCGCACTCCTTCCTCTACACACCGGCCTACGCCACGCTGGGATACGGGCTCCCAGCCTCCATCGGAGCCAAGATCGCAGCTCCAGAACGTCCCGTTGTGTGCATCGTGGGCGACGGCGCTCTCATGTTTGCTGTGCAAGAACTCATCACGGCCGTGGAGCAGCGGCTAGATCTTGTAGTGGTGTGTGTGGATAACGGCGGTTATGCCGAAATTCGTTCCAATGAAGCAGACCGCGGCATCCCCGCTGTGGGTGTGGATCTAGTTCAACCGAACTGGGCAGCCCTTGCCACCGCGTTTGGCGGCACCGGTCACGCCATCACCCGCGCCGCTGATTTCGCACCGACCCTGCACGCCGCACTGCAGGGGCGTGGATTGCACGTTCTGCACGTGCCTGTGAGTTTATTCAACGCCGCATCCTAAATACCCCGGAACTTCTCCCTTCAACGCCTGAATCAGGAAAAACCATGACACTTGCATCTCCACATTTGACTGCAGCGCCCGAACTGACAGCGGTGGCCAAGACAACCGCCCAACAATGGATTACCGAGAATATGCCCCGGCTCTCCACCTGGCACAAGCACATTTGGGATCTGGCAGAACCTGCCTGGCGCGAATACAAGTCAGCCAGCTGGTACGTGGAGCTGCTACGCGCCGAAGGCTTCACCGTTGAAGCTGGCAGCGCAGACATGCCCACTGCCTTCAGCGCCCAGTGGTCTTGCGGCGATGGCGGTCCGGTCCTTTTGACTTATGCCGAGTACGACGCCGTGCCAGGGAATTGTCAGTCAGCCTCCACCGAGCAGTCCCCGCGCGAGGATCTGAGCCCGCACGCACCCGGTCACACCGACCCTCACTCAGCACTGGGTATCTCCACTTTGGCCGGCCTCCTCGGCACCAAGCACGCCATGGAAGTACACGGAATCGCCGGAACCTTGAAGTACACGGGCGAACCTGCCGAGAAAGTGCAGGGATCCAAGGTGGTTCATGGCCTGAGAGGCTACTACGACGGCGTGGACGCCATTGTCAGTTTCCACCCGTTTTACATGCTGCCGCTGTGCAACACTGCCCGCTGGGATACCCAGTGTGGTAGCTACTACAGCAAGGTGTACACCTTTATCTGTGATGAGCCGGAGACGTGGCAGCTCAATGCGAATCCCAACTCGCCCATCCCGGCGTCACACTCGGCAGCCCGTGCACCCGGCGCTAACGTCGCCTTGATGAGCATGTACACCTCCTCCCGCGTCATGCAGGACGCCATGCTGCCCAGCTTTGGTGGGTGGAGCCTGTCCGACGCCATTTTCACTCAGGGCCAGGCCACTGCCGATAACCTGCCGGCCCGGATTGCACAGATCCAGTACTCTTGGCGCTGCCCCACCTTGGAAATGGCCGACCACGTCTTGGCAGTACTTGACCGCAACGCAGAACATGCCGCCGCCATGGCCCACTGCAAGCTGAGCACCACGTGGGTGGCACGCAACCGCCCTGGCCGCACCAACCATGTCCTGGCGCAAGCGCTGTACAACAACTTAGAAGGTGTTGGAGCTCCCTCTTACGGTGAAGAAGCCATTGCTGCAGCCCAGCAGATCCAGCGCACCTTGGGACTCGAGCCCATGGACAGGCCGTTCCTTGACGAGTGCGAGGCTCTGATCAGCCCGCAGGACGCTGAAGCGGCTTTGCGTGAGCATCTTGCTCCATGGCAAAAGAACTGGACCAGCGACGACTATGTAGAGATGACCCACTATGCCCCCACGGTGCGCTTCTATGTTTCGCGTCCAGCGTTGAAACCAGCACCAGGTCAGGGCGCATATCCCGGCTGGGTGATGAACGCTCTGGGCGGCATCCCCGCAACCATTGATCCCACGATCGACGTTGCTGGTAAAACCATTGCCGGAACATTCGTAGATTTGCTCACTCGCCCGGAAATTGTGCAGCAGGCCAAGAGTGAGTTTGACACGCGTGTGGCGCAGGATCCCATGCCCGTGCTCTTGCCAGCAGATTTCATGCCGCCCACTGAGTTCGCGTGGCCTGACTACTCTGCAGCACCCGACGGCGAACGAGTCTGGTACCCCAAAACCTCAAGATAGCAGCGTTTCCAGCCACCACCGATGAACAGGATCACCCGTGTCTCACACTTCAGCACCCAGTACCCAGACTCTGCGCTACAGGGTAACCAATCCCAGCAGCGGCGCCGTGATCCAAGAGTTTCTCACGGCCACGGACACTGAGGTGCAGGAAGCCCTGGCTTCATCGGAGCAGGCTTTCACAACATGGCGGCACGTACCGATAACCGAACGTGCCGCCGTGATTGCCCGCATTGGCGCACTCTTCTTAGAACGTAAGGATGAGTTGTCAGCGATAGTCACCGAGGAAATGGGAAAACGTCTTTCTGAAGCCGTGGGTGAGGCGGAATATTCTGCTGAAATCTTTAATTATTACGCCAAGGAGGGGCCTGGCTTAGCCGCGGACCAACCTATTAAAGCGATCAACGGTGACCGCGCCGTCATTCAAAAGCGGCCGGTTGGTCCATTGCTGGGGATTATGCCGTGGAACTACCCGTATTATCAGGTAGCCCGGTTTGCCGCCCCCAACCTCATGCTCGGTAACACCATCATTCTCAAGCATGCAGAGAACTGCCCGCGCTCTGCTCTAGCTATTGAGCAGCTCATGCGCGACGCCGGCCTCCCGGCTGGCGCCTACATCAACTTGTTCGCCACACATGGACAAATCGAAAGTATCATCGCGGACTCCCGCATCCAGGGCGTGTCCCTGACAGGTTCCGAACGGGCCGGGGCTGCCGTGGCCCAAACCGCCGGGCGCCATCTGAAAAAGGTGGTACTGGAATTGGGTGGCTCGGACCCGTACCTTGTCCTTTCCAGCGCTGATGTGGCGGCCTCCGCCCGGGCAGCATTCAGTACCCGGATGGAAAATGCTGGTCAGGCATGTAATTCCAACAAGCGGATCATCGTTATGGATGAGCTCTACGATGAGTTTGTCCAGGAATTAGCCGACCAAGCCAAAGCATTACAGCCTGGTTCACCCGAACTAGAAGAGGACGGAACGTATGTTCCGCTGTCTTCAGCTGCCGCTGTTACTGGACTGCTGAACCAAATTAATGACGCCACGGAAAAAGGCGCGGTTCTTCATGCAGGTGGTTTTCAGGCGGACCGACCCGGGCACTACTTGGCACCGACGGTTTTGACCGGCGTCACAGCAGATATGAGGGCATTCGGGGAAGAGCTTTTTGGCCCTGTTTTAATCGTCTACAAGGTCTCAAATGAAGCCGAGGCTGTGGCACTCGCCAACAATTCTGAGTTCGGTTTAGGCGGGGCTGTCTTTAGCACTGACACAGAGCAGGCATTGGCCGTGGCCCAGCAAATCCATTCCGGAATGGTGGCCATCAATACCGCTGGAGGGGAAGGGGCAGGCATGCCGTTTGGCGGGGTGAAGCGATCCGGGTTCGGGCGGGAACTGGGTCCTCTGGGGATGGAAGAATTTGTGAATAAACAATTGCTCTACGTGGCTGCGACCAGCTGAACTGCTGCGCTGGAAAGCATTCTCCCCCGCTCAATGGTTGACGAAAGCTCTGTTGCGGCGGAAGCTAGGGAGTGGATGGCACCTGCTGCGCCTCAGTGGACAGACACCGCCCAAGTTGCACAGTCGCGGCCCGTACGGGGCGCACAAATCCGGCACCAGTCAACGGCTTTTTTGTAATTGGGGTGTTTCGTGGAACAGGTCTCGGCAGAGCTGCTCAGCACGGTCCGCAAGGTTATCGCCGTCCACCTTGCCTACAAGTCCCGGGCAGAACAGCGCGGGCGGATCCCCTCACATCCGTCGTATTTCCTCAAGGCCCCTTCCTCACTGAGCCTCAGCGGTTCGGTGGTGGAGCGGCCGGTGGGCTGTGAATTACTCGCCTTCGAAGGCGAAATCGCGCTCGTCATCGCCAAGGCAGCACGGCGGGTCAGCCCCGCAGAAGCCTGGTCCCACATTGGGCACGTCACCGCAGCGAACGATCTTGGCGTGTATGACCTCAAATATGCGGACAAGGGCTCCAACGTCCGGTCCAAGTCCGGCGATGGTTTCACACCGCTGGGTCCGGGCCTCATTCCCGCCGCCGGGCTCGATCCCCATGCCCTGCGGCTGCGCACGTGGCTTAATGGGGAACTGGTCCAGGATGACACCACCGCTGGCCTGCTCTTCTCTTTCAGCCAGATCGTGGCCGATTTATCCCAGCTCATGACCCTGGAACCCGGGGATGTCATCCTCACGGGCACCCCTGCCGGATCCTCTGTGGCCGTACCCGGAGATGTCCTTGAGGTTCAGCTCGACTCCCCCGGAACGGGTCCATCTACCGGCTTATCTACCGGCCGGCTGCGCACGTCAGTGGTGCAGGGCTCCGGGGAGTGGGCCGGCTATGGCGATGTACCCCGCATCAGCGATGCTGACAGGGTGGACGCGTGGGGTTCTGCTGAAGCCGCCGGGCTGGCTTCCACTTCCACTTCCACAGCTCTCAGTGCTGAACTTCAGCAGAAACTGATAAGTGTTGGCACGGCCACCCTCAGCTCCCAACTGCGCAAACGCGGCTTTAACAACATCCATATTGAGGGCTTGTCCTGCACTAAAGCCGGGCTGAGGATCGCCGGAACGGCCCGAACCTTACGCTTTGTGCCCTTTCGCGAGGACTTATTCGCAGCTCACGGCGGCGGCTTCAACGCCCAAAAACGCGCCATTGACTCGCTCAATGACGGGGAGGTCCTGGTCATGGAGGCCCGCCGGGACCCCACCGCGGGGACACTGGGGGATCTTCTGGCCCTGCGCGCCCAGGTCCGGGGCGCGGCGGCCATAGTGACAGATGGCGGAGTCCGGGACCTCACCGAGATCGCCGCCCTGGACATTCCCGTCTTTCATCACGGCACCCACCCGGCCGTCCTGGGCCGCCGCCACGTCCCGTGGGACACGGACCTGACCATCTCCTGCGGCGGGGCCACCGTCCAGCCGGGGGACATCATTGTGGGCGATGACACCGGCGTGCTGGTCATCCCGGCGTCGTTGGCGCAAGAGGTAGCGGACGCTGCCATCGCTCAGGAATATGAAGAGAAGTTCATTGCCGAAATGGTGGCTCAGGGCCACGGCATGGACGGCCTGTTCCCCATGAACGCCACGTGGCGGGCCACGTTCACGGAGTGGGAGTCCAGCCACAGCGAGCAGAAAGGCGGCCTAGGATGAGCGGCCATTTCATCCCGGACGGCCTGCCCGCCCACATCCGGCACTACATTGACGGCCAATCCGTGGACTCGGTGGGCGGGGAGAGATTCCATGTGCTGGATCCGGTGACCAACGCAAACTACGCCACCGCCGCCGCCGGACAGAAAGCGGATATTGCGCTGGCCGTGACAGCCGCAACGCGTGCCTTCCGTGAGGGACCGTGGCCGCATATGAAGGCCCGGGAGCGGGCCCGGATCCTGAACAAGGTGGCAGACGCCATCGAGGACCGCGAGGACCGGCTGGCCGAGCTGGAAACCTTCGACACCGGTCTGCCCATCACCCAGGCTCGCGGCCAGGCCCGGCGCGCGGCGGAAAACTTCCGCTTCTTCGCGGATCTGGTGGTGGCCCAGTTGGACGATGCCATGAAGGTCCCCGGTGCGCAACTCAACTACGTCAACCGTAAACCGGTGGGGGTTGCCGGGCTCATCACGCCCTGGAATACGCCGTTCATGCTGGAATCCTGGAAGCTGGCGCCCGCGCTTGCCGCTGGCTGCACGGTGGTGCTCAAACCCGCCGAATTCACGCCTCTGTCAGCGTCGTTGTGGGCCGGTATCTTCGAGGAGGCGGGCCTGCCTCAGGGCGTGTTCAACCTGGTCAACGGTCTGGGCGAGGAGGCTGGGGACGCGCTGGTGAAACACCCTGGCGTGCCACTGATCTCCTTCACCGGCGAGACCACCACGGGTCAGACCATCTTCCGCAACGCAGCCACAAATCTGAAGGGGCTCTCCATGGAATTGGGCGGCAAAAGCCCGTGCGTGGTCTTTGCCGATGCAGACCTGGACGCCGCGATCGATTCCGCCCTTTTCGGTGTGTTCTCCCTCAACGGCGAGCGCTGCACGGCAGGTTCGCGGATCTTGGTGGAGCGGCCCATTTATGACGAGTTCTGTGAGAAGTTTGCTGCCCGCGCCCGGAACATTGTGGTGGGCGATCCTCACAACCCTGCCACCGAGGTGGGTGCGCTGGTGCACCCGGAGCACTACGCCAAGGTCATGAACTATGTGGAAATTGGCAAGTCCGAGGGCCGGCTGCTGGCCGGTGGTGGGCGCCCCGCGGGCCTGGACACCGGAAACTATGTGGCACCCACCGTGTTTGCCGATGTTGGCCCCGAATCGCGGATTTTCCAGGAGGAGATCTTCGGCCCCGTGGTTGCCATCACCCCCTTCGAGGACGACGCCGGGGCGCTGGCTTTGGCCAATGGCGTCAAGTATGGTTTGGCCGCCTATGTGTGGACGAACAATCTTAGGCGCGCCCACACCTTCGCCCAAGCCCTGGAAGCGGGGATGGTGTGGCTGAACAGCCACAATGTGCGGGATCTACGCACCCCTTTCGGCGGTGTGAAGGCCTCCGGGCTGGGGCACGAGGGCGGCTTCCGCTCCCTTGACTTCTATACGGACCAGCAAGCTGTGCACATCACCTTGGGCAGCGTAAACACCCCGAAGTTCGGAGCCTTGCCATGAGCGCTGCCGACCCGCAAACCCCTGTCCCGGATATTGTCCGCTGCGCCTATGTGGAACTTGTTGTCACCGATCTTGGCGCCTCCCGAGCCTTCTATGTTGACCTCCTGGGCCTGCATATCACCCGTGAGGAGCCGGGCGCCCTGTACCTGCGCACTCTGGAGGAGTTCATCCACCACAACCTGGTGCTGCGTCTTGGCCCCGTGCCCGCCCTGGCTGTTGCAGCGTTCAGGGTCAGGACGCCGGCGGACGTCGATGCTGCTCAGGCGTATTACACGGCGCTGGGCTGCCGCACCGAGCGGCGGCGGGAGGGCTTCGTTGCCGGGATTGGTGACTCCGTCCGGGTGGAGGACCCTTTGGGGTTCCCGTTCGAGTTCTTCTACGAGGCCGCACACGTGGAGCGGCTGACCCGGCGCTATGACCTTGCCTCGGCCGGGGAACTGGTTCGCCTGGACCACGTCAACCTTGTCACGGCCGAGGTTGCCCGCGGCCGGGATTACTTAGAAGGGCTGGGTTTTCGGGTCTCCGAAGACATCCGGGACTCGGCCGGCACCACCTATGCGGTCTGGATGCACCGGACCCAAACCGTGCATGATATCGCTCTGACAGGCGGTGCCGGGCCACGCCTGCACCACATCGCCTTCGCAACGCATGAGAAGCACAACATCTTGCACATCTGCGACAAAATGGGCGCCCTGCGCATCTCCGCGCGGATTGAGCGCGGACCCGGCCGGCACGGGGTCTCCAACGCTTTTTACCTGTACATCCTTGACCCTGACGGACACCGCGTGGAGATTTACACGCAGGACTACTACACGGGAGATCCGGACAATCCGGTGGTTAGCTGGGATGTCCATGACAACCAGCGCCGCGATTGGTGGGGCAACCCGGTAGTCCCGTCCTGGTATACAGAGGCCTCCCCGGTTCTGGATTTGGCAGGCCAACCCCGGCCGCTGCACATACTGGCCGGAGCATCCGAACAAAGCATCGCGGTTGGTGCCGACGGTTTTTCCTACACCCGCGACGACAGCGGCCGGGGCTTCAAGCTGGGAGAGCAGCTGTGAACCGTACTCACCGGCGTCCTCTTAGCCCGGCAGGGGCAAGTTCTTGCCGCCCGCTTCGCGGGTGCCCGAAGCCACTCCGGCGCGGAATATGCCCCTGCCGGGACTGCGCCGCGAGCGAGAAGGAGACAGCTCATGCTTGACGATGCAACGCTTACCGGGATTGCCGACGAACTCGCGGAGGCGGCACGGACTCGGGTGCCGGTCCCCCTGCTGAGCGTTCGCTATCCCGGCATGAGCGTGGAGGACGCCTACCGGGTGCAAAAGCTGTGGCGTCAGCGCGGTGAGGCTGCCGGAAGGGTCGTGGCCGGGCACAAAATTGGGTTGACTTCCCGCGCCATGCAGCAGGCCACCGGTATTAGTGAACCCGATTACGGCATCATCTTTGAAGACGCCATCCTAGAAACGGGGCGTACGCTTCCCTGGCAGCAGTTCACCCACCCCAGGGTGGAAGTGGAGCTCGCATTCTTGCTCAAGGAAGATCTTGTTGGCCCTGGCATCACCCTGATCGATGTTCTGCGTGCCACCGACTACGTCACCCCAGCCCTGGAAATCCTCGATTCCCGGGTAGAGATGGAGTGGCGCACCATAGTTGACACCATCAGTGACAACGCCGCCCTCGGTGCCGTAGTGGTGGGCGGCAACCCGGTGAAACCGGACGCCATTGATCTGCCGTGGGTATCCGCCATCCTGCTCCGCAACGAGGTGGTGGAGGAGACGGGTGTTGCCGCCGGCGTGCTGGGTCACCCTGGGCGGGGCGTGGCCTGGCTGGCCAACAAGCTGGCCGTCCACGGCGAGTCACTCAGGGCCGGGGAACTGATCCTGGCAGGATCCTTCACCCGCCCACTCTGGGTTGCCGCCGGCGATACCATCCATGCCGATTTCGGAATGCTAGGGAGAGTCACATGCCGCTTCGAATCAGCCCCGATCCTTCACTAAAGGACGCGCTCGCCGCCACCAGCAGGCCGCTGGTGGGCATGTGGGTGTGTTCCGGCAGCGCCCTAGTGGCGGAGATTTGTGCCGGAGCCGGGCTAGACGCCGTAGTGATCGACGGCGAGCACAGCCCCAACGGGCTCGAGGGAATCCTGGCCCAGTTGCAGGCGGTGCACGGCTACCCGGTCACGGCCGTGGTGCGCCCGCCGGTCAACGACACCGTAATCATTAAGCAGTATTTGGACTTGGGTGCGCAGTCGCTGCTGATCCCGATGGTCCACACCGTGGCCGATGCCGAGGCCGCCGTGGCTGCGGTCCACTATCCTCCGCGCGGGGTACGCGGGGTGGGCTCGGCCTTGGCCCGGTCCTCGCGCTGGAACCGCATCCCTGACTATGTTCAACGCGCCGGGGATACCGTGAGCCTCATGGTACAAATTGAATCGGCCCAGGCCGTGGAGAACGTGGCTGGGATCCTGGCTGTGGACGGGGTGGACGCCATCTTCGTGGGACCGGCCGATCTCGCCGCCTCCATGGGATTGCTGGGAGCGCAGGAACACCCCACGGTGATGGCGGCCGTGGAGCAGTGCATTGCCGCGGCGAAGGCAGCCGGAAAGCCGGTGGGTGTGAACGCATTTGCTCCGGCCACTGCCCAGTACTACATCGACGCCGGGGTGGACTTCATCCTGGTGGGCGCCGATGTCACCCTTCTGGCCAGGGGCAGCGAGGGTCTGGCCTCAGCGTTCATTCCCAAACGCGTAGGCCGCCCCTTGCTGTGAGCTCATCGGGTGCACGGCTCATCCTTTTGCGGTCGCCTCCAGAAAACGGGCTGTGCGCCTAAAATCACGAAATAGCAAAGCAATCCCGATTATCCCTACGCCGGAGGCCACCACCCCTATCCATACGAACATCTCGTCCCGTCCCGCCCAGTTGAGCGTTTGGGAGGCGAACATCAACGGGTAGGCCGGCATGATGATCAGTTGTGTGGCCAAGCCCTTGAGGCGTTGAACCCCAGCAGCCCGGACCACCGGTAAGTGCTCCCGCTCCAGAGGTGCCTTCCCGGTAATCTGCGCAGTGATGTTCTTGCGTTCGCTCTCTGCCAACCGAAACAATACATCTAGGGTGTTGAGCCGAACGGCGGGTGCCACCTTCTTAGCGTTGTAGATCAATCCGCCCACGAACGCACCCAACGTGGACAGTAGAAGCCCCACGCTCAGATAGTTCGCCCAATCGGCCGCAGTAGTTCCGAAAAGCAAGATCCCGCCACCGATTCCGAGAACCAGCAAGGCAAGGAAACCAACAGGGAAATACCGCAAGTAGTAGCTTCTGACGGCGCGCCCCAGGCAAACGTCTTCGACGCCGTCGGCCCTCTTCATGGCTCACTGCCACCGTTCATTGGACTCGGCCAAGAGATCGTCAAGTCCGCTCATCCTGTTCCTCCCCACCAGACGCTGTTTTGCCCTGCCATACCATCATCGTTGTGCCGTGCCAACAAAAGATAGGGCTTATGCTGACTCTGCCTTCTTGGGTTTCCTGGCTTTCATGGACAAGCTCGGCGTACCGTGCTGACATGTATCCATGCACCCTTCGGGACGGGACAAAAAGATCAGGGCAACTGCTGGCTTGGCCATCATTGCTTTGTCGTTCTTGTCGATGGTCATGATCTACTTGTCCGGGCTCAATCTCTGGAGCGCAATTCCACTCGCGGTTATCTACGGTCTCCAGGCGCTGTTTACGCTGGGCGCCGGCGTCTATCTTTGCAGTGGTTGGCGCAAGGCAGGAGCCTTGGAACTGATTACCGGCCGGTGGCGCCTCATTGGATTGGCCGCTTTTGGTTTGGTGGGAACGGCCGCAGTCATCTTCGGATTCTCGGCGGGCCCAGATGCACTCATCACCACAGCCCTGTGGCCCAATATGGTGGCGTTGTGGATTCTTTTGAGCTTCAGACCCATGACCGCCCGCTTCCCACGCGAGGAACAGTGGACCAGCTCGCTCTCCGGCGAAGCCGCCTGGGTCTCACTGACCGAGGCGTTCCACCAGCCGGGGTTGATTGCAACAACGGCAGGCCAGGACCTCTGGCTCAAGATCAGTAAAGATTGGGCTGGCGGGACTTGGCAGCACGAGGACGCCGCCCGCTATATGAAAGTCAGGCCTGAGATCCATTTCAGGATCGATGAAATCCGCGGCGAAACCCGTATCACCGCCCACAGTGACGACAGTGCAGTGGGAGGTATGTTCGACGAGCTGAAGCTCATGGAGGAAATGAGCAAGACTGCAGTAGAACTGGCCCAGCAGGCAACCCGCGCAAACGCGGGTGAGCACAGTTAACCGTGCGCCAGCATGATGGGGGCGAAAAATGCTGCCAGCCCTGCCGTGTCGCTCAACGGCAGCACGTTCGCCACGTACTGGTCCGGGCGGACCACTACGACGGCGCCGGAGCGGCTGATCCCGCGGGCTTCGAAAATGTCGCGTGACGGGTCCGTGGCATAGACCAGTTCGTAGTCAATGAGCCCAAAAGGGCCGGTGCGTGGCATGAACACTTCCGGAACTTGGCCCAGCTCCACACCCTCAAAGTCCTGCTGGGTAATAAGTTTTACATCAAACACGGCATCGGAGTCCCCCTCCGGTGGCGTGTACTTGAGCAGCGGCGACTCAGGATTGTGAGAGAGCCAGTGTGCCCACTCCGACAGGGCTGACTGCTCGCCAATGGCGGGTTCATCGGCGAAGGCGTAGATGCGCCACCGCCCATCGGCCCGGTGGTGGTGACCCAACTGCACCGGGTTTGCATCCGCAACCCTAACCACTGGCGCAGACTTAAAGCGCTTGCCGAGGGGAAAACCCGTGGCCAGTTCCTGATGCGTTGCTGGTGCGGTGATCATGGAGGGCTGGTACTGGGTCATGAAGCCTGCCGGGAACTCGAAGGTGCGCACATAAAAGTCCTCCAACTCGGTGGCATCCGCCATGTCCTCGGGCCGCATGGCCATCAGCTTGGACCATTCCAAATCGAAGTCAATGAGGTTCTTGGCAATGACCTGGCGCTCGGCCGAATACGTGGCCAGCAGCGACGCCGGGCTGCGCCCGGCCAACACATGCGCAATCTTCCACGCAAGGTTGAAGCCGTCCTGCATGGAGACGTTCATGCCCTGGCCCGCCTTGGCACTGTGCGTATGGCAGGCATCCCCTGTGATGAACACGCGCGGAAGGCGAGTGCCGAGCAACTCCAGTGGGACGTCGTCGAACCTGTCAGTCAGGCGGTGCCCCACCTCGTAAACGCTGGTCCAGGCCACGCTGCGCACATCCAGTGTGTAGGGGTGCAGGATCTTGTTGGCCTTGGCGATGATCGTTTCGATGCTGGTGCTGCGCACGGTGTGCGAACCGTCTTCTGGCACCTCACCGAGGTCAACGTACATGCGGAACAGGGAGCCGCCCTCGCGCGGAATGAGCAGGATGTTCCCGCCATCACCGGACTGGATGGCGCATTTGGCGCGAATGTCCGGGAAATCAGTGACGGCCAGAACATCCATGACACCCCATGCGTGGTTCGCGTGGATGCTGCTGTGCTTTGCCCCAATGGATTCGCGCACGGCACTGTGCGCCCCGTCCGCACCCACCACGTACTTCGCCCGGACCACACGTTCTAATCCGGTTTGCGCACCATGGGTACCCACCAGCGTCACAGCGACAGGAAAGTCTCCATGGTCCTCGATTTTCAGGGTGCGCAACTCCCAGCCGTAGTCGGGGCGGATGCGCGCCGGGGAGTTGGCCATGACCTCAGCAAAGTAGTCCAGCACGCGCGCCTGGTTGACAATAAGGTGCGGGAATTCGCTGATCCCCGTGGTGTCATCCGGGGCGCGGGCCGCCCGGGCAATGCGGGTGTGATCAGCCGGGTCAGGTTTCCAAAACACTGTGGCAGTAATCCGGTACGCCTCGGTGATGATGCGCTCGGCGAAACCAAACGCCTGAAACGTCTCCACGCTGCGGGCTTGGATACCGTCCGCCTGGCCAATCTCCAGGCGCCCGCCGCGTCGCTCCACAATCCGGGTGTTGATGAACGGGAATGCACCAAGTGCGGCCGCAGTGATCATGCCGGCAGGTCCCGAGCCCACAATGAGCACGTCCATCTCATCCGGCAGTTCCGCCGGACGGCCAATACCCGTCCCTTCCGCGGCCTTGACGCGTGGGTCCCCGGACACGTAACCGTGCTGGTGGAATTGCATGTACTTCCTCCCTGCCTGTGTGGCGCCCGCACCTTCATCATGTGCCCCTGGGGCAGTCCAATCAAGGGGCTTTGGCGCACCCGTGGCGGCAGTCCGGTATGGAGCAGATCCTCAGCCGCGGCAAAGCAGCGTTACGGCAGCCGGGCGGCGTGGGCGGCCGCGGCCGCCAACAGCTCCGGCACTCCCGCCTCGAGCGCGGCGCCGAACCTCTCACCATCTGCCCGTTCCCCGTTCTTCCATCGCGTGTAAATGGCCTCACTGAAAATGGCTGCCTTCCACAGCGCCAGCGCCTCATACCAGGGCAATGCGGAAAGGTCCAGATTAAAATGCGCGTTGTACCGTGCCGCCATGCCCGCACGGTCCAGGTATCCCGGCAGAGCCGTCACGGGCGAAAGTTCCAGCAAGGTGGCAGTGGAGCCTGCCTGCGAGTACGTGGCACTGAGGTACCCCAGATCAGCCAATGGATCACCCACGGTGGCCATTTCCCAGTCCAGCACCGCTTTCACCTGGGCGGGACCCTGCCTGGCAAACATCAGATTTCCCAGCCGGTAGTCCCCGTGGATCACGGCATGGCGCTGGGTCTCTGGACGGTTCTCCTCCAACCACCGGGCCAGCTGCGCCACTTCGGGAAGTTCACGTGTTGCCACTAAGTCCCACAACCCCGCAAACCGCGCCACCTGACGTTTCAGGTAGCCCTCGGGGCGCCCAATCTCTGCCAGCGGACCACTAGTAGCGTCCACGGAATGCAGCTTCACCAGCATGTCTGCTGCCGCTTCGCTCGTAGCCCGGCGCTGCGCCAGCGTATCCAGGTGCGCCGGCACGGCGTCTGTAACCACCTCCCCGTCAACGAATTTCATGATGTAGAACGGCACTCCCAGCACGTTGGCATCGGCACATGTAGCCAGAATTTTCGGCACCGGAATGCCCAGCGGCGCTAGCAGCGATTGGATGCGTGCCTCACGGACCATGTCATGGGTAGAGGGCGGCAAGGGTGGGCGAGGTCCCCGGCGAAGCACCACGTGCGCCCCGCGCCGTTTAATCCTGAACGTCACGTTGGATTGCCCCTCGCCAATACGGCGGGCGTGGACTGGCCCTGTCCCGAGGTGGCAGGCATCAAGGAATTCCGCCACCCGGTCAAGGATCAGCAGTGGCGGTGACTGCGCCCTTGCCGCATCTTCAATGGTTTGCACAATATCCATCGGGACCCCCATTAGCGTTCTCCCTCGTGGCTGACAGCCGTGCCCTGGAACGGTTCTCCGCCGGCAACGGCACGGCGCCGCTCAGCGGCAGCACGGCGTGCAATGGCCCATTTATGAGTTTCCGTGGAGCCGTCATAGATCCGGAACGGGCGGACTTCATTGAGGTACTGCATCAGTGGCAACCCGTCAGAGACGCCGTCTCCGCCGCACAACTGCACCGCCCTGTCCATGACCCGGTACACCGCCTCGGAGCAGTGCACTTTGGCCACTGAGGAGAGTGCCGAACCCGCCTTCGCATCTACGGCAAGCAGGCGCGCACACTTGGCGATGATGGCATCAGAGGTCTCAATGTCCATCACGGACTGCGCAATCATGTCCTGCGCAATGCCCAGCTGGGCAAGGTGCGCACCGAATATCTCCCTGGTATTGGCGCGGTCAAGCATGATGTCCATGGCTCGCCGGGCCAAGCCCAGCCAACGCATGCAGTGGGTCAGCCGGGCAGGGCCCAACCGCACCTGGGCGTATTGGAAGCCAAGGCCCGCTTCCCCGAGGACACCGGAGTCCGGGACTAGAACGTCCTCAAAGTGGAGATGGGAATGCCCGCCAGGGAGGTAGGTGTCCATGGTGTGGATGGGGGCGCCAAGCCGTACGCCGGGAGTGTCCATGGGCACCAGGAACATTGAGGCACCTGTGCTGGCCCCGTGCGCACCGTCAGCTGCGTCTGCGTCCGTGCGCGCCATGACAATGGCGAACCCGGCGAGCGTAGCACCACTGGTGAAGCGCTTGTGCCCGTTGATCCGCCAGCCGTTGCCGTCCCGCACAGCCGTGGTGGCTAGTGCTGCGGGATCGGACCCGGCGCCGGGGTGTGGCTCCGTCATGGCAAAGCAGGAGCTGATGTCTCCGGCGGCCAGCGGGGCTAGGAAACGCCGTTTCTGCTCCGCTGTGCCGATCAGGTTCAACATGTGCATATTGCCCTCATCCGGTGCCATGGCGTTAAGCACCGCCGGACCGATAGGTGAGTAACCGGCTTCCTGAAACACCGGTGACCAGTGCTCCACGGCCAGTCCCTGCCCACCGAATTCCACCGGTACGTGCGGGGCGAAAACCCGGGCCGCCCGGGCAGCAGCCGCTAAGTCACGGCGCACCGAAACGTTTAGTGCCTGCCCCGGCCGGGGTTCGGCAGGGATCACCGTTTCACGGATGAATTGACGCGTGCGTGCCCGGAGATTTTCCACGGCCTCCGGGTATTGCCCCTCTGGTGGTGTACTGTTCATGATCAGCCCAACCCTCCCGCATTGCCCAAACCGCCATCAAGAATCAGGACCTGTCCCGTCACCCAGCTTGCGTCACAGGAGGCGAGAAAGGCCACGGCGGAGGCAACGTCGCTAGGCTCGCCCAACCGGCCCAGCGGGTAGGAGGCCGCCACTGCCGCTTCACGCCCCTCATAGAGCGCACCCGCAAAACGGGTTTTCACCACGGCCGGCGCCACGGCATTAACCCGGATTTCCGGTGCCAGTTCCATGGACAGTGTGCGGGTCAGGTGTGAAACGGCGGCCTTGCTCACCCCATACAGGCCCAGGCCGGGGGCGGGAACGTTGGCGCTGATGGAGGACACGTTCACCACGGTCCCGCGCCGCACCTTGAACTTGAGCCCAGGATGCGCCAGCACGGCCTGCGTCCAGGCGAGGGTGCCCCACACGTTAACCTCAAAAATTTTGCGCCCCGCGTCCAGCTCCGCGGTTTCCAGAGGCCCGTAGACGGGGTTGATGCCGGCGTTGTTGACCAGCACATCCAGCCCGCCAAAGTGATGTTCGGCTGTGGCCAGCACCTCTGCGCGGTGCTCCGGGTCATCGGCATGCCCGGCCACGGCGAGGGCGTTCGCACCGAGGCTGGCAACTGCCTCATCCAACGCATCCTGGCGCCTGGCCGTGATGAGGACGCGGGCCCCCTCCTCCACCAGCCTCCGGGCAATGGCCAGCCCTATCCCCCGGCTGGCGCCGGTGACGATGGCATTCTTGCCAAGAAATCGCTGGGCCGGGTTCGGGGTTGAGTGCGTGCCATCTAATGCCATGGGATCCTCTTTTTCCGTTGCCATCGCGCCTACTCGGCGGTAGCTATTGCCAGCATGCTGTGGAATGCGGCAACGGTCAAGGGAAAGCTGGAAACCGCTAGTGTGCGGCGGCCCGGGTTTCTGCACCTTCACCCCACGGCTGCCCCACTCTCTCGTTGAGCAGCCTTCAGTTGCTCAGCCCTTCTCGCGGAGGGCCTTGCCATGCGCGGCTGCAGCAACTTCCGAAACGTGCACCTGCTCGGGTGTGCGCCCGTCACGGTTCAGCGGCGGGCAAAGCTCGGCGCGCATTGCTTCCTCAAGATCGGCAAGGGGTGCAGCGTCCGGGAGTACGCAAAACTGCACGCTCAGGTTTTGCGTCATCCAGACGCTCAACACTTCTTCATCTACATCGGTCAGGCGCGGGTGTGCGGAGCGCCCATGCCACTGGGCCTGAAGTCCCAGCAATGCCGCCAGGGAACGGCGGAAAGTGGATTTTGACGTTTGAATATCGTGGTGTTTTGCCCTGCCCTTGAGGTTCGTGGCCTTGCCCACGTAGAGCAGGTCACCGCGTTTGAGCGGGGTCAGCTCCGCCGGCCAATTCATGTCCTTGGGCAGGCCTCCGCTCAGGTAGTACTTATAAAGGCCGGGGGCAAAAGGCATCGCCTGCCATGCGCTTTTTGCGGGGGCGGTTGCAGTCCATTTGAGTTCGCTCATCCGTTGACTTTACGGCATGGAGCCTGTGGCGTCCTGCCGTTGAGCCCTGGCAGAGCGCCAAGAAACCCGCTCGGCAATAGGGGCTGCCACCTTCGTCTCCTCCAATACCAAGAGCCCCGGCTGGGCGCGCAACCACGCGGCATTCAAGCCAGTGACGTCTTCGGACTCGAAGAGGTCTTCAAACTCCACATCCAACCGCTCCATGGCGCCAAGCCCTTCGCGGACGTAGGCATCAAGGTCTTCGCGGCGCATTCGTGGCAATGTCCGCTGGAGTCAACAGTGCCCGGAACATGTCATTGACAACAGAAAACGTTGTCTGCGATCACGTCTTCATTGTTCCCGGCGGCACCTGCGGCACTCAGCACAACGGGGATGTGGCGTGTAGTCATGGACGTTCCTTAGCTCTTCGGATGCGGTTGGCCCTTCCACGCTAAGTTGCAGGAGTTCACTTCACCCCTGTGCTCGCGTGAACGCCAGGGAAAAACCGGGGAACGTTTCACGCCATGACCCGGCCATGACCTGCGGCCTCTTTTACCGGCCTTCGTGCGCTGCCAAGAACCTGTACACCTCTGTCTCGTCCACTCCGGGGAAGGCGCCCTGGGGCATAGCCGCCAAAAGGTGCGAGTTGGCGCGGGTTGAGGGCCAGGCATGCCCTGCCCACTGGGCCGAAAGCTCGGTGGGTGGGCGCCGGCAGCAGTCAGGATCCGGGCAGCGGGATGCCGAACGCTCCGTGGTGTCCCGGCCCCGGAACCATTTAACGTGCTCATAAGGTACCCCAATACTGAGCGAATACTCTCCCGAGGAATGGCGTTCAGTGCGGGCAGTGCACCAATACGTCCCAACGGCCGTGTCCGTGTATTGGTTGAACGCACGGAACTTATCCGGCACTTCAAAGACGGCCCGGGAGGTCCAGTACCGGCACACGGCCTGGCCTTCGATGGCGCCGGTGTGATCGGCAGGGAAGTTCACGCCGTCGTTCTCGTAGGCTTTGTGGATGATCCCTGACTCATGCACCTTCTGAAAGTGTGTGGTGATGCCCAGGTGCTCGGTGGCCAGGTTGGTGAAGCGGTGCGCGGCCGTTTCATAGGAGACGGCGAAGGCGTCACGGATGTCCTCAATGGCAAGCTCCTTCGCCATCTTGGCTGTCTTGAGGAAGTCCACTGTGGCCCGCTCCGGCATGAGCAAGGAAGCCGCAAAGTAGTTGGTGTACACGCGTTGGCGCAGGAAGTCAGCGTAGTCGCGGGGGGTCTGGTGCCCCAGCACATAGTGACCCAGCGCTTGCAGCAGTACCGAACGCGGATCGTGGTCGGAGCGCTGCCCGTGAGTGAGATAAATTCGGCGATTCTTCAAATCCGTCACAGACCGGGTGGAATGCGGCAGATCCCCCACATAATGCAGGTCAAATCCGAGGTGTTCGGCCACGTCCGCAGCAACGTGGTGGGACAGTGGCCCACGGTCATGCCCCACCGCCGCCAGTAGATCCTGGGCCTGGCGTTCAATCTCCGGATAGTAGTTGTTGCGTTCACGCATTTCCTGGCGTAGTTCGTTGTTCGCCCGGCGGGCCTCCTCCGGCGTAGCGGACTGTTCATCCAGCCGCCGTTCCAACTCGTGTTGCAAACCCACTAAAGATTCAAGGACTTCGGTGGAAAGCCGTGAGCTGACGCGGACTGTGGGCAGCCCCAGCGATTGGTACAGCGGCCCGCGCTGCGCCCGTTCCAGCTCAATTTCCAGTGCCGCGCGCCGGCTGGGCGGCTCGTTGCCCAACAGCTGATCAAGCCCTACGCCGAGCGCCCCGGACAGCGCCTGCAGCAGCCCCAGTTTGGGCTCCCGTTTGCCGTTTTCAATCAAGGAAAGCTGCGACGGCGCGGCCCCCACTTTCACCCCGAGATCATCCAGGGTCATCCCCTGGGTCTTACGCAGGTGCCGCACCCGGCGCCCTAAGGAAATGATGTCCAATTCTCCCTGCGCAGCAGCTTTCTTACCGCGCCGGGCAGATGCCTCACCTGTGTTCCATCCCACATTCGTCATTTCTTGACAATACGCGAAGAAACGCGTTTCTTTCCATCAATTACCTCTAGTAACCCCTTGAAAAGCGCTGAATAGTAGAAATCACGAAGAAGAACGCAGCTTCAACTAGCTCACCCACCCCGGTGATCGAGCTTGTCGAGATCCACAATAACAAGGAGCTTTCCATCATGAGCGCAGCATTTGAACCCGCAACCACGCCGGAGCAGAACCGCACCGAGGCAGCTGCAGCCCTCGAGCTCGAGTGGGCTGCCAACCCCCGCTGGAATGGCGTGGAACGCTCCTTCAGTGCCGGGGATGTCATCAAGCTCCGTGGCCGGGTCCAGGAGGAACACACCCTGGCCCGCCGCGGCTCCGAGAAGCTGTGGGACCAACTGACAAACGCCGCACCTGGCGGCTACACCAACGCACTGGGAGCCCTCACCGGCAACCAGGCGGTTCAGCAGGTCAAGGCCGGCTTGAAAGCCATTTACCTGTCCGGCTGGCAGGTTGCCGCGGATGCCAACTCCAACGGCAACACCTACCCGGACCAGTCGCTGTACCCGGTAGATTCGGTGCCCAAGGTAGTTCGCCGCATCAACAATGCGCTCCTGCGTTCAGACCAGATTGAGTTCTCAGAAGGAATCCAGAGCGTTGAGGATTGGCTGGTGCCGATTGTGGCCGATGCCGAGGCCGGCTTTGGTGGCCCCCTCAACGCCTACGAACTCATGAAGTCCATGATCACCTCCGGTGCGGCCGGTGTGCACTGGGAAGATCAGCTTGCCAGCGAGAAGAAGTGCGGGCACTTGGGCGGTAAGGTGTTGATCCCCACGGCCCAGCATGTCCGCACGTTGAACGCGGCAAGGCTCGCGGCCGACGTCGCCGGCGTCCCCTCGGTAATTATTGCCCGCACCGACGCCGAGGCCGCCACGCTGATCACCTCGGATGTAGATGAGCGCGATCGCCCCTTTCTCACCGGCGAGCGCACGGCGGAAGGTTTCTACCACGTCCGCAACGGGATCGAGCCCTCCATTGCCAGGGCCCGCGCCTACGCCCCTCACTCAGACCTCATCTGGATGGAGACCGGAACACCTGACCTTGAGCATGCAAAGAAGTTTGCTGAAGGGGTCAAATCCGAATTCCCCGACCAGATGCTTGCCTACAACTGCTCACCGTCATTCAACTGGAAAAAGCATTTGGATGACGCAACTATCGCTAAGTTCCAACGGGAGCTTGGCGCTATGGGATACACCTTCCAGTTCATCACCTTGGCTGGTTTCCACTCCCTGAACTACTCGATGTTTGATCTTGCCCATGGCTACGCCCGTAACGGCATGAGTTCCTACGTCGAACTGCAGGAGCGAGAGTTTAGCTCCGAATCCCGCGGCTACACCGCAACCAAACACCAGCGCGAAGTGGGCACAGGCTACTTCGATGCGGTGGCGACCGCCCTGAACCCGAACAGCGGCACCCTCGCTTTGGCAGGCTCCACAGAAGCCGAGCAGTTCCACTAACAACTCCCTCCCGCTGGGTGGGACCGCTGGCCGCCTCTTGTTGAGACTCACGTTGCAACAAGAGGCGGCTCGCAGTCCCGTCACCGGCACTTTCAGACTTGGAGCAAGCCCCATGAACTCAACGAACAGCCTGAACGGAATCACGTTCAACGGCATCACCATGACCGCACCGCCCATCTACCGCCAGGAAGAAATCCTGACTCCTGAGGCACTGGATTTCATTGCTGCACTAAACCGCACCACGACGGCGCGGCGCACCGAATTGCTGGCAGCCCGCCGCACGCGCCGCTCCCAGATCCTCAGTGGCACTGATCCGCGCTACCTGCGCGAAACGTCCGCCATCCGGGAAGATCCCCGCTGGCGCGTTGCTCCCCCTGCCCCGGGTTTGGAGGATCGCCGCGTGGAAATCACCGGCCCTGTTGACCGCAAGATGACCATCAATGCGCTGAACTCCGGGGCGAAGGTCTGGCTGGCTGATATGGAAGACTCCTCCACACCCACCTGGGGCAATGTGATCCGCGGCCAGCTGAACTTGATTGACGCACTGGAGCGCCGCATCGACTTCACCAGCCCCGAAGGCAAAGAATACAAGCTGGCGCCGGCGGAGGAACTCCCCACTATTGTGGTCCGTCCCCGCGGCTGGCACTTGCCGGAGAAGCACCTGCTGATCAATTCCAAGCCCATGGCAGGCGGCATCGTAGACTTTGGCCTGTATTTCTTCCACAATACCCGGAGGCTGATCGCTCAGGGCAAGGGACCGTACTTTTACCTGCCGAAGATTGAAAATCACCAGGAGGCCCGTCTCTGGAATGACATCTTCATCCAGGCGCAGGACCTGCTCGGCATCCCCCAGGGCACCATCCGTGCCACGGTGCTGATCGAGACCATTACGGCCGCGTTCGAGATGGAGGAGATCCTCTACGAGCTCCGCGACCACGCCGCTGGCCTGAACGCTGGCCGGTGGGACTACCTGTTCTCAGTCATCAAGAACTTCCGCACCCGCGGCCCGCGCTTTGTGCTTCCGGACCGCAACCAGATCACCATGACCGCACCCTTCATGCGCGCCTACACCGAACAACTGGTCCGCGCCTGCCACACCCGTGGCGCTATGGCGATCGGCGGCATGGCAGCCTTTGTGCCCAACCGTCGTGATCCGGAGGCCAACGCCAACGCCATGGAGAAGGTCCGTGCAGACAAGACCCGGGAAGCCAACGACGGCTTTGACGGTTCCTGGGTGGCCCACCCTGACCTGGTTCCCGTAGCCATGGAGGTCTTTGACGAGGTGCTTGGCTGGAACCCGAACCAGATTATTCGCACCCGTGAGGATGTTCTCCTCGATGACCGTGCACTGCTGAACGTGGCCGGCACGGAAGGCAAGATCACCGAGCAGGGCATTCGTGACAACATCTGGGTGGGTATCCAGTACATCGAGTCCTGGCTGCGCGGCCATGGTGCTGTGGCCTTGAACAACCTCATGGAGGACGCCGCCACCGCGGAAATCTCCCGTTCCCAGATCTGGCAGTGGATCCACAGCCAGGCCATCACGGACACAGGCGAACTCATCACCTATGACTGGGTCAAGGAAATGCTCGACGAGGAGTTCTCACGGCTCCCCCGATTTGATAAGGACCGGTTCGATGACGCACTGGAAATCTTCACCGATGTAGCCATGGGCGAAGAGTTCCCGGCCTTCCTGACTACCTCCGCCTACGCCAACTACCTGCACGCGCACGCCGAAGTGCCCGAACAGCAGTTGATCGCGGCCTAATTTTGACAGCTCTCGCCGAACGCGACGCCACTGCACACCCGAGATCCGGGTCTCGGCGAGAGCGTCATTACCATCACCGAACGTACAGTTGATGCCCTGTTCCCACAGGCATCAATTGTACGTTCGGCGTTTAACGGGGCGTTTACGGGGTGGGGCGGGCGGGGAATAAGCGCCGAACGGGGCATGTTAGCCACAGTATGAAGATTGAGATCTGGTCCGATGTGGCCTGCCCCTGGTGCTACATCGGCAAGCGCCGTTTTGAAACCGCTCTGAGCGGCTTTGCCCACAAGGATTCCGTGGAAGTGACGTGGAAGAGTTTCCAGCTGGATCCCACCCTTCCCGAGCACTACGACGGCACCGAGCTGGAATACCTTGTGGAGCGCAAGGGCATGGACCGCGGACAATTGCTGGGCATGCTGGGCCACGTCACACAGGCTGCCCAGGGTGTGGGGCTGGACTTTAAGTTCGAGAAAGTGGTGGTCGCCAATAGTTTCCGCGCCCACGAGCTGCTCCACCTGGCCAAGTCCCACGGATTGGGCGACGCCGTCAAGGAAGCCCTGCTCTCAGCCCACTTTGAGCACGGCGTGGATATTGGCAACCGAGAAGCCCTCGTTGCGATCGGCACTAAGGCGGGGCTGTCCGCCGTCGAAATCAATGATGCTCTGGAGAGTTCGCAGTACGCCGACGCCGTCCGCAACGACATTGCCGAGGGCCGCGCGATTGGCGTCCAGGGTGTTCCGTTCTTCGTCATCGACCGGAAGTACGGCATCTCCGGTGCTCAGCCTTCCGAGGTGTTCGGCCAGGCTCTGGAGCAGGCTTGGCAGGAAGCCAACCCGCTGACCATGGTTTCGGCCACCGGTGGAGAAGACGCGCAGGCCTGCGGCCCGGACGGCTGCGCCATCTAGGCTCTCCGGCCTTCCGAGCAGGTGGGCCCGAAGCAGGTGGAATACTATGAGGATCCCGAGCGCTGTGCTGGCCCTTGTGGCTGGGTTGGCTGGCGGTTGGCCCGGCAGTGCCTTGGCCCGGCCCGCAGCCACGGCCGCTGCTCTGGTGGGTGGCTTCGATGCCACCGCCGTGGCACGGGCGGTACTGAGGGGTGAGCGCCGTTGGTTGCCAAAGAGCTCGGGGTGGCCGACGCCCTGTACTTGCAGGCTGAGGTGCCAGGCGGTCCCGCTGCCCTGGCCGGACTGCGAACAAGCGACGTCGTGGCGCTACTGGATAATCGCCCCGCCACCAGCACCGCGACACTCGGCGCCCTGCCCTGACACGGAGCCCCTCTGCTCCCCTAGATTCGTGACGGCGTGCCAAGACTGACGGCAACAGATAGGCGGTGGTGCGCGCTCTGGAGGCCATTTACCACCGCCCAGCGTCTGGACTGAACTGGGACCCCTCCCACTTCATGTGGCAGGGCATTGATCCGGTTTCCTTCATCTGGGACTTCAAGGACCGGATCTACCATGTTGATTGCAAGGATACGAAGCTGCGTCCCACGGGCCGCAACACGGTCATGGGCTCGCATTTGCCATGGGGAGATCCGCGCCGCGGCTGCGACTTCGTTTCGGCTGGCCGGGGAGATGTGCCGTGGGAATCCTCCTTCCGCGCACTGAGCGCCATCGGATACCACGGCCCCATCTCCATCGAGTGGGAAGACGCCGGAATGGACCGTCTGCAAGGCGCACCCGAGGCCCTCGCAGCACTGAAGAAGTTCGACTTCGCCCCGTCCACGCAGTCTTTTGACGCTGCGTTCAGCAACCAGGACTAGCCCTACCGATGGCGTTTTGGGGTATCTGACGAGTTCTGACACCGATCCCGCTTTCTGATCCCGGAAATCCGGGATCAGAAAGCGGGATCGGTTTCATTTTTCGTGGGACAGGCTCACGGATAGAGTGGATTCCATCATGAGCATTCCAAAGTCAGCACCCGCCTCAGTGCGCATTGACGCCTGGCTGTGGTCCATCCGCGCCTACAAGACCCGGTCCATGGCCACTGCCGCCTGCCGCGCCGGCCATGTGAAACTCAATGACGTGAACGCCAAGGCTGCTCACACGGTGGTCCCCGGCGACACCGTCCGAGTCCGCCAGCCCGGCTATGACCGGATCCTGGAAGTTCGCCTGTTGATCAAAAAACGCGTTGGTCCCGAAGCGGCCTCGCACTGCTTCACCGACCACACTCCCCCGCGCCCGGTCCTGCCAGCGCTGGGCTTGCCCCAGCGCGATCGGGGCACTGGCCGGCCCACTAAGAAGGACCGCCGAGACATGGACAAACTTCGCGGAGAATGACTCCAAAGCGGGCGCTGAGTGAACCTACCGAACGCAAGGGCCGCCGTCGTACTTGAAAAAGTACGACGGCGGCCCTCAAGTTTTGCGGCCAGCGGCAGTTAGCCGGGAATCTGAACTCGGGCAACCTGCTGCATCAGCGGATCCGAGATGCCAATGCTCGCTGCACCCGGAGCAATGTCGAAGGCAACAAAGCCGCGTGATTTATCTCCAGCAGGCACGTCGCCAGCAGGCAACTGATCGTCGGCGAAGAACTGAAAGTCGCCCTTGCGGCCGTCGTCAGTCTTTACGGAGAAATACAGCGGATTGGCGGAGGTGGTTCCAGACTCGGTCTCCCACAGCACATCCAGCAGCAGGTACTCGCCATTTTTGGCCTCGGTGGCGAGCACGTTCGTGCTGACAACATCTGTGCGCACCGCCGAGACAATGGTGATCCTAGCAACGTTGCCATTGCCCATCTTTACCGTGAAGGGGACGCCAACAGTAGGCTCCGCTTCTTGGGCTGGCGCCTCCGGGGCTGGAGCGTCAGCGGCAGGATCTACCGCAGGTGCCTCAACAGGGGCATCGACCTTGGGAGCCGTGATCACAGTATTCTTCAAGGCGTCGGGGGCTGCTGAGGATCCGCCCGCTGCGCCACCTCCGGACACCGAACCAATCACCAACAAGACGGCGGTGACTATCCAGGCCACAACCTTGTGCTTGTCATATCCCGCCAGCAGTCGTCCCTGCTTGTCCCGCTGCTTTCCAGCCAGTGTGATGATGAGATCCACCAATACCCATATGCCCGCGCCGCCGAGGGTGACGAGTTTGAGGATGCCGGTGCCCACCTTGCCCAGGTAGAACCGGTCAACTCCGAAAATCCCCAGGAACAAGGCAAAGAGCCAGGTGGCAATGAAGGATTTGGTCCCTACTCCGGCGCCCTGCGGCTCCGTTGCAAAGGGCGCTGACGGTGCCTTGGTGTACATGTCGTTCGTCAATTTAGGTGTCCTTGTCTGTGGCACTGCGGTCCATGGTGGCCGCGAGTGAAAGTGATGATGAACCGGGATTACCCGGGGAACTACTGTTTGGTCCAGCTACCACAGCGGCTCGATTTAAAGTCCTGGCCGGCGCTGATGGTCACCGACGGGCGGCCCCCTCCCGGGATGTCGTTGTCCACAATGTCCGAGCCGTTGCTCCCACTGGTCAGGATCGCCCAGTAGCACGAGGAGCCAACGTCGGCTGTGGCAATGTAGGTGCCCGGCTCAATGTCACGTCCCACTGTCCGGGTTCCATCGCCAAAGGTGTTCTTGGCCTTCGCCGCTTCGGCTCCACTCACTGTGGTTTCACGCTTCTTGAGCGCAGCTTCTGCCTCGGAGTTCTTCTTCTCCGTCTCAGTCGCGGCCTTCTCCCGGCTCACAACCGCCGATTCACGAGACTCAATATCCCCTTTGAGCTTGAGGTGAAGCTCCTCCAAGGTGGCGTAGTCCGTCTGCAGCAACCGAATTTTCTGGTCCACACCGGCCTTGCTTTCTTGCAATGCCACGTACGCCGAGCTCTTGCTGGGGTCCGGCAGTGTTGTCCCGAAGAACGTCCCCGCCCCAAGAAGTACCGCGCCGGCCACTGCACTTACCAGCACCTTGGCCTTCAACGTGCGCTTTGTACCGGCCTTCGGCTTCGAAGACGGCACCTGCGCAGCATTGGCTCTTGGAGCTTCTGAGACCACTTGGTCGTTTTGCTGCTCAGGCTTCATAGCCGTCTTCCTCATTCCGTGTTGGAGTTCCTTGTTCATCAGGCACATCAGTGGCAGCGCCGGCTGCCGTTGGGACTGCCCGGAGGGCGTTCACCAACGGAGGGCTACCAAACAACTGACCGTCCGCCAGCCCCAGGACTTGGCCCGTGCTGCTGTATATCAACCGCCGTCTGGCTTTTCCTGCATCGGCGTTTTTGCTGCCCATGATGTGCTTCCCCCAAATGGTGAATGGTGCTCGTTGCTGTCAGGAATACGCTAAGCCGTCGTGAGAAAATTACTGAGGATCGTTCTGATAAGAGGACTTATCAACAAGTTGTAAACAGTCTGCGGATTACGGCATAGGCTGTATTTGCACCTGCCACACAGACATGAAAGGAGGGCGCATGCACCAGCAACCCGCACCCCTGCGCATCTCCTTGGCTGAAATTGCAGAGCTGACCCGGGTGCAGCGTCCTGTGGTCTCCATGTGGCGCAGTCGCAGCAAGGGCACCGAGAATCCCTTCCCGGAGCCAGCTAACGTGCACCGCGGTCAGCAGCTATTTGACGCCGCTGAAGTCATGACCTGGCTTGAGACAACTCATCACGGCAACAATCCACAGGCCCCCGCGGACATGGCCGCCTATGCCCGCGCAGATTCGGCCCGGACGGATCCGGAAGCAGCGTTTGCCTCACTGAGCGCACTTGTCACGCTGCGCTACTTAACGGGCCAGCCACTGAACGGTCTGGACCACGATGACTTGTTGGATGCTGCGGATGATCATGATCCGGACAACGTCTTTCTATACTCAGAAATCGAAGCCCTGGGCTCCACGGCAATGCAGCAGGGCGCACATGCTGACGGATTAGTGGACGCCGCCTACTCCCCTGCTGCCGCCTTCGAGCATCTGCTGGGCGAACGCTTCCGCGCCGGTCTGCGGGACCATGCTGATACGGCCTTAGCGGATCCGGCCATTGAGCTGGCAGCCCGCTGCGCCGTGGAACTTGGTACGGCCATCGGCGCCAGGCACCCAATATTTGTGGATCCCACTCCCGGCAGCAGTGACTTGTTGGTGGCCGTGGCCGGGCTATTGCCGGAGGACGCCGATCCAACCTTCATCACACCCAACGCGCCCGGCCAGGCACCCCGGACAGCACTGTGCCGCCTGTTGGTCCACGGCGTTCACCGCGAGTGCCTCGAGGTCACCGGTTCCGGACAGTTCTCCGTGCAGGATCCGGCCGTGCATGTGGCGGCGTACCCTTCCGCGGGCGCCCCGGACATGGCCGCGGCAGACATTCTCGCCAGCATCGAAAACACTGTGTTGCAGATGGATGACCGCCAGCGCGGCGTCATCATGGCCCCCGCCACGGTGCTCACCGATGCTTTAACTGAACCGGCTGCCGCCGTGCGCTCGGACCTGCTCCGCTCGGGCCGGGTGCGCGCCATTGTCAGGCTGCCCGCAGGCCTGGTCCCGGCCAAGACCCGCCAGTCGCTGGCCCTCTGGATGCTTGGGCCGGCTCTTGCTGCCGTGCCGATTGCCGAGCGTTGGACCATGGTGGCCGATCTGTCCGGGACTACCTTGAGCCGGGTGGTGGTGCAGGATCTGGTGAGCGATCTTGCCGTGTCCATGGATTCGGCGGCAGTGATCCGCGCCCACTCCATGCGCTTTGCACACCTTGTCCCCACCTCACGCCTGCTGGCCATGCGTGGTGCGCTGGTAAGGCCCGCAACCGAGCGGAGCACATCTCATCCTGCCGAGCAGGCCGTGCGTGCCGATCAGCTCATTGCACTGCTCAATGGTGCTGATACCACGCCCGCGCCCCTGCCCATTGGGCTGACGCTAGGCCAGGGCACCGGTGCCACGGCCACGGTGCAGCAGTTGCTGGACAAGGACCATCTGAAGTATCAAACCGGCGCCCGGCTGGATCCCAATTTGTCCCTGACGGACGACGCCGGCCCCCGCGTTTTGGGGCTGCCGGAACTTGGGCTCGCGGAGCCTTTGGGACGGGCGCAGCCGTCGGGACTGCCCGAGGCTGTGGGAGGGGCGGGTGTGCGCGAACGCCGCATCCAGCGGCTGGTATTGGCCAGGACTCACCCCAATGCGCGGCTGACCGAACCAGGTGATGTCGTCTTTGCCACAACTCCCACGCCGGCGGCGATGGTGGACGCAGAAGGAGGGGCCGTCGTCGAATATCCGGCTAGGGTGCTTCGGGTCAGCGCCATGGATCCCGGCGGGCTTATGCCGGAACTCTTGGCAGCCGATATCAATGGTGCCGCATCCAAGGAATGGCGGAGTTGGTCTCTTCGCCTCATTCCGCATAGCACCGTACAGGCGCTGCGCCCCGTGCTATTACTGCTTGAAACCGAGCAGGCTGCCGTTCAGCTCAGGCTCCAGCGGCTCAATGAACTCACCACACTCATCCGTGACGGCGTCAGCGCCGGCGGGATGGTTGTGGACGCTAACATCGTTTTAACGTAAAGGAAGTATGGCCCATGCCCCCGAAGAAGAATGTGGACGCCGCCCCGTCCACCATGAAGGAACTCAAGGACACTCTGTGGAAGGCCGCGGATAAGCTGCGCGGCTCCATGGACGCCTCACAGTATAAGGACGTGATTCTGGGGCTAGTGTTCCTGAAGTATGTTTCGGATGCCTTTGATGAGCGCCGTGAGCAGATTTCCTCCGAGCTGACGGCCGAGGGCCTGAACGAGGAGCAGATCGGCCAGCTCATTGACGATATTGATGAGTACACCGGCCGTGGCGTGTTTTGGGTTCCGGCCCGTGCACGCTGGACGTATTTGGCGCAGAATGCCAAGGGCACACCGGCCACTTTGGACGAACATGCCAAGAGCATCGGCGAGCTGATTGACGACGTCATGGCGGACGTGATGGGCACCAACCCGTCGCTGGCCGCCACGCTGCCCATGATCTTCAACAAGGACAACATCGACCAGCGCCGACTGGGCGAACTGCTGGATCTGTTCAACTCGGCCAAGTTCACCGGCCAGGGCGCCACGAAGGCGCGCGATTTGCTGGGCGAGGTGTACGAATACTTCCTGGAGAAGTTTGCGCGCGCTGAGGGCAAGCGCGGCGGCGAGTTCTACACCCCTGCCGGTGTGGTGCGCGTTTTGGTTGAGGTGCTGCGTCCGGATCACGGCCGCGTGTATGACCCCGCGTGTGGTTCCGGCGGCATGTTTGTCCAGGCCGAGAAGTTCCTGGAAGCCCACAACAAGGAGGGCTCGGAGATTTCCGTCTACGGCCAGGAGCTGAACGAGCGCACCTGGCGGATGGCGAAAATGAACCTGGCCATCCACGGGCTCAACGGCAACCTGGCCTCGCGCTGGGGCGATACGTTTGCCCGCGACCAGCACCCGGACATGCAAGCCGATTTCATCATGGCCAACCCGCCGTTCAACATCAAGGACTGGGCCCGGTCCGAGTCGGACCCCCGCTGGAAGTACGGCGTCCCGCCGGCTGGCAACGCAAACTATGCGTGGATCCAGCACATCATCTCCAAGCTGGCCCCCGGCGGTACGGCCGGTGTAGTCATGGCGAATGGTTCCATGTCGTCCAACTCTGGCGGTGAGGGTGAGATCCGTGCGCAGCTGGTAGAGGCGGACCTGGTTTCCTGCATGATTGCCCTGCCCACCCAGCTGTTCCGTTCCACCGGCATCCCGGTGTGCACGTGGTTCTTCGCCAAGGACAAGAGCGCCGGTCCTGCCGGGTCTGTGGACCGGACCGGGCAGGTGCTGTTCATCGACGCCCGGAACCTGGGCCACATGGTGGATCGGGCCGAGCGTGCGCTCTCTGATGAGGACATCGCTCGCATTGCGGGAACGTTCCACGCCTGGCGCGGCACCACTGCTGATGCTGGCACGTACGACGACGAAGCCGGCTTCTGCAAGTCCGCCACCCTCGCCGAAATCAAGGCTGCCGACTATGCACTGACCCCGGGGCGCTACGTTGGCGCCGCCGAAGTAGAGGACGACGGCGAAGCGATCGAAGAGAAAATCGCCCGGCTGTCTGCGGAGTTGTTTACCCAGTTCGACGAGTCTTCACGGCTGGCGGCTGTAGTGCGCGACCAGTTGGGGAGGGTTTCATGAACGAGTGGCCAATCTCAACTGTCGGTTTCGTATCTACGCGCGTGACCAAAGGCACGACCCCGAAAGTGGGGGGCTACACAACTGGCGGTGTTTCATTCGTCAAAGTTGAATCAATCACAAGTGAGGGGCAATTCGTTCCCTCGAAATTGGCCTACATCAACGATGAAACGAATCAGTTCCTGGCACGGTCAATTCTAGAGGAAGATGATCTCCTCTTTTCGATCGCTGGAACGATCGGGCGAGTAGCTCGCGTAACACCGCAGGTTCTCCCTGCCAATACCAATCAAGCACTTGCAATAATTCGACCTGATAAAAACAAGATTGCCGTCGGATTTTTGCTGTACTGCCTTCGAGACAAAAATCGAATCCAGAATGCACTGTCGCTAGTAGTTCAGTCGGTGCAGGCCAACCTCAGCCTCTCTGAACTCTCGTCCATACAGATCCCATTTCCGCCACTAAGTGAGCAGCGCGCCATCGCAGAAGTCCTGGGCGCCCTCGACGACAAGATCGCCGCCAACACCAAACTCGCTGCAACCGCCCACGAGCTGGCCGGACACATTTACGACTGCTCCACGAATCCTTTTGATTCCGTACCGATGAGTGACGTTCTGTCCCCTGTTCTTGGTGGAACTCCACCACGGTCAAGGGACGACTTCTGGGCGGGAGACCAATTGTGGGCATCTGCCAAGGACATTACGGGTGCAGAATTTTCCACTGTTGTGGACACCGATGAAAAAATTTCATGCAGTGCAGTCGAAAAGACAAAAGCGAAGCCGTTGCCTGCTGGAAGCGTTATTCTGACCGCCCGCGGAACCGTGGGAGCAGTCGCCCGACTCGCTGTTCCCGCATCCTTTAATCAGTCCTGTTATGGGTTCGTACCCGGAGTTGTTCCACCCGGCGTGTTGTACTTCTCGATCGTGCACGCAACACAGCGGGCCAAGGCCATCGCTCATGGTTCGGTTTTTGACACGATAACCATGAAGACTTTTGACCACTTGGAGTTCCCTGATTTCGAGGGAGACACGATGGCCAACACCGAAGCCAAGATCGCGCCACTTCTAGAGACAATCACGGGGGCAGTCCTCGAAAACCACAAGTTGGCCACAACCCGCGACGCTTTGCTCCCGCAGCTGATGTCCGGCAAGCTGCGCGTTAAGGACGTCGAGTCGCTCGTCTCGGCCGCTGTCTAAAAACAACTCCAAGTTTCCTCCAAGTTCAAATTGGATTTGGAGAAAACTTGGAGGTAGCACTCTGCACTTCAGGAATACGCTTCGCGGGGTCACCGCTCCCCAGTCATCATCCAAAGGAAGAAATGCCGTATTCACTCGAAAATCGCCTTGTTGTCGGGGTGGCTTCAAGCGCTCTGTTTGACTTGAAACGGTCTGATGACTATTTCAACAAGTACGGGGAGGCGAAGTATCGCATCTATCAAGACAAACGCATTGACGATACCTTGGCGCCTGGCTATGCCTTCCCGTTCATTGAGCGCCTCTTGAGTCTCAACAATTTGAGAGGACCCGAGGATCCGGTAGTTGAAGTCATCATTCTCTCGAAGAACGACCCCTCCACCGGATTGCGCGTAATGCGTTCGGTCAAGAA
Organism: Arthrobacter sp. UYCu511; assembly: GCF_040547105.1. Lineage (NCBI taxonomy): Bacteria > Bacillati > Actinomycetota > Actinomycetes > Micrococcales > Micrococcaceae > Arthrobacter > Arthrobacter sp. UYCu511. The sequence goes on from NZ_JBEPPB010000002.1 coordinate 192,799, forward strand.
ACACGGCCTAGGCATATCACGCGCGGTGTTTACTCAGGGGCAGGCGCCCTACAAATACATCGGCTCCTTCGACATGTCACTGTTCCTCTCGGCAAACCGCAAAGATGTTGACGCGGCTACTCAGATGGGTTTCCCTGCTGGACATGTTCTGCCCTCAACTGCTATCTACACTGGAGGGGACGCATTGCGAGTAGCATTCGACTTCGACAGCGTGCTCGGTGACGATGAGTCAGAAAAGGTCTACCAAGAGACTTCAGGGGACCTGGCCAGATACTACGACTACGAAACCGCCAATCAAGACAGACCCCTTTCCCCGGGTCCGCTAAAGCGGCTACTTGAAGATCTAAATTTGATCCAAGAGCTCGAGACCACTCGTCAAAAGTACGATAAAGACTACAAACCGAGATTGCGGATATCCCTCATCACGGCACGCAGTGCCCCGGCACACGAGCGTGCGATCAGATCACTCACGCAGTGGGGTGTCACCGTTAACGACGCGTTTTTCTTGGGTGGCATCGCAAAATCTAAGGTCCTCGAAGTAATGCGCCCACATATCTTCTTTGATGACCAAAAATCCCACCTAGACCCTGCCGCAGGTTTCACTGCTGGTGTTCATGTTCCCTACGGCATCGCAAACAAGGCTCTTGTACTCAATGAAACACAGTCTGCCCAGCCTGCCGTCGGTGCGATCGACCTAATCACTCCTCAGGATGGCAATAAGGTTGAAGACCTTCTAACGTCAGCAGGTTGAAGTGCTGGATGCTCCTGCTCCGCGTTGGTTCCGTCAGCCGTCCTGAAGAGTACGCTGCGGAGTGAGACCAGCCACCCAAGGCAGTGTTGCAGCGCAGGTCCGATTAACGTACCCAGATTGACATCATTAGATCTAAAAATTACCAATGCACCCGTTCTTGGGTGCATTAACAAGATAATGTGATTATGTACTCGAAATCGAGTACATAATCACATTAGGCTGCGAGGGGCTGAATGACAATCACATCAACTACTACCCGGCTAGGTGCTTCCCTTCGCAGCCGACGAATCGCCCTTGGTATGTCGCAAGAGGAACTCTCCGAGCAGCTGGGAATTTCGCGATCAAAGATCAGCGCCATGGAAAACGGCCGCTTCGGGAGTACCCGATTGCTTTTTGAAGTGACTGAAGCCATCGGGCTCGAAGTATTCATGCTCCCTCGCGACGACAGGACCGCTCGCGCGATTCTCCTGACCCAAGACGATTTTAGGATCAAGACCAGGGGCACTCGAGTGAGGCGTACCAATAATGGCTGACTCCCTAGAAGTCTGGTTCAACAATGCCCACGTGGCCGATCTGACATCCGATGGCCCGGGCGGCGGAGCGGCACTGACGTACACAGCTCATGCGCTGAAGGACTTCGGCGTCGGCTTCCCGCTCTTGTCGGTCCGTATGCCGGTCAGATTGGAAATGTACCCGGCCACGCAGACGCGTGCGTTCCTTGATGGGTTACTCCCGGAAGATCATATCCGTGCACAATTTGCCAATGAGGCCCGTGTAAGTACCGACGATACGTTTGGATTATTGCGCGCATACGGGCTCGACTGCGCCGGAGCCATCCAAGTGATTGACCCGGAAGTTCCCGATCACGCGCGAGAACCAGGCATCCGATGGCTTGATGAAAACGAGTTCGCAGTTGTCGTCTCAGACCTTCCGTCGGCTCCGCTTGGCATTTCGGCTGATCCCGGTGTCCGCTCGAGCCTGGGTGGGCTCCAGGGAAAGCTGGTCGTCGTCGTCGATGGCGACCGAATTGGCATTCCCTTGAATGGACAAGCTTCAACCCACATACTCAAACCGGCTAGACTCACCGAAAAAGGGCTGGAACGCTGGCCGGGCATTGCACAGTTGGAGACCATGGGACTTCGCCTCATCAAGGCTGCCAGCGAGGCCGGGGTTTCAGTTACTGCCTCCGATGCTCGCGTCATCGACATTTCCGGACGACTCGGCCTCCTCGCCAATCGATTTGATCGAAAAAAAGACAAATCGGGCCTCGTGCAACGCATCCACCAGGAAGACCTCGCCCAAGCGCTGGGTATCAAACAAAAGTACCAACTTGACTCCCACACTGCGCCTCGGCTAACAGACATTGCCAACCTGCTTAGAGTCCATGCAACGGCGCCAGCAAGTGCAGTGAATCAGCTTCTGGAAATGGTGACACTGAACGCCGCCATCGGCAACTGCGACATGCACGCGAGAAACCTTGCGTTACTTCTCGACAACGGAAAAATCGGCCTGACACCGGCCTACGACGTGGTCCCCACTGCCGTCTGGCCCGACCATGATAGGGAACTGTCCCTACGTGTTGGCGGCGAGGCATTTCTTGACGATCTTCGTGGTGAGGACCTCCTCGCCGAGGCGACAAGCTGGGGTATGCGACGCCCCCTTTCCAAAAGGATCATCAACCGCTCACTCACAGCATTGGAAGTGGCACTTCCGGCCGTCCGGCAAGCTGCAATAGCCGAAGGTTGGGATCACCCTCTTTTGGACTCAGTAGTAGCCGGTTCCCTTATCCGCATTGAAAACCTGCGGGTGTCATAGTCCGCACCCCACCGCAATCCAAAATTGCAGTGGGGCTCAGGGTCAGCGTCGAGCTTTAGCCAAACCAGTACTGATTCATCCAATTCCGCGGATTCGACCTTCTGTTCATCACGGAACCCATCAAAAATCATCTGCTTGAAGAGGCTCCAGCGGAACCAAATGCGCCTGAATCGCGTCACGAACTTTATCGACGTCGACCTCGAAGTGCTGGTCAACTAGGATGTCAGCGATGCGCTGCTCGGTGCTTCGCCTCACAAAGCAACTGCGTCGGAGAGCGCGGACTCTGAGATCGGCTGCTTGAGCAAGTGGACCGGAAAGGGGTCGATGTCGCTACCCTCACGGGCGGTTCCGCGGACAATTGATCCAAAAATCTTGGGGTTTGTTGCTGCGTGCTTTGCCAGGAGTGCAAGGAGCTCACCACAGTGGGCGTTGAGGAGCTCGCGGAGTGCGATCGTCACAGGCGTTGCGGCTGCCATAGACATGCATCAAAGATAGCGAGAGGTCCTGATTGGGCGCCAAGATCCCGCACGTAGAAACATGAAGTATTGCCAGCTCCACTTGTGACGAGACCGCCATCGCACTGGACGACATTGACTCACGAGCCCGTCATAATACGGGCGGGAACTTAGTCCCGAAATTGGGCGGGTAGTCTGATCTTTAAGTACCGAAGCATCCAACGTTGGGTGCGCAAATTAGCGCCACGATGGGGGCTCGTCTTGACTGAAAAAACTGTTCTACTTTTCTTGCACGGTGTGGGGGACGGAGACCCGGAGGGCCAATGGAGGGCAGCGCTTGATGAGGCCCTGACACTCTCCGGGTATCCGGGCCTCGACGCGGTTAGCGTTATCGCCCCCAGGTTTGCGCATGCGCTCAAGGGGTTCGATGAACCTGAGCAGCTTCCCACCCGGACCGTCAAGGCGCTCAGCCGTGACGCTGCCAAGCTGAATCGCAGAGACTTCGAGCGCCGCCTTGCCGCCATTGAACACCGGATAGGACGGCAAGATCAGGAACACCTCATCAAAGCGGCTGTTGGGATCCTAGTAGCACCGGCACATGACCTAGTTGCGGACGCAGCATTAGAAACCTGGTCCTTTAAGCAAGCTGCGAACTACTTGAACAGCAAGCAAATCCGAGCCCAAGTCCTAAACCGCATCTTGGCCGCCGTGCCAGAATCCGGCAAGCTTGTCATTGTCGCCCATAGTTTGGGGTCCGTGATCGCTGCCGATCTGCTGCTGCGGCTGCCAGTGGAAGTTGAAGTCTCCGCCATGGTCACCATTGGCAGTCCTTTAGCCAGCGGGAAGTTCAAGCTCGATGATTTGCATGACGCACTGGCCGATCCGCCGTCCCATCTGTCATGGTGGGTGAACTTCAGGAATGCGTGGGATCCGGTGGCAATCAGGCGTGGCCTGTCTTCCGTATTTCCGTGGATGTTGGACCATGTGATCAACACAGGATATGACCCAAACCCAATACTCCCTCATACCGCAAGTGTTTACCTGGAACACAGCACCGTAGCGGACACCATTGGATACGCGGTCTTCGGTTCCAAGTTCAAGGAGGTTGCCTTCGTTGAAAGAGGCGTAGAAATCTCGCTCAATGAAGTTGAGAGTAAGACACTGCTGGGTTTGCGGTACTGCCATCTCATCAAGAATGAGTTGAGCGGTGATATAAGGCGCCGCTACCTTGCCGCGTTGCGATCCGTTCAGGCGCAAGCAGTGGCTGACGTCCGCACGCACAACGCAGCCATCAAGAGGCCCCTCCCATCACAAATAGCACGGCTCGACTTTGACTATTCCGACAGCACTTCACTGCTGCCGGAACCGACGTTCAACCGCTCGGGAACATCAAAAGAGGAGGCCGTGACACTGCTGACGGCCGTTGCTGTGACAAACGTTATTGCTCCTTTCGAAATCACAATTTCAAAGGACATAGAACGGGCGGCCCTGGAAGGACTGGCCTCGGAGATGGGACTAAAACGGCAGTTCGGTTCCGATGTGCTAGAAGCCGGCAAACGTGCCCAAGGCATCCTGCGAGACAGTCAAAATCTGCAATGGGTCAAGGTCGGGGCATTGGTGGCCGGTACAGCGGCATTGGTTGTGGGAACGGGCGGGCTTGCCTTGGCAGCCGCCCCAGGTCTTGCAGGTGCAGCTGTTATCACAAGCGCTTTGGCCAGCTTCGGTCCCGGCGGGATGATTGGCGGGCTGATAACAGCTGGAGCCTTGGTGGGTGGCGGCGGGCTATTGGTCGGTTCCGGAGGCGGAACCATGGTGACCGGCCTTGCAGGGGACGAGACCAGCGTCGATCAATTTGAAGGATTTCTTGCCCTGCAAATGGCCGCTGTAACACTGCGGCAGCAACACAAGATCGACAGCAATCCCTCCGTGTGGCAGTTGCTGACCGAGATTGAAACCAAGGTTAGCCGGCAGCATGAGCGCCTTGATGAAATCTCTGACCCAAAGGCCCCGTCTGTTGCAGCACTTGCCAAGAAACGCATCTTAGTGAAACGGGCGCTCACATACATGAGTGACAACGGCTTGGAACCAGGTGTTCCTGAGATGGCTGAACCGGACGGCAACCCCAGTGATAGGCGCGGGGCAAGGTTCGTCCCGCAGTTCCAGCGCACCAAGTAAAATTCCCCGTCTCCAAACTTCCTCCAAGTTCACTTTGAACTTGGAGGAAGCTTGGAGAAACAACTTTGCTTCCATGAGCGGCAGGCAAGTTGCGGCTGAAAGGCGAGCGCCGTCGTCGTACTTTCCTCAGAACAACTCGGAAAGAATCTCGTCCACGCCATCCTCATCAAAGCTCTTGGGGTCAAACGCTTCACCCTCTTCAATCCCGAGCCAGTCACGGTATTCCTGATATTCCGGGTGGGTGGGCTGGGTCATGATGGCGACGATGTTTTCCCAGCCCCACACACCGCCGCTGTCCTCAGCCGGTCCGGCACCCCGTCCGCCAGTACAGCGTGCGGCGGGACCGCCGCGGTACTCCAACACGTTCTCCACGGCGATGGAGTGCTCCCAGTTGTCACCAAAATCGTAGGTATAGCCAATCTTGTCCTTTTCCTGCGACAAGATCTGGCCCACTTTTATGCTGGCTTCATCGATGGGCATCTGGTCCCCAAAATCAAAGTCATCACCAACCGGGCCGTACGCCGTACCGTTGTAACCGCCCACACGGAACTCATGCAGGTGGCAGTTCATCCAGCCAAACGCCCGCTGAATGATGTGGTGTAGCTGCGCCAAATTCAAGTCGTTGCGCACCAGTAGGCGCCGCCACACGGGCGGCTTGGAATCCTTGAGCATGATCTTGACTTGCAGGAGCCGAGTCTGCGGGCTCGCCTTGGGCGCAGGCCCGCCGATGGCATCGATACCGGCCAAGCCCTCCCATTCATCGTCCCCCTCCGGCCTGTTCTTTGCGTATTCGAGCAAGGAGGGGATGAATGGCACTAGTGGCGGCAGGACCTGGATGACAGGTTCCAGGGTGAGCAGCCCCAGGCGGGCCATTTCATGCGTCCGTTCCGTCACGATGTCAATGATGGGATCCACGGCTTTTAGTCCAATGTTTGCCACCAACTCGGGGATGTAACCCATGGTGAATCCCCCTGGATGGCAGATGTCCAGTAACAGGATGGATTGGACCAAAGCGACATCTTGGAAGAGCATGCTCCAGTGACTCTCACCATGAACAGAGATTTCCAGGAACTTGCTCACAAAACTGCGCAGAATGCCCAGCCGCCCCGGATGCCCTGTTTCCAGCAGTTCCTCCGCGAATGCAGTGGGGCGGACCCTTGTGGGGCCGACCTGGACCAGGTGGCACGCCTCCAGCGTCACCCAGAACTTCATGAGCTCGTCCAGGCCGTTCATGGACAGGACGGCGTAGACCTCGGCATCGGGCTGGTTCGGATCGCGGCTGGGCTTTTCCCATCTCTGATCGCGGAGCGGCCTGCCTCCCCTGGCACGAAGGCCTATGGCAGATGCTGCGCCCTCAATTTCCTTCAGGCGCAGCAGGCCCGTGGAAGTCACTTCCCTGCCCTTGCCTAGCCAGTGCAAGAAATTTTCCAGATAGTGCACCAGCTCTGTGCCTTCGTAGAACGCCAACTCATCGTTTGCGGTCAGCTGGGGCACTTCAAGCTGGGCGCCGGCGTTTTCCTCGCTCACGTGGAACAGGGAATGCACCGCGTCATATTCTGCCTCCGTACCCGTCCACATACCTGCGCGTTCTAGGAATTCGACATACAGGTGAACGGCTTCAAAGACGAACATAACAGCGTTGTCGGACCCGGTGCTGGCGTTGTCGTAAGCCGCGTATACCTTCCCCAGTACGGTCCCGAACGGTTCCGCATCAAATGCTGTGGCCACGGATGACGGCACCAGCTCAAAATATGCTGCCGCCACGTCCTTCACCGGGTTCAGGTATTCCATGGCAGCATCTGCCGGCATCCCGTGAGAGTCCTGGCACCATTGAACAAACGCAGGTACCACGGCGTCCACGGCCCGGCTTGCCCGAAGCTCGCCAACCGACGTCATTTTCGAATCTTTTGCCGAGCGATCGGTCTTCTTAGCCATGGGATTCCTTCGTGTGCCGAGCGGGCGGGGTCTCGAACACACAGTCTATCCGCGACGGCTGCGTAGCCAGCCGCTCGGCAGAGATGTAAAGAAGGGGGCAAAAGGTTTAAACGTTAGCGAGACATGTAAAGCAGGTTGCAACGTTTATCCACAGCCCTGAAGTAGCGTTCATACCCTCAGGCGAAGTCGTCTTTGAGGATGCTCGGCAGGAAGCCAAGCTCATCCAGCTGCCGAATGATGAATGGCGTAATCGGACCGGGCGCCAAGACAAGTTGGTAGCTGCGCTTGCCCTCGGCAACGGGCTGAATCAGTTTCCTGTCAACAAGCTTGCGAGTTTACTGGCTTCGACTCGAAAACGACCCTGGCAGTGCGATCTCCAGATCCGCGGCCTTAACTTCAGTCAGCCGCGCCACAACATCGAGAGCAGCCGACTCGCGCGCAGAAAATGCACCGGCATCAACCACGCGCTTTATGGCTGGCCGCAACAAGCCGTCCAACACAAAGGTACTGTCGCTGAGCTTATTGAGCTTTTGCATGTCGTTGAGCATGCCGTTCAAGAGGTATTCGCACCACCGGATAATGCCATCCGGAGTAAGTGAATCTGCTTCCTCCAACATGCTGTAATACCGCGACCTGTCCGATCCAAAAACCGATGTCGGGTTGACTGCCCGGTACATCCCGGAATCGCTGAATCCTTGGGAAAGGATAATCGCGTAGGTAAATAGGCGACAGACGCGACCATTTCCGTTTCCGTTTCCGTTTCCAAAGGGATGTATCCAGACGAACCGGTGGTGCGTGATGGCCACTTTCAGAAGGTCGAAGTTCTGCTCCACGGGCCTATTCACAAAGTCCAAAAGCTCAGTCATGTCCCCTTGAACAGACACAGGCGGCGATGGAACGTGGGCTGAACCACCGATCATGACCTCACCGGTTCTGTAAGAACCGGGAGTCTTATCCCCTTCCCGATTCAATCCACTAACCGCAATCTTGTGAAGCTCCCTCACCAGAGCATGCGTTATGGGCGTACCTGGCTTCACAACCCTGTCAACAAAAGCCGCAGCATCCTGCAAATTGATGATCTCTTGGACGCCCTCGGAAGGAGTACAGTCGCCCCCAATTGACCTTGTAGCGCCTTCAACAGCGTCGACGATGGATGTCCGGTTGCCCTCGATGCGTGCGCTCATGATGCTGGACATCAGCTGGAACAAAGACTTCAGCTGCAAAAAATTAGCGGGCGGGCGTTTCCTGTGCTCAAATCTCCTCTCAACCGCTCAAGGTCGATGATCGTGCCAGCCAAGGGCGGACTGAAGGAGAGCTCAGGAAACTCAATGCTCGGCATGCCAAGAATTTAGCATCAACAAAACAACAACTTAGGGAAAAGGCAAAAAAATCCTTTGTTTTCAGTGTTTTTTGCGATCAAATTTCGTCAACAATTAACTTCAAGAGAAGAAAGAACTAAGTTTCTTCTCATCTGCAACTGCATCGAACTCAAAGATGGCACGGCCCAAAAGCCTTGATAACCCCACATACCGGACAAAAAAACATCGCGATGACGCTCAGCTGATAGCGTCATTGAAGATGACAACCACTGGGGAGAATACGATGACATTGGCAGCCACGGGCTTTTCCGAAGCCGACTGGGAAGGCCTCGCGCTGGAGCAACTCGCCGAGCCTCTCGGCTGGCTCCCAAAGCACGGCGAGGACATTGCCCCAGGCAAGGACGAACGTGAGTCTTGGTCTGAGCTGTTGATCCGTCCACGCCTGCTCGCTGCGCTGCAAAAGTTCAACCCCACCGTTCCGCTGCAGTACGTGAAGCAGGCACTGGCGGAGATCATCGCACCCAAATCCAACGATGCCATTACCGAAAATCAGCGCATCCACGGCTATCTGGTCAACGGCTACAGGCTCAGCTACATCGATGCGGACGGCAGCGACGTCAACGCCACTATCCATCTCCTCAGTGCCGACCCAGACCAAAATGACTGGCTCGCCGTCAGCCAAGTGACCTTGGTGGCAGGCGACTACAAGCGCCGCTTCGATCTGGTGCTGTACTGCAACGGCATGCCCGTCAGCGTCATCGAGTTGAAGAAGGCCGGTAGTGCACACGCCAACCTCACCGGCGCGCACGCCCAGCTGCAAACATACCTGCGCGAATTCCCCATGGCCTTCCGCTTCTGCGTCTTTACCCTCGCCAGCGATGGTATCCAGGCCAAATACGGCACCCCTTTCACACCCTTCAATCACTTCTCCCCATGGAACGTGAATGACGACGGCGTCCCTGTTCCCCCGGGATTGATGATTGAGGGGGAGGCCGTCACTGAAATGGAGACGGCCCTACAGGGGCTCTACAACCAAGACAGATTCCTGCAACTGCTCAATGACTTCACCGCTTTTGATGAGAACGCAGACGGCTTGAGTAAGCGCATTGCCAAGCCACACCAGTACTTCGCCGTCACCAAAGCTGTGGGAAGCACGGTCCAGGCGGTCGAATCCAATGGAAAGGCCGGCGTCGTCTGGCACACCCAGGGTTCGGGCAAGTCTATGGAAATGGAGCTCTATACCAACCGCGTGATCCGCCACCCACGGCTGAAGAACCCCACGGTGGTTGTCATCACCGACCGAAATGAGCTGGACGGTCAGCTGTATGAGACGTTCCTGCAGAGCCAGCTGCTGCCGGAAAAGCCACAGAAGATCCGGCGCCGGAGCGAGCTGCGCGAGGAACTGAGCAACCGCACCACCGGTGGCATCTACTTCACCACGCTGCAGAAATTTGGTCGCAGCCAGGCCGAAAAGGAAGCCGGAACAGAGCATCCCTTGCTCAGCGATCGCCGGAACGTCATCGTGGTGGTCGATGAGGCGCACCGCAGCCACTACGACGATTTGGACGGGTACGCCCGGCACCTGCGCGATGCGCTTCCCCACGCCACGCTGATCGCCTTCACGGGCACACCCATCTCCTTCGAAGACCGCAACACCCGCGATGTTTTTGGTGATTACATCGACATTTACGATCTCACCCGGGCCGTGGATGACGGCGCCACCGTTCCTGTCTATTTCGAGCCTCGCCTGATCAAGGTGGGCCTGGCCGGTTCCATTACTGAAGAACAGCTGGATTCCGCGGCCGACGACGCCACGGTGGGTCTGGACATCACCGAACGCGCCCGCATCGAGGCGAGCGTGGCCGTGGTCAACGCCGTTTATGGCGCCCCAGAACGCATTGCCGCGCTGGCTGCAGACCTGGTGGAACACTGGGAAGGCCGCCGATCCGTGATGAAAAAGTTCATCTCGGTACCGGGAAAAGCGATGATCGTGGGCGGCACCCGCGAGATTTGCGCGAGGCTCTACACAGCCATTGTTGAGCTGCGCCCGGATTGGCACTCCAATGAACTGAGCGCCGGCAAAATCAAGGTGGTCTACTCCGGGGATGCAACAGACACAGCGCCGGTGTCCAACCACGTTCGCCGCGATTCGCTCAACGCCATCGTCAAGGCCAGGCTCAAGGACGCGGATGACGAGCTGGAGTTGGTGATTGTCAAGGATATGATGCTCACAGGCTTTGATGCGCCGCCTCTGCACACCCTCTACCTGGACCGCCCACTCAAGGGGGCGTTGCTCATGCAGACCCTTGCCCGTGTGAACCGCACGTTCCGGGGCAAGGAAGACGGGCTGTTGGTGGCGTACGCCCCGCTCGCCGAGAACCTGGCCAAGGCGCTGGGCGAATACACGCAGTCCGATCAGGCCAACAAGCCTGTGGGAAAGAACATCGACGAGGCCATCGCGTTGACTGTGACAGTGATGGGGACCCTGCGCCAGCTGCTGGCCGGTTACAACTGGAAAACGGTCCTGAACAAGGGCGGCCCCAAGGCCTGGATCAATGCCGCAACCGGAGCCACCTCATACCTACGCGATGCGGCAACACCGGGGAACGCGCCGTCGGAGGATGAAACCTTGGCGTCAAAGTACCGGCGCTATAGTGGGCAGCTCTCGCGGGCCTGGGCGCTGTGTTCCGGCGCAGTGAATCTGGCGGAGCTCAAACCTGAAGTCCAGATGTACGAGGAAATTCGCGTCTGGATGGCAAAGTTTGACGCCGCAGACCGTCAGGCATCCGGCGAACCTATCCCGGAAGAGATTCAGCGGCTTCTGGGTGAGCTGATTGCCGGTGCCACCCAATCTGGCGAAGTCCTGGACATCTACTCGGCGGCTGGCATGCCCAAGCCCTCACTTGATGATCTGACGCCAGAATTCATCGCCAAGACCAAGGCGGCACGAAACCCGCAGCTGGCCATTGAGGCCCTGCGCAAGCTCGTAGCTGAGGAATCGGTAGCCACCACGCGCAACAACATTGTGCGTCAGCGGGCGTTTTCAGAGCGCATCACCGAGCTGATGCGCAAGTACACGAATCAACAGCTCACCTCCGCTGAAGTGATTGCCGAGCTGGTGGAGTTGGCCAAGGAAGTGGCTGCTGAAGCCAACCGCGGACAGCACTTCACGCCCGCACTGAACTCTGATGAGCTGGCGTTTTACGACGCCGTCGCCTCTAACGAATCCGCCGTGGAAATCCAGGGTGAGGGCAAGCTGGCCGAAATTGCACGGCAGCTGGTAACCGTCATGCAACGCGATATTCGTACCGACTGGACGGTCCGCGATGATGTTCGGGCGAAACTGCGCTCATCCATCAAACGGCTCTTGGTGATCAACGGGTATCCGCCGGACAGCCAGCCTGCGGCGATCAAGCTGGTCATGGAACAGATGGAGTCCATGGCGCCTCGGTTTGCGGAAGCGCGGGGATGACCGGGCTCGTCCACGCACCGGTGAGTATTGCTGAGCTGTGATCCACAGGGTTTAACGGCTTCACGCGCGGTTTGTGAATGAATACTGTCAGTGCCATGATCGCCACACCCAGCAGCGCTGTGCAGACGCCGGGAGGCAAGTGCCGCCGTCGTACTTGCGGAAAAAGCCGGGCCCAGACGGCTTAGAACCTGTCGGCAAGCTGGCCGTTCAGCCCGAGCCAGCCCCGATAATCCGTATATTCCCCATGGGAGGGACCAGTGATGGCCTCCAGAGCGCGGGTGGCCCGCAGCTCACCGCCAGAGATCACTTGATGATGCGCTGCACCTTGCCGGTTCACCTCGTTTTCTTGGCCATGGGTAACCTTCACCCTTGAGATCACCCCTTATGCCCTTAGCGCGCGACACGTCATAGCCGTTAATGAGGAGGAACATCCAACGTCCGGAATCCAACCACAGCGGCACTGGCAGGACTTTGGGGCACCTCTGTGATTCTGCTCACCGGTAGTGATGATCTAGGCTATAATTTCGTGGTCGGACCATAGTGGTCTGACCACGGTTGCCTCACAAAGGGACCACTAAGAACCTTCCCCGCCCCACTCCAAGCGAAGGACCCCCGTGGATACATTCACACCTACAACAGATCCACTGGTCGGCAGCATCGCGCTTTCGGCCATCGTCGCCCTCCTGCCCCTAGTGACATTCTTCATCATGCTGGCAGTAGTCAAGGCCAAGGCCCACGTCTCCGGCCTAACCTCCTTAGCGGTAGCGATCCTTGTGGCCATCTTCGTCTTTAAGATGCCCGTGGGCATGACATTGATGTCCGGCGTGATGGGTGCCGTATTCGGCGCGTTCCCCGTTGTCTGGATCGTCATCATGGCTATCTGGCTGTACCAAATCACCGTGGTTTCAGGACGCTTCGAGGATCTGCGCCGAGTCTTTGACGTGATCGGCGGCGGGGATGTGCGTATCCAATCGATTCTCATCGCCTTCTGTTTCGGTGGCCTGCTTGAGGCACTGGCCGGATTCGGAGCCCCCGTGGCCATCACAGCCACGATGCTGCTGGCCCTGGGGATGTCTCCGCTGCGCGCTGCGGCCGCAGTCCTGGTTGCCAACACCGCCCCGGTGGCCTTCGGCGCGGTAGCCATCCCAATCACCACCGCGGCCTCGCTGACAGGATTGGACGCCAACCACATCGGCGCCATCGTGGGACACCAGGCACCGATCCTTGCCCTCTTTGTTCCGACGCTGCTGTTGTTCATCATTGATGGCAAACGCGGTGTCAAGGAAGTCTGGCCGGCAGCGTTGGTCATCGGCGCCACGTTCGCTGTGACTCAGTTCTTGTGCGCTACCTATTTCTCCTACGAATTGACGGATATTGTTGCCTCGCTGGCTGGCCTTGGCGCAGCCGTCATTTTCCTGCGTTTCTGGTCCTCCAAGGGCCGCGAAGCAGCACGTGAACGCATCATGGTGGGCGGAACTAACGGGACTACCGGGGGAAGCGCCGGCATTACCACAACGTACGACGAGTCCAACCGCAAGCTACTGCCGGGCCCAACGTTCCTGGCCTTGTTCCCCTACTTGCTTGTGATCATCATCTTCGGCATCGCCAAGCTTTGGACAATTGGAGTCAGTGTTCCTGCCGTCCTTGGATCCACCGACGTCAAGGTTCAATGGCCACTACTCTATGGCCACATCCTGGATGCCGGAGGGAACCCCGTCACCTCAACCGTCTATAACTTCCAGTGGCTCTCGAACCCCGGCACCCTACTGCTGTTCACAGGTCTGATTGTTGCCGTGGTCTATTCAATCTTTGACGGTGGCGGCAAATACAAGATCAAGGTTTCCCGGGCTGTCGCCGAAATCTGGCATACCCTCTACAGAATGCGCTGGGCAGCCACCACCATCTTGTCCGTGCTCGCATTGGCCTATGTCATGAACCTCTCCGGCCAGACCATCACCATCGGGACCTGGCTAGCCGGCACAGGAGCATTCTTTGCCTTCCTGTCACCCATTCTTGGCTGGATCGGCACCGCGGTCACCGGATCGGACACCTCGGCCAACGCCTTGTTCGCGAACCTGCAACAAACTGCCGGCATCAACGCTGGGATTGATCCGAACCTCTTGGTTGCCGCCAACACCTCCGGTGGCGTGGTGGGCAAGCTAATCTCCCCACAGAACCTTGCCATTGCCGCAACAGCGGTGGGTATGGAAGGCAAGGAGTCGGTCATCTTGAAGAAGGTTGCCGGCTGGTCGGTGGGCATGCTCCTGATCCTGTGCGTCTTGGTCTATCTGCAGTCGACACCGGTTCTGAGCTGGATGCTGCCCACACCGTAGCCCCGCCGGGCGCTTGGCGCAATCTCTAAATCGATCCGTGAGAAAAGGTCGCTTTGACAGTGTCAAAGCGACCTTTTCTCTCGGATCGATGAAGCGGCGGCATTGGCCGCGAAGGCTTACGCCTCGACGATGATGACCGTGTAAACGGGCTTGCGGCGTAGTGCGCGGTCAGACCAGCGCAGCAGACCGTTGGCCACAGCCTTCTCAGCCGCCGGTCCGGTCTTTTCGCCGCGGATCCCGGAGATGGTCTTCTCCACAATTCCGGCGGCCTTTTCAATGTCCTTGTCCGTCAGGTTGAAGCCCACGGAGAAGAACTCGGGGTCTTCTTCAATCTTGCCGGTGTCCGGGTTAACAATGAGCAGCACCGTGACGGCACCATCTTCGGCCAGACGGATGCGGTCCTGGAGTGATTCTTCAGTTGCCGCACCGGCAACCATGTTCTCCACGTAGACATAGGCAGCCGGGACGCTGCCGCTGACCTTGACCACGCCGTCCTTGAGGTCCAGCGCAGTGCCGTCTTCAATGATGAACGTGTTCTTGGGTTCAACACCGGTGCGGACCGCCAGCTCGGCGTTCGCCTTCAAGTGGCGGTACTCGCCGTGGACCGGCATGACGTTCTTGGGGCGGACCAAGTTATAGCAGTACACGAGCTCGCCAGCACTGGCGTGCCCGGAGACGTGCACCTTGGCGTTGCCCTTGTGGATAACGTTGGCGCCCTGCTTGGTGAGGTCATTGATCAGGCGGTAGATCGAGGACTCGTTGCCGGGAACCAGTGAACTGGCCAGCAGGACGGTGTCGCCCTCGGTCAGGTTGATCTGGTGGTCACCGTTGGCCATGCGGGCCAAGGCGGCCATGGGCTCTCCCTGTGAACCGGTGCAGATCAGCACGGCCTTCTTGGGGTCCATCTTTTCCAATTCCTTGGCGTCAACGAGTACGCCGCGGGGAATCTTCAGGTAGCCCAATTCGCGTGCCGTGGTCATGTTCCGGACCATGGAGCGGCCAACAAAGGCAATCTTGCGGTTGTACTTGTGCGCAGAGTCAATGATCTGCTGGATGCGGTGCACGTGGCTCGCGAAGCTGGAAACCACAACGCGGCGCGGAGCCGTGCGCATCACCTGGTCAATGGCCGGGATGAGGTCTGCTTCAGCAGCCAGGAAGCCGGGTACTTCTGCGTTGGTGGAGTCGGGCAGGAACAGATCCACGCCTTCCTCGCCCAGACGGGCAAAGCCCGCCAGGTCAGTGATGCGCTTATCCAAGGGGAACTGGTCCATCTTGAAGTCACCAGTTTCCAGCACCAGACCGGCAGGGGTGCGGATAGCAACAGCCAGTCCGTCCGGGATGGAGTGGTTGACGGCGAGGAATTCGACGTCGAACGGACCGAACTTGCGGCGGTCGCCTTCCTTAACCTGGACCATCTTGCCCTTGATGCGGTGCTCTTCAAGCTTGGTCTTCAAGAAAGCCAACGTCAGCTTGGCCGAGATGACCGGGATGTCGCTGCGGTGCTTGAGCAGGTACGGAACACCGCCAATGTGATCTTCGTGGCCGTGTGTCAGCACCAAGCCAACAACATCTTGCCAGCGGTTCTTCAAGTAAGAGAAGTCCGGCAGGATCAAGTCAACGCCGGGGTGGTGATCCTCAGGGAAGAGCACACCGCAATCAACGATCAGCAACTTTCCCGCGAATTCGAAGACGGTCATGTTGCGGCCAATCTCCCCCAATCCGCCAAGGGCTACGATGCGCATTGCACCATCAGCGAGGGCGGGCGGGGTCTGGCGTGCAGTTCTTCTCATGGGTTCCAAACTTTATTCTGTAGTGGGCGTCTGGCGGCGATGCTGCGCTGCCTTCTCGTGCGACTCGTTCGGCCAAAAGCTGTTCCGGTGTCGCTAAAATTTAGGGGGATTGCTCCACAGCCGATTTTACCACCGTGACACATGGGATGGCACCACGTGCCGCCGTCGCGCTTTAGCGTCCGACGGCGGCACCCAGGTTGGGTGCAATCAGCCCTCTCACGCTGTGGCTGGCACCCTACTGGTCACCGTGACTTTGCGGCGCGCACAGTTTGCTGCGATCCGTACCACCGGCAAAGAGATCATCACCTAATTGCTCGCGTCTTCGCCGCTTCCGGCAGAGAGGAGGCTTTTGCGCATCTTGATGCTGGTAGTTTCGTAGCCCAGCGATTCGTAGAGTCCGCGGGCCGAAGCGTTGTAGCCGAACACGTTCAATCCCAGGGTGAGGGCGCCACGTGAGCGAGCATACTCTTCCGCGAGTTGCATGGCTTCCCTGCCATACCCCTTCCCTCGGTGTGCGGAGTCAACAAGGATGTCCCACACCCACCACGCGGTCGGGTCGTCGGAGTGGTCCCGGCCAACCCAGATATAGCCCACGGCAGATCCACCCTGGTCCATCAGGGTGAATACGGCGTTGTCGAGGCCCGGGCGGCCCTCAGGGAAGGATTTGTGAAGTGAGGCTTCAGCCTGCTGACGAGCCGCTCCGGGCGCGCTTCCCGAGGAGATGAGATCGGCCACATACTCGCTGCAGCTTTGTTCCAACCACTGCGGGAAGCTGCCAGGATCCAAAAGTTCAAGACAAATTGCCATCGACCCAGCGTATGCCAATTCCGCCCCACTGCCTTGGTTCCTTAGGGGTCTGCGAGCAATCCGGTGGACGGGTCAATTCCAGCAAGGAAATCCCCAAGGTCCGCGTAGATGCGCCTGTCCGCCGGCGCAGGGGCACAGAACCAGCCACCGGACATTGACGTACGACGGCGGCACGCACCTCCTGCAGGCTGGGCACCTCAAGCCGTGGCCGGCTCCCAGCCGATCGCCGGGGCGATGTGTTCGGCAATGTTGGCCAGCATTTTTGTGTTGTAGTCGAGACCTAGCTGGTTGGGCACGGTGAGCATGACGGTGTCCGCTGCTTGAACAGCTGCATCGGCAGCCAGCTCCTCGGCGAGCACTGCGGGATCGCCAATGTAGCTCTTGCCAAAGCGTGAGAGGAAGCCGTCGATCATGCCGACCTGATCCCGGCTGTCCGCCTGGGCACGCACCCCGAAGTACGTCCTGTCGACGTCATCCACCACAGGAATGACGGAGCGGCTGATGGAGACGCGGGGCGTAAAATCATGGCCGGCACGCGCCCACTCGTCACGGAACAACTGAATCTGTTCGGCCTGCAACTGATCAAACGGCACACCGGTGTCCTCGGTCAGCAGCGTGGAGCTCATCAGGTTCATCCCCTGCGCCGCGGCCCATACGGCTGTGGCACGGGTGCCAGCGCCCCACCAGATCCGCTGGGACAGCCCCGGCGATTGCGGTTAAATGCGCAACAGCCGCTCGCCGCCCATGTGTGAGTACTCCCCAGGCTCGGCCACTCCTGCACCGGAAATTGCCTGCCGAAATAAGGCGGTGTGGCGGCGGGCCATGTCCGCAACCGTTTCGCCGTCGAGCGGGCGGTAGCCGAAGTCTGCGGCCCCATTGGCAGCGGGTTCGGGTGAGCCGCGGCTCACCCCTAGCTGCAGCCGACCCCCACTGATCAGGTCCGTGGCGGCTGCCTGTTCGGCCATGTACAGCGGGTTTTCATAACGCATGTCGATGACGCCGGTACCAATTTCGATCCGGCTGGTGCGCGCAGCAATGGCAGCCATGAGCGGGAACGGGGCAGCCTGTTGCCGGGCGAAGTGGTGCACCCGGAAGAAGGCCCCATCGATGCCCAGTTCCTCGGCGGCCACGGCCAAGTCAATGCCTGCCGCAACGCATCGGCAGCCGTGTTGGTCTGCGAGCCGCGTCCCGTTCCGTAGTGGCCAAAGGACAAAAACCCAAGGCGTTTCTTGAATGTGCTCTCCATGATCAGCACAACCGGACCCCGCACCAAACTATTCCATGCATACGCATGCAGTCAGGTGCGGGTCGGTGGCTCCTCCGTCCGTTTGCGATCAGGTGTGCTTCTTCGTGATCTTCGCAACCGGATCCTCGGATTCATTGGCAGCACCGCGGGCCTTCTTCTCTGCGCGCTTGGCCTTGATGGCGTGGCCCTTATCCAGCTTCTTGTGTTCGTGGTGGTGAGGCTGTTTGTCAGGCATGGCAAGCTCCTTCTGCATCGCGCTCATTGCGCACCGGGTCAGCTGGCCCAACACGCCCCTCTTTGAACGTTACGCTTATTTCGCCGCGCAGAACAGGCTCAAATGTCCTGCCGCCACGAGTTCCACAACGCCGCATATGAGCCATTCTGTGCCAGCAGTTCGTCGTGCGGGCCCAGCTCCGTGATGCGCCCCTTTTCCACGACGGCGACCCGGTCGGCGTCGTGCGCGGTGTGCAGCCGGTGCGCGATCGCCACTACCGTACGCCCCTGAAGCACTGCACTGAGGGAGAACTCCAGATCCCTAGCGGCCTGCGGGTCAATCAGCGAGGTGGCCTCGTCCAGCACCAGCGTGTGCGGGTCCGCCAGTACCAGCCGGGCCAGCGCCAACTCCTGCGCCTGAGCAGGCGTGAGCGAATGCGACCCTGAGCCCACCTCGGTGGCCAGCCCTTTGGGGAGGGCGCGCACCCAAGCCAGGGATCCGACGTCGGACAGGGCCTTTTCAATCTCGGCATCAGTTGCGTCGGCCTTCCCCAGACGGACGTTGTCGGCCAGCGTGCCCACGAACACGTGGTGCTCCTGCGTGACCAGGGCCACCTCGCCGCGCAGCTCATCCAGCGGTCGATCCATGAGTGGCACCCCGCCCACCGTGACGGAGCCGGCCGTGGGCCCATTGATACCAGCGAGCAGCCGCCCCAGCGTGGACTTTCCCGCGCCGGAAGGACCCACCATGGCCAGCCGCTCGCCAGGACGGAGTGTGAGGTCAATGTTGTGCAGCACGTCGTGGCCTTCGCGGTAGGCGAAGCGGGCCTGCTCCACCAGGATTTGTTCATCGGTGGGCACAGCATCCGTTGCGGTACGGTCCGGCGCCACGTTGCGGATGCCCACAATGCGGGCCAGAGATGAGGCGCCCACCTGAATCTCGTCAATCCACATGATGAGCGTGTCCACGGGGTCGATCAACTGCAACGCGTACAACGCCACTGTGGCTACCATGCCCGTGCTGACCTGTCCCTGCGAGGCGAGCCAGCCGCCCCACAAAAGCACTGCCGCAACGGGCAGCCAAAAGGAAAATTCGGCCGCCGGAAATAGCACCGTGCGCAGGCCCAGCGTGTACTTTTCCCGTTCAAAGCAGTTGCGCAGGGCCGCGTCAATCCGGTGGCGGCGGTTGGCGCCAAGACTCAGCGCATCCACCGTGCGGGCACCCTCAATGGTTTCGGTAACGGCACCATTGAGCCCGGCGTAGCTTTCGCGTTCCAACAGGTACCCCGGCGTGGCTCGCTTGAGATACCAGCGAGTCACGGGCACCAGCAGCGGCACGCCCACCAGTAGGGCCACGGCCAGGATGGGGCTCGTCAACACTGCCGCGGCCGCCGTCAGCACGATGGACGCGACCGAGACAAGCACCTGCGGCACACCGAAGCGGACAGTGTGGGAGACCGCGTCAACGTCGTTGGTGGTGCGCGAGACCAGGTCGCCGGTGCCGGCCCGTTCCACCGTGGAGAGCGGCAGAGACGTGACCTGCTCCATAAATTCCTCACGGAGTTGCGCGAACACTTTCTCGCCCAGCATCATGCCCTTGCGCCGGGCCCAGCGCGCCAGCACGGTCTGGATGAGTACGAACCCGCCCAGGGTCAACGCCACCATGGCCACAAAGCCGGTAGTGGTGCCTGCCGTGACCGCATCCACGAGCCGCCCCAACAGGAACGGTCCGGCCAGACCGGCAATTGCGGCCACACCATAAAGACTAACGACGCCGGCCAGCGGCTTTTTGTGCAACCGCATCAACCGCAGGCCCTCGGCCTTGACCTGGGCGGAGTCCGCCACAGGCAACATTGTCTCTGTCATTACTTCTCCCCCTCGGTGGCGGTGCTGTGGTTGGCGTTGGCGGCTACTGCTGCTTCGGTGTGGCCTTGACCGTTCATGCCCTCACCACGGACCACCACCTTGCGGTATTCCGGGACAGTGTCCAGCAGGTGCCGGTGTGTGCCCTGAGCCTGCAGCTTGCCGTGCTTCAGAAAAGCCACAGTGTCCATGGCGCCCAGCAGCAGCGGGCTGGCCGTCACCACAAGTGTGGTGTGCGCAGCGGAACCGCGGCTTTTGCCCAGCGCCCCTGCTATCCGTTGTTCGGTATGTGCATCGACGGCGCTGGTTGGTTCAATGAGCACCAGCACCTCCGCTTCGGTCAGCACAGCACGAGCCAAGGCCAGTCTCTGGCGCTGGCCGCCGGAAAAGCTGCGCCCCTTTTCCGTGACTTCCGCGTCTAGGCCCTGCTCCAGACCATCAAAGACGTCCTGTGCACTGGCCACCTCAATGGCCGCCATAATCTCCGTGTCGCTGTGCCGGCCGTCCGGGTCTAGCTCCTCGCGGAGAGTGCCGGTGAACAACTGCGGTTCGGCGTCGGAGACCACAATGCGGGAGCGCACCTCACGCAGCGGCATCAGGTGCAGGGCCTCGCTGCCCCACTGCACCACAGCCTCACGCAGCACTGCGTCCTCAAAACGGCCCAACCGCCGGGCCAGCTCAGCGGCTGCGGCGGGGTCCT
Source organism: Arthrobacter sp. UYCu511 (assembly GCF_040547105.1). Classification (NCBI taxonomy): domain Bacteria; kingdom Bacillati; phylum Actinomycetota; class Actinomycetes; order Micrococcales; family Micrococcaceae; genus Arthrobacter; species Arthrobacter sp. UYCu511. The sequence continues at coordinate 213,673 of NZ_JBEPPB010000002.1, forward strand.
CCGAAACAATCGCGCTCATCCCACCCGGGGCAACCACCACTCCTGAAACCGAGTCGAGCAAAGCGCTCGGTGCGGCCGGGGCTGGGACTGTTGTCTCGGCGTCGTGCACGGCTGAAGGGGTGGCCAGCACATCGATGATGCGGCGGGCACCGACCTGGGCACGGATGAGGCGGGAGACGGCGTCAGCGGCGGTGCGGATGGGCGAGACCAGGAAGACCGCGTAACCGTAGAGGGCCACGAGCTGGCCGGCCTCGATCTGCCCGGTCACGGCCTGTACCGCGCCGATCCAGGTGAAAGCGACACTGAAAATTCCAACGACGAAGACCTGGGCGGCGTCGAGGTCGGCCAGGGACCAGGCCACCTTGTTGCCGGCGAGCTGAGTTTCCCGGGAACGCTCGCGGTAACGCTGGACGAAGATGTGCTCGCCACCAATACCTCGCAAAACGCGCAGGCCGGCCACGGTGTCAGCGCCCAATGCCGTCATTTTTCCGGCCGCTTCACGTTGGTCTTTTTGGCGACGTTGGAGGGGGCGGATCACGAACAACATCCCGGCACCGCACAGCGGCACGCCCACCAGGACCACCAGTCCCAGCTGCCAGGAGGACTGGAAGACAAGGTAGGAGACCAGCAGGTATCCCACAACGGAGCCGGCCAGGCGTGCGGCGACGTCAAAAATCTCGCCAATGCGCATGGCGTCGGAGGCACACGTGGAGACCACCTCGCCGGTGGAGAACTTTTGCGGGAGAGCGTCGCCGCTGCGGGTGACCTTGTGGCCAACAATCTGGGCGGACCGGAAGGCCGCCTGCATCCAGTTGCTCATAGCGGCGCGGTGACGCAGCGTGGCGGAGATTGACTGGATGATGGTCAAGCCCACCAGCAGGCCCACCCAGAAGGAGAGACGGCCGAAGTTGCCCGGCAGGATGCCCTGGTCGATGGCTTGGCCCAGAATGTATGGCGTCAGGGCCTGGCACACCGTCCAGATGGAACCGTACAGAATGCCGAGCAGGAGGGTTCCTCGTTGGGCGCCAGCCAGCCACAAAAGATAGCGTGAGGGTGAACGGAGATCGGGTTTTCCGGCGGATTTGTAAGGGAATGAACGCACTGCGGCCTTCTATCGAATTCAGGGGTTGGTGGGCTACGAAGACGCGATCCAGCACGCCGCGGCAGCTTGCTGCGGGCGGTGCGATCTGCGTGTCTGTGTTCTCTACCTCACAGTTATTGACCCTAGTGCACACAGGAGTCATGGACCAAGTGAAATCTTGCAGCTTGTGGAGCCTCCGGTATTTTGTGCCGGGCCGCACTGCCCTCCGATAGCATCACGGGACAGGGTCCATGATCGGAGATGACAATTCACGCACCTCAGGAACGCCATATTCGCGCCGTTTCCGAGTTTCACCGGGAGAAACGCAGCCAGCGACGGCAAATTCTTACGTTGCTGTTCTTAGGCTTGCTCCTGTGTTTAATGATCCTGCAAATCCATCACCCCCTTGACAAGGGGCGCATTGCCTCGTTTGGCGATCTCAACATGGTGTGGGGACGTCTCCTCGAGCGGTTGCTGGCACCTTTCACCAGTCCGGGGACCTTTGAATTTAGCATTGATGCCCTTGGGTGGATCCTTGGCGCCACGGCAACCACGCTGGTTGCTTTGGTCTTTAGCGGCCGTAGCCCCTTGGGTATGGCCAATGAATCCCAGGTTATGGCACTGGAGGAGCTACTGGAGCTCCTGACGCTATTGGTTGGCATTGCCGCCGCCGCAACCATGTGGATGGCGTTGCACAACGTCTTCTTCCTGCCCTCTGCCCCTGATTCCGGGCCTGAGTTCTTCCTTGGCATGCTCTCGTTGATGCTGGTTATTTTCTCCGTGGTCCGCCAGCGTGACACGGCAGTACAACGAGATATTGATGAGTTCCACCTGACCACCTCCATGCGGCTGCGCATTCAGCGGTGGGAACGGATGTGGGGCATTTCCACACACAACCGGATCCGGGTGGATGGGCGCAAGATCACCGGGCTGGTGGCCTGGTGAGCCTTGCCGGGCTACTCATCACCTTGGTTTCGTTGTTCTGGCACAGTGAGCTCACGCCCGTGCGGGTCCTGCTCTCGGCACTGGCACTGACCCTGCTGGTAGTTGTGAGCGCTGCACTATCCGCTCTGGCAGTGTCCTTGTACCGCAGCAATCCGCGCCCAGGCGTGGGGCTGGCGTACGCCTCAGTACTGCTGGTGGTGGTGGCGTTGGCAGTGGTCAGCCCGCTTGTTGTGGCCGCATGGCAGAACAACAAGGTGTTACTGGCCTTGCTCAGCTACTTCATTTGGCTGGGACCAGCCCTGTTCCTCATTTTCCGCAAGCCCCAGTCCGCCCACATGTCCCCTCTCGAATTCAAGCTCTCCGCCCGGCCCAAAAAACGCGTACCCCACGGCCTGATCGCCATTTTCGACGGCGCCCGTGAGGCAGCGTACTGGGTGGAGCTGACCATGGAGGCCAGGCGGCAGCTGCACTACCAGACTAAGCTAGCCCGCTTTGAGCTGGCACAGGCCACCGCCCTCGCCGCGGAGGCAGAGCCTGCCAGAGGCGCTCCGATTCCAGGGCCGGAAGCCCCTGGCTCTGAACGGGAAGCCCCGAGCGCTGAGGAATCCTGACCCTGTCCGCTAATGTTCTTTAGCGAAACAGTCCGCTGTAGGCATTCAACGCCAGCTGTCCGCCCGAATGCGCGTAGAGGACGTTGCTGCTGGAAGGAATGTCCTTGCTGCGGACAAGGTCAATCAACCCAGCCATGGATTTTCCTTCATACACAGGGTCGATGATCATGCTTTCAAGGGATCCGGTGAGTTTTATGGCCTCGGGCGTGGATTCCACAGGGATGCCAGAGTGGTTGCCGGCCCAGCCTTGCAAGACAGTGGTCTCGTCGTCACGGATCTTCCTGTCCAAGTCCATCAGCTCAGCTGTGTGACGGGCGATCCGGGCCACCTGAGCGCGAGTCTTTTCAATGGTGGCTGAGGCGTCAATGCCGATGACGCGCCGCGGCCTGTCTTGTCCCGCAAATCCAGCGATCATGCCTGCGTGGGTGGAGGCGGTAACGGTGCAGAGCACAATCGTGTCGAAGAAGACACCTAGTTCCTTCTCCTGCTGCTCCACTTCATAGGCCCAGTTAGCAAAGCCCAGCCCGCCCAAGTGATGTTCGGAGGCGCCTGCCGGGATGGGATAGGGCTTGCCCTGGCATCTTCGACGTCCTTGATGGCTTGTTCCCAGCTGCTACGGATGCCAATGTCGAACCCAGCTGCATCGAGGTGGACGTCGGCACCCATGATGCGCGAAAGCTCAATATTGCCTACCCGGTTGGATAGCGGGTCCGGTCAGTCCACCCAGTTTTCCTGCACGAGACGGGCTTTCACACCCGGCTTGCAGCCACTGCCGCCACCTGACGGGTGTGATTCGACTGATATCCGCTGATGGAGACGAGCGTGTCAGCTCCTTGGGCAATGGTGTCCGGAACAATGTAGTCGAGTTTGCGGGTCTTATTGCCACCAAAAGCCAGACCACTGTTGACATCCTCACGTTTGGCCCAAATCCTCGCGCCGCCGGGATGTTTGCTCAGACGCGCCAACTCGTGGACGGGGCTGCGGCCAAACTCCACCTGGGACGATATATCCTATGTTGCATGCCGACTCCTCCGCCCCAGGGAATTCACAAGCGCTCCCTGCTTCGTAATGACGTGTACGATTCCATCCGCGACGCCATCGTCAATGGCACCTTCGCTCCGGGCGAGCGCCTGCGGGATCCGGAGCTAGAGGCATGGTTGGGCGTGAGTCGAACCCCTATCCGGGAGGCTCTGCTCCGGCTTGAGCGGGCCGGGCTGATTATTGCCCAGCCGGGCCGGGCCACCATCGTCGCCCCGCTTGATGCCGCCTCCACCGTGAATGCGCAGCAGGTAGTCGCGGCCATGCACGAGCTGGCGGCGCGGCTGGCAGTTCCCCTGCTGAGCGAGCAGGACCTTGCCACCATGACCGCTGCCAACGTGCGCTTTGCCGCCGCCATCAAGAAGAACGACGCCGATGCCGCCTTGGCTGCCGATGACCAGTTCCATGCCGTTCTCGTTGGTGCGTGCGGAAATGACATGGTGCCAACCATGCTGGACCAGGCCATGCCACTGTTGCGGAGAGTGGAGCGTCAACGGTTCAGTTCCCACGATGCGCAGCATTCGGTCAGTGCGCATGCGGACATCATCAAACTTGCCACTGCGGGCGACGCCGACGGCGCAGCACTGGCCACACGTGCGAACTGGCTGGCTCTCGGCATCCAAGCAGTCGCCGAAGAAACTACAGCTTGAGTGTTGTGGGCTACTTGCCTGCGCCGCACCACCGTGTCGAATCGTTAGGCTTCATCCTCGAACACATGCGGTGCGGCGTCCTCGGCGTTGACGCTGCTCAGGATTTAGTGATGTCTAAGCCTTCGTGACGACTGCGCTGACAGGCGTGGTGTGGCTTAACAGGTCTTGGACAGGGCAGCGTGCTTCAACAATGCGGCCGAGCTCTTCGTAGCGTTCCTGCGATTCAGGTCCCGTGATGCTTACGGCTAGGCGGATGTCGCTGAAGCCGGGACGGATTGACTCATCGATCCCGAACAAGCCACGGACGTCCAGATCACCTTCGGCCTTGATGGTGATGTCATCGAGCTGGATACCCAGTTGCTCCGCGTAGAGGCGGTACACCACAACTTGGCAGGCGATGACGGCACCGAGTGCGAATTCCACGGGACTGGCTGCGGCATCGTCCCCAGCAAGTGCGGCAGGTTCGTCGACGAGGAATTGGTGTTTGCCGGCGCTGATGCGCGTGGCCACCGAGCCAACCCCCACGCCGGCGGCTGTGTACGTGAGCTTCGCATTGTCCGGACTGGCTCCGATGCGCTTGGCCCAGGCTGCGCCGGCTTCGCCAAGGCGCGCCGATCGCTGTGCTGCGTCGTCAATAGTTACAGTGGTCTCAGTCATGATGTCTCCATTCAGGGGAACGCAAGTGCCAGGCACCGCGCCATACTTACGCCCGCGGCAGCTGCCGGCGGCGTCGAATCCTCACCTGGGGCACCCCACTATGGTTGCGAGGGTTGCCGTCCAGTCGGCCAGGGCCTCTGACTGGAACTCTTGATTCTGTCCACTAGATTGCCCTGACAGAGGGCCTCAAGCAACCTTGCCGTCACACACGGCAACATTTCGGCGGCTTCCCCGAATCGGTCCGTGAGAAAAAGTCGCTTAACTCAGTTCTAAACGACCTTTTCTCACGGACCGATGGGAGATGCACAATGGAGGCGCGGTTGAAGGCGGGGACGGGTGGGAGCGGGTGCGCCGGGACCCCGGCAGCACAAAAACGTCCGGGCGGCGCAAGGAAGCGACTTAAGATGGATGCATGAGCGCAACACTTGTCGCGAAGGACCTTTCCGGAGGCCACGCACACCGCACCCTTTTCAGTAACCTCTCCTTCACTGTGGCCCCGGGCGACGTCATAGGCGTGGTGGGTGCCAATGGTGCCGGCAAGTCAACACTTTTGGCTCTCCTCGCGGGCGCCACCACCCCGCAGGGCGGCACCGTCAGCACTGCCCCACAAGACGCCTTCGTCGGCTGGCTGCCGCAGGAACATGAGCGGATCGAGGGCGAAAGCATCGCCGCCTACATTGGCCGGCGCACCGGTTGCACCCAGGCCACGGAGGAGATGGAATCATCCGCAGAAGCACTAGGCTCCGGCAACTGCGCCGACGATGACCGCTACGCCGCAGCCCTGGACCACTGGCTCGCCTGCGGTGCCGCAGACGTGGATGAACGCATCCCGGCCACCCTGGCCGAGCTCGGCTTGGACCTCACTCCCAGCACCCCCATGACAGGGCTCTCCGGCGGGCAGGCCGCCCGCGTGGCGTTGGCCGCGCTCCTGCTGAGCCGCTTCGACATAGTACTTCTGGATGAACCCACCAATGATCTGGACCTGGCGGGACTGGCCCGGCTGGAAGAGTTCGTCAGGGGTCTGCGCGGCGGCGTGGTCCTCGTCTCGCATGACCGCGAGTTCCTGGCCCGCACCATCACCTCCGTAGTGGAGCTGGACCAGGCGCAGAACAAGGTGGCCGTGTATGACGGCGGTTACGACTCCTTCTTGGAAGAACGTGCCATTGCAAAGCGCCACGCCCGCGAAGCCTATGACGAGTTCGCGGACAAGAAGGCGGACCTCGTGGGGCGCGCCCGAGTCCAGCGCGAGTGGAGCTCGCAGGGTGTACGCAACGCCATGAAAAAAGCCCCCGACAATGACAAGATTCGGCGCAAGGCCGCCAGTGAATCCAGTGAGAAGCAGGCGCAGAAGGTGCGCCAGATGGAGTCCCGGATCGCCCGCCTGGACGAGGTTGAGGAGCCACGCAAGGAGTGGGCCCTCCAATTCAGCATTGGCGCAGCACCCCGCTCAAGCACCGTGGTCTCTACGCTTAACGCTGCGGTGGTGCGCCAGGGCAGCTTCACCCTGGGGCCGGTGACTGCACAGGTGAACGCTGGAGAACGCATAGGCATCACCGGCCCCAACGGCGCCGGCAAGTCCACCCTGTTGCGGCTGTTGCTGGGCCGCATTTCCCCGAATGACGGTGTTGCCTCCCTGGGCGCGAATGTTGCCATCGGGGAGATTGACCAGGCGCGCAGCCAATTCCCAGAACAGGCTCCGCTAGGAGAGGGCTTCGAGGCGCTCGTGCCGGAACTGAATCAGGGCGAGGTGCGTACCCTTTTGGCTAAGTTTGGGCTGAAAGCTGACCAGGTGACAAGCCCGGTGGGTGCGCTCTCTCCCGGCGAACGCACCCGCGCATCGTTGGCACTTTTGCAGGCCCGCGGCGTGAACGTATTGGTGCTAGATGAGCCCACCAACCATTTGGACCTGCCAGCCATCGAGCAACTCGAGGAAGCGCTGGAGAGCTACGAAGGCACGCTGCTCCTGGTCACCCACGACCGCCGGCTCCTTGAAAACGTGCGCTTGGACTCCCGGTGGATGGTGGAGAACGGCCAGCTACAAGAGCTTTAAGGCATCAAGCAACGTTCCATAAGGGTCTGCACAATCAAAGGATTGCGCAGACCCTTTGCCGTTTCGCGGAGCCCACAGAAACAAAGCATTAGAAGTACTTACTAATCAGTACGCTTTGACTTATTATCCCTAAAATGTTGCAATAGGTAACAAGTTTGCTGCACTTTTTGGATCTGCAGCAGGCTGCTTTTCGAATCCTGGTGCACTCCTTGTACCTCACACAGGTTCCGGACAACGCCTTCCGCGTGTAAGTTCCGCCAGAACCACGGGCGGCCATCCGCCTGGTCTTTTGCCGCAGCAAGTCTGCCGCCCGCGCACTTAGCGCCTTGATGCTCCGCCACGGGAGCGCCGATCACGGCCCGCCCGTTCATGCTGTTGAGCTATGGATTCGAAGCGTCTGGTGACACGAGGACAAAATGATCCAAATAATGAGGAGAAAAGCATGACATTGCGAGTCGGAATCATTGGAGCAGGCCCCAGCGGCATGGCACAGTTGCGTGCCTTTGACTCAGCAAGCCAGAACGGCGCTGACATCCCGGAGATCATGTGCTTTGAGAAGCAAAGCGACTGGGGCGGCCAGTGGAACAGCAGTTGGCGCACTGGCTTGGATGAACACGGTGAACCCGTGCACTCGAGCATGTACCGCCACCTGTGGTCCAACGGCCCGAAGGAATGCCTGGAATTCTCCGACTACTCCTTCGACGAACACTTTGGCCGCGCCATCTCCTCTTTCCCGCCCCGCGAGGTCCTCTTCGATTACATCAAGGGCCGTGTTGAAAAGTCAGATGTGCGCAAATACGTCCAGTTCAATACTGTTGCCCGGCACACCAGCTACAACCAGGACACACAGGAATTCACGTTGACGGTGGAGAACCTGATCACCGGCGTCACCACCGATCATGTCTTTGACAAGCTCGTGGTCTCCTCCGGCCATTTCTCCACCCCCACCGTCCCCGAGTTCAAGGGCATTGGCTCTTTCCCCGGCGAGGTCCTGCACGCCCACGATTTTCGCGGCGCAGAGCGCTTTAGCGGCAAGAATATGCTGCTGATTGGCGCCAGCTACTCCGCGGAGGACATTGGCATGCAGGCCCACAAGATGGGCGCCGCCTCGATTACTTTTAGCTACCGCAGCAACCCCATGGGCTTCGACTGGCCCGAGAACACTGTGGAGCGCCCGCTCGTAACCGAATTCGAGGGTAAAATCGCCCACTTCTCCGACGGCACCTGCGGCGAGTTTGACGCCGTCGTGCTGTGCACCGGATACCAGCACAAGTACCCGTTCCTGCCCAGCGATCTGTCACTGACGTCCAAGAATGTGCTCTACCCGGGGAATCTCTACAAGGGCGTGGTGTGGCAGGAGAACACCAACCTGTTTTACCTTGGCGCGCAGGATCAGTACTACACGTTCAACATGTTTGACGCGCAGGCATGGTTTGCCCGCGACGTCATGACGGGCGCCATCGAGCTGCCGTCTCTAGCCCAGCGCGAGGCAGATATTCAGCTGTGGCTGGAACGTCAGGCTGCCTTGGCGGATCACAATGCCGAAGCGGATTTCCAGTCGGACTACCTGCGTGAGCTCATTGCCGCAACGGACTACCCGCCGTTTGATCTGCACGCCGTTTCGCAGCTGTTCAAGGACTGGATGCACCACAAGGAAACCGACATCCTGGGCTACCGGGACATGATTCACCAATCCGTGGTCACCGGCACCATGGCCACCAAGCACCACACCCGGTGGATCAATGCCATGGATGATTCGCTGGACCGCTACCTTAATGGCCCGTCGCAAGATGTGGACACCGGCACCCTGACCGCCCTGACCAGCGAGTTCAGCGCGAAGTAGTTTCACACCAAAGTTTCACGTCGTGGGCCGGGGCAGCTGCCCCGGCCCACTTTTGCTGGACTATTGACAAGTTGTGTCGTGAAGCGCAATCTAAAAACATAGATCACGTTTTTAGATGGAGGAGTCATGGCAACACATTCAATTCCCGCCCCGTCCAGTGGTTGGAGCTCCCAGACACTGGCACGCGTCAAGGCCGAGCCCGCTTATGGGGCTTTCCTGCTCTTGTGGGTTGGCTTCATCGCCATCCCGCTGATCATGGGCGTGGACAAATTCTTCAATGTCTTAACCCATTGGGAAAACTACCTGGCACCATGGATCGAGAACGTCTCCCCGTTCAGCGCCCACGGCACCATGATGGCGATTGGCGTGGTGGAGATCATTGCAGCAATTGCCATGATCCTGCGCCCACGGTACGCCGCCTACATTGTGGCGCTCTGGCTGGCAGGCATTATCGTCAACCTGCTCACTTACTCAGGCTTCTACGACGTGGCTCTGCGCGATTTTGGCCTCATGGTGGCCGCTATAGCGCTGGCACTACTGGCCCGCACCTACACCAAGCCCGGCTTCCGCCAAGGCGGCATGAAGTAGTTTCACGCTGAAGTTCACCTGCGTGTGACCCTGCCCCGAACCTGCACACCGTTAAAGGCCAAATGGTGCGCCACTGTTGAAGTGGCACACCATTCGGGGTCAAACAGTACACAGGATCAAACTGTACGCGGGGGCGCTAACGTCTTAGCTACCCACACCGGCGTAGGAGTGCAGGCCGGAGAAGTACACGTTCACAATAGTGAAGTTGAAGACCACGCACAGGTAGCCAACAATGGACAGCCAGGCCGCACGGGTTCCGGTCCAGCCCTTGGTTGCCCGGGCGTGCAGGTAACCGGCGTAGACAACCCAGATCACGAACGTCCAGACTTCCTTGGTGTCCCAGCCCCAGAAGCGGCCCCATGCCTTTTCGGCCCAGATGGAGCCGAACATCAGCGTCAGTGTCCAGCCAACAAACGCAATGCCGTTGATGCGGTAAGAAAGGTTCTCCAGACTCAGCGCGTTCGGCACCAGGCGCATGACGTGGAACTTATCCGGCTTGCCCGAGGCGATAGAGGCCTCGCGCCGAGACTGGAAGAGTTGCAGCACGGACATGGCAAAGGTGAGGGTGAAGAACGCCGAGGACAGAACCGCAATGGAGACGTGAATAACCAGCCAGTAGCTCTGAAGTGCCGGAACCAAGTGCCCAACAGGTGTCCAGAACGCCACGGACGCGGCCACCACCATCACCAGCACCAGGCCAATGACAAAGGTCCCCAGGAACCGCAGATCGCGGCGGGTCAGAACAAGCAAAAATACTACGGCCACAGCAAAAGAGCCAGTGGTGCAGAATTCATACATATTGCCCCACGGCACACGCCCTGCCGCCAACCCGCGGAAGAGCACAGCAAAGCCCTGAACCACGGCGGCCAGTATGGTCAGTGCCACGGCTACCCGGGCTACAACGCGCCGCTCCTTGCCGTAGCGCATGGAGTCCCCGGCCGTGACGCCGTCAGTCCCTGCATGGGTCTTGGAGCTGGGACGCACACCGCGGTCCTGTGGACCGGCACCAAGATCCTGGCCTGCGGAACCGCGAGCCGCACCTGAACCCACACCGGCCAGGACGGCGTCCTTCTCCACACCGGCAGCGACGGCCGTGGCACGGGTGTCGGCTGCGAGGCCACGCTTGGCTGCCTGGCTAAAAGTAAACAGATCCCACGCATAGGCGCAAAAAGCCACTGCATACGCCAGACCGGCCAGCAGCATGAGCCTCTCGCTCAGCAGGGCGAAGCTTTGATTGATCTCTGGCATTACTGGTCCTTACTTGCCGCAGTGACGCTCTGTGCGGAGTCGTTGATTATTATCTGATCATCATCATTTTGCCCTGCCGCGTCCATTGGCACCAGCCATTTTGCGTGCAGCGCCTTGTTGATGGCCGCATATTCTCCGGCCAATCGGTGGTCCTCGCCGCGAGCCAGCAGACCAAATTCCACCATGGTGCGCCCGTCTGGGTGGTTACCCGTGCGGACCCAGACACGGCGGCGGTTCAAGAACAAGGAGCCCATGAGGCCCGCCAACGCCAACAATGCGAATACTAGAACGTAGGCCTGACCCGGGTCGTGACGGATATCCAAGGCAGCAAATCGTTTGATGCCATCGAAGCTGATGGTGCCGTTGCCGTCGGGGAGCGTGTAGCTCTGATTTGGTTTCAGAACAATGCCGCCAGCGTCTAGGTTGCGGGAGTTGATCTCCTTCATTCCGGAAGTATCCAAGGTGAAAACGTTGCGCGGCACCCCGCTGTCCAAGCCGAGATCACCCGTGTAGGCGTTCAAGTTCAGCACCGGGTTGAAAGGGTCAGGGTCAGAGCCGAAGGCCACGCCCTCATCGTTGTAGACCGCAGTGGGCAAGAAGAAGCCAACAAAGCCCAGCTGTTTCGGTTTGGCGTCCGGAACCTTGATCACCATCAGTGAGGTGTAGGCGCCGTCGGTGGGGATGGTGATGACCGGGCCCTGGAAGGCCACATTTCCTTCGCCGTCCTTGACGGTGACAACGGGTGCATAACCGTTACCCACCAGGTAAAGGTTGGTACCACCCACAGCAACCGGCTCGTTGACTTTCAACGTCTTGGTCTTGGCTTCGGCGCCGGGACCGTCCTTGACACTCAAGGTTGCGGTGAAGTCGAGGGGCTGGCCATAGTGCGCCTCTGTTGAGCGGTCGTACTTGACCACCAGCCGGTCCAGTGTTGCCGAGTAGGGGCTCAACCGGCCCTCACCAAAGTTGGCTCCAGGAGTGAAAGTGTCGTACCCGGTGAGGGTATTGACAAACGTTTCTCCCTCCACCAGCACGCGTTGGCCGCTGTAGCCAAACAGACCGCTGAACGCGATGGCGGCCAGCACACCGATCATGGCTGTATGGAAGATTAGGTTGCCGACTTCCTTCATGAACCCGATTTCGGCACCCACTGAGGGCCGGTCCGTGTCTAAGTCACGCACGTCAACACGGTAACGGCGGGCTTTCAGTACGGCCGCAGCATCCCTGACAGCAGTTTCGGCGTCAATGCCGCTGCCGGCCGGGATGGTGACAGTGCCGTATTCTGCCAGGCGGGAAAGCCGCTTGGGGGTGCGCGGCGGCGCCGAGCGCATAGCCTTCCAATGGATTTTGGCGCGCGGCAGCACACAGCCAATCAAAGAAGTGAACAGCAGCAGGTAGATGGCCGCGAACCACGGCGAGGAGTACACGTCAAAGAGCCTGAACCAGTCCATGATGGGACCGGAACCGGGGTTGTCCTTCAGGTACTGGGTCACTTCGGCAGGGGCGGAGGGCCGCTGCGGGAAAAGGGATCCAGGCACAGCAGCAACAGCCAGCATCAACAACAAAAACAAGGCTGTGCGCATGCTGGTCAACTGACGCCAAGCCCACCGGAGCATCCCGCCGAAGCCGAGCTGCGGCAGGACCACCTCGCTGGCACCAGCCTGGGGCGCCTTGCCCTTGGGTTCTTTCACCACTGTCTCTTTCATTAGATTGGCAACCTGACTTCATTAGCGAACCAAAGCTGCAGGTCGTTGATCCAGATCCCCCACAAGCCTGACACCATCAAAACACCCAGCAGGATCAGCATGCCCCCGCCAAAATACTGGAGCCCGCGGCGGTGACTGCGGAAAAATGCGAGGGCTCCGAGCCCGCGGCGGGCACCGAGGGCAATGAGCAGGAACGGCAGTCCCAGCCCCAAACAATAAATAAAGGTCAGGAACGCACCCTTGGCCGCGTTGGGACCGTCGGAGAAGGCGAGCAATTGCACGGCACTGAAGGTGGGGCCAATGCATGGTGCCCAGCCCAATCCAAAGGTTACGCCCAAAATGGGTGCGCCCCACAAGCCGGCCGGCGGCTTGGCATGAATTTTCGCTTCGCTTTGGAACCAGCTCATCCCACCAAGGAACACCACACCCATGAGAATCACCACCACGCCCAGCACCTGGGTGACCCAGGCGGCGTCGGGCCCCATGAGCCAGGCACCCAGCTGACCGAAAACGGCCCCAATAAGCACAAACACCACGGAGAAGCCGAGCACGAATAACCCAATCCCGGCAAACATGCGGCCGCGGCGCTGGTTTTCAAGATCGGCACCTGTCAATCCGCTGACGTAGCCCAGATACCCGGGAACAAGCGGCAGCACGCACGGCGAGAGGAAGGAGACAAGGCCAGCCAACAGCGCCACCGGCATGGCCAGCAGCATGGAGCCGCTCAGAATTGTCTCGGCAAATGGATTGTTCATGAAGGAGGTTGGCCGCTATTTTTCCGTCAGCGCACTGCTGATGAGCGCCTTCAAGGTGCCCTTCTCTGCAACACCGAGGATGCGGGCGCAAACGCGGCCCAACTTATCCAACACGAGCGTGGTGGGCACCGCGGCCGGGGGCACATATTTGGTCATGGCCAGCAGCACCCCGCCGTCCTTATCCGCAACGCTGGGGTAACTGAGCCCGAAGTTACGCTCAAAGGCTTCTGCAGCGGCCTTTTCATCACGAACATTGACGCCCAGAAACTCCACATCCTGAGACTTAAAGTCCGTGTAGAGCGCTTGCAGATCAGGGGCTTCAATGCGGCAAGGCCCACAGGCCGCGTACCAAAAGTTAAGGACGGTGACTTTTCCCACAAAATCAGCTGCGTCCACCGTGCCGCCGTCAAACAAGACGCCCTTGAAGGCCACCGGATCCTTGCGGTCCGCGGCCCCGTACTCCGTGACAGAGCCGTCCCCGGCAATGTAGTTCTTGTTATCTCCGGCATTGGCCTGGTCCGCCAGAGGGTCATTTCCCGAGCAAGCGGCCAGAGCCACCGTCAAGGCTGCCCCGCCAGCGGCAAAAAGCGCCCTACGGCTCATCAAAGAAGTCACGACGCGTTTCTTTCATTTCATGGTTAAGCCATGACTGCGCGCAGACATGACATTTTGTTCTACAGTATGTCGAAAAGCTGATGGTCAGCTGTATGCCGCTCAGGCTCCGGGGGTGGTTGCAGCGCCTGGTAGTAATGCGGCAGCGGGCTCGCTGTACACAACATCGACCACATCATCGCCGTCGAACGTCAATGACGTCAGGGAGGCGAGGGTGCACTCCCGATTGCGGGGATCGTGCCACAGACGCTTGCCCTCAGCGCTGCGGCGCGTGGACCAGATGGGGAGCTGATGGCTGACCATGACGGCTTGGGCCCCGTCTCCACCAATTTCAAAAGCACGACGGCGGGCATCGCGTGCCGCCTCCAGCATGCGCTGCGCTTGGGCTGAGTATGCTTCACCCCACGAAGGCTTGAACGGGTTCACGAAGTAAGGCCAGTGCTTTGGCTTGGCCAGCTCCGCTTTACTCATAACGAGCCCCTCGAAGTGGTTCTCGGCCTCAATGATGCGCGGATCAGTCACAATCTCAAGGCCCAACGCTGCTGCCGTGGGCGCCGCCGTTTCCTGGGCTCGCGTCAGAGGCGAGGCCACCAGATAAACCGGTGCACCAGCGCCGTTCTTGGCGGCCGCCGCAAAGTGCTCCGCCACCATGACCGCCATGGCTCGTCCACGCTCAGAGAGGTGAAACTCGGGGAGCCGGCCGTAGAGGACGCCATTGGGGTTAAAAACCTCGCCGTGACGCAAAAGATGCACAGTTACTCGGGACATGTACCCAGTTTCTCAAAGTTGTTGCGGAAGGGGTTAATCCGGAGCCGAATGAATTTCATTCACTCGGGAATATTAGATGCAAACGCATGCTTATAGTCTGTGACCGGCCGCCCCACAGGTGGTTCCATTGCTTAGTCACAACCATTCAAGGAGCAGCACATGTCAGCAACAATCAGTGAATCAACCGGGCTCGCCCAGGGCCTCTGGACTCTTGATAGCTCACACAGCACCGTGGGCTTCATGGTCCGCCATGCCGGCATTTCCAAGGTTCGCGGCCAGTTCACCGAGATGGAAGGCTCCCTGAACCTCGGCCAGACACTGGCCGACGCCTCCGTCACGGCCACCATCACGGCCGCAAGCTTTAGCTCAGGTGACGCCAACCGCGACGCCCACGTCCGCGGCGCCGACTTCTTCGATGTTGATCTCTTCCCCACACTGACATTTGTCTCCACCTCCGTTTCCGGCGATGAAGAAGACTTCGAGATGACGGGGGAACTGACTATTCGGGGCATCTCCAAGACTGTGAGTTTCAAGGGCGAGTTCGGCGGCGTGGCTGTTGACGCTTTCAGCGCCACCCGCGCGGGGTTCGAAGCCAAGACCGTGATCAGCCGCAAGGAATTCGGCCTGACCTGGAACGCTGCCCTGGAAGCAGGTGGCGTGCTGGTCTCTGACAAAGTCACGATTTCCCTCGAAGTTGCCTTCGTCAAGGCTGGATAGCACCGCCTCGCAGCTGGATGCAACTGAAGCATCTGGAGCAACCTACTTTCTGGAGGTTCTCCTGCCGGTCCGAGATTTTTCGGGCCGGCATTTTGCTGCCCTCCCCATGCGCGGATACTCCCCGAGGGGTGTCAGGTGGATTCTGCTCCCCGGCTCCCCTCGCTCTTGGGATGGGCGGGGATTTGCCGGCAAAATTTCTCTCCAATAGTTGCCACGCAGCAGGTCGCGTAGGGTTTATATGAGACCCGCAGCGGCCCTCTCCATCTCTGGCCGCGATGGGCCTGCCAGCTGGTCAGTGGTTGTACCCCCAACTGATCAGTGCCTGAACCCATTGAGCCCACACATATTGGGCCCGAACCCTTTGAGAGAGCAATCCCATGAGCACCCCCGGTGAAGAGCCTCAAGAGCAAACCCCGCCAGCCCCTAGCAGCCCGCCCATCCCTGGCAGCTACGGCGAAATCTCCCCTGGTGTTCCCCGTTACGGCCAATATGCGCCCGCTGGGTGGGAACTTCCTCAGGAGGTGAAGGACGCACAAGCCGGCGCAAATCTGCCGCCCGCGTTGGCCTATCCGGGCCCGCCGGTCAGCCAATCAGGCATAGCCAGTCCCGGGGGCGCACAGCTGGCACCTCCGGCCCGGGTCAGGATGGCTTGCAGGCTCATTGTTACAGCCGGAATTATGCAGGCACTCTCCGTCCTCGTCCTCTTGGTGGTGCTGCTGGTACCAGCGGCCAAGGCACCTGTTCTCGATGTCCTCCAAGAGACTCTCGCGGCCTCCCCTGAGCTGGCCGCCGTCTACTCAGATGCGGCACTTCTGGACACTATTTTGTTCCTCGGCTTCGTGTTGAGTATCGTCATGACGGCGTCGTACTTCTTGTTGGCTCGCGCCATTCGCAAAGGGTCCAACGGTGCGCGCACCACTGCCTTGGTGCTGGCTCTGTTCTCGCTGTTGCTTCTGGGACAGCTCAATCCGGTGGCAATTGTTCAGATTGTGCTGGGCCTTGTTGCGGTGTTCTTGCTGTACCGATCCCCCGCCAAGGAGTTCTTCCTCGCCCACAAAGCCCGCAAGGGCCTGTAGCGGCACTGCTTAGACGCCCGGTAAGTCCTCGTCCAGGTGTGCGCCCTGGAGCCGCTGCGCATGATAGGCAAGAATTTGCAGCTCTGTAGCCATATCCACTTTGCGCAAGTTCACGTTGCCGGGAACGCTCAGGGCTACGGGGGCAAAACTGAGGATGCTGCGCACGCCAGCGGCCACCACTCTGTCACAGACAGACTGTGCAACGGCCGCTGGCAGCGCCAACACCACCATGTTGGCCCGTGTGGAGCTCACAACTTTTTCGAGGTTTCCCACATCACTGACACGTAGCCAGCCAATTTCTGTGCCTACCAGCATCTCGTCGGCATCAAGTAGGGCAACTACGTCAAAGCCACGTGATTCGAACCCGGCATAGCGGGCCAGAGCGCGGCCCAAGTTACCGGCACCCACAATGGCAACACGCCATTCATGGGTCAGGCCAAGTGCTTGGGCAATTTTGCGGCTCAAGTTGGCCACTTCGTAGCCCACGCCGCGGATTCCGTAGGAGCCCAGATAGGACAGGTCCTTGCGGACGTTGGCGGATCCCACACCAGCAGACTCGGCCAAGGCTTCCGAGGAGACACTTTCGGCACCTTCGGCCAGCAACGCGTTGAGTGTGCGCAAGTAGAGGGTCAACCTGGACACAGTGGCAGCAGGCAGCTGCCTGGCCGGCTCTGCTACAGGCTCCTCCACGGGCTGCGCTGGGTTCACATCACTACTCCACATTCTCAAAATAAGGCCGCCCGTAGATACTGAACATGCGTCCGCAACGTCGGTGCTGGCCTGCAATAACTCTATGACTTCGCTGGGTCAGAGCCAAAAGCCACGGCCTGGTCGCCTCGAAGCGGCAGCGGACGCGGCGGCCCGCGCCCGGCAGCAGGGCCTCAGGAGTTCCCAGTGAGCGCTTGGCTAAGGATGTTACCCAGGCGGATCGGGTCAATGTGCCAAAAGTCGCGCTGGATCCCGTTAACAAGAACAACCGGGATCTCCTCGCCATAGCGTTCCGTCAGTTCGGGATGGTCATCGAGGCTGACCTCGGTCCAGTGCAACTGCAATTGCGTGGCAATGGTATCCACCACCTCACGTGCGTTCTCACACAAATGGCACCCCGACCGTGTCACAAGTTGTAGGAGTGGCACTTTGGGCAGCTCAGGCGTTGCAGCGGGGTTATTGAGAATAGATTCCATAACTACAACGGTACTCAACGTAAAGCCACCGGAGGGCTCTGGACCCGTAGGCCCAGCACCATGGGCGCTGTCCGTGCGTGAAATATATGATTTTGCCCAGAGTTAACCCCTGCAGGTAGTGGCGTGGCAGGCGGCACCTCGAAGCATTGACTAGACTCATTCCATGCCCGACGTGACTTCCAACAGTGCCGAGGCCCCCTCGACTGCTGCAGTGCACCAAGGCGAGGCAGCCTTTTTTGACGTGGACAATACCCTCATGAAGGGCGCCAGTCTGTTCCATGTAGCCCGCAAGATGTATCAGAAGCGGGCATTTACCCTGCAGGACGTTGCCGGCTTCGCGTGGAAGCAGGCAAAGTTCATCCTGCGCGGGGAAAATATGAACGATGTCCACTCCGTTCAGGATTCTGCACAAAAACTAGCCGCTGGCATCAGCACCGAATTCATCCGCCAACTTGGCGAAGAGGTCTATGACGAGATGATCGTCTCCAAGATCTGGCCCGGAACCAAAGCGCTGACCCAGGAACATTTGAAGTCCGGGCGTCAAGTGTGGCTGGTTACCGCCACCCCCGTGGAAGTAGCCGGCGTCATTGCCTCCCGGCTGAACCTGACGGGTGCCCTGGGCACGGTCGCGGAGATAGCGGACGGCGTCTACACGGGTCACCTCGTGGGCGAGATCCTGCACGGACCGGCCAAGGGCCGCGCCATTGAGGAACTTGCGGTTCGCGAAGATCTGGATCTGACGCGCTGCTGGGCTTATAGCGATTCTTACAATGACATCCCGCTGCTGACTACCGTGGGCAATCCTGTGGCCATCAATCCCGACGCAAAGCTTCGCAAGCACGCCAAGGAGAACAACTGGCCCATTTATGACTACCGCTCGGGGCGCCGTGCAGCCACGCTGGGGCTCAAGGCAGCCACCGGAGCCGGAGTTGTCTATGGCCTCTGGAAGGGCATCTCGATGATGCGCAAGCGCTAATCCCTCCACCACTCCCACTATTTGGGGCCTAGAGCATGAAAAAGCACCCGCCCACCACAAGGGTGAACGGGTGCTTTTTTGATAAAGAAGAAGATTTACTTCTTATTGCGACGCTGGTGACGCGTCTTGCGAAGCTGCTTGCGGTGCTTCTTCTTGGACATCCGCTTGCGGCGCTTCTTAACTACTGAACCCATGAAAGTTCCTCACAAACTGCATAGAACAACCTCGAATGAGGCCGTAAACGATTGGTCGACCGATCGCAGGAATCGGTCAAAGCCGAAAATGGATCTTTCCTAGGGTACCGCCTTTACCCTGTATGCGCCGAACCGGGGTTTCCATGAGTCCCTGTGCCATCGACCACTGCGGAGCGCAAATAACTTTCGACGGCGCTTGCCGGGACCCGATAGGAGCGCCCAAAACGCACTGCTGGCAGCTCTCCTGCGTGCACCATCCGGTACACAGTCGTCTTTGACACGCGCATGAGCTCGGCAACTTCTTGCACCGTAAGGAAATTCACATCTTGAAGATTTGACTCCTGCATCATGGCTGTTGGGTCCATTTCACTGAGGTTTTAGCCGTCCAGAACGCGGGTTCAAGCGCGCTCTAAAGGCTAACTCTAGGTGCTGTTGGGGCCAATGTGAATGGGGCGGATGTTATCTACCTGTCTTGGCACGACGGCGCTTGGCCCACCAACGGTCGATGATGAAAATGCCAAGAATCCAGCCGCCCTGCCACCAATGAATCAACAAGATTGATTGCTGTGCGCAAGAGAAACCGAATCATTTCCGCCACCACCCCATTCTGGTTGCGCCCCGGTTTCAGCGCCCGTTGAACGCTCCGCTGCTTCGTACGCTATCAGCGCACCTCCAGCCTAACAATATGGCTCTCCAGTACATGGTTTAGAGATGCTTGGTTTAGAGATGCTTAGCGGCGTCTCCATGCCCCCAGCGATGCCTCAGAACACGAAACCGCCGCCCCAAGCCCTGCTTTGACCTACACCTGGTTGCTGGTGCGCCGCACACGTGAGGCTTGCGCCAGCTTGGTCAAGACATCGGCCGTGACGTCCCAGTCCATGCAGGCGTCCGTGACACTTTGACCGTATGTCAGCTCCGCCTCGCCAGCGGCAACCTGCTCAACATTGAGATTCTGGGCGCCGCCCACCAAAAAACTTTCAAGCATGACACCGGCAATGGTGTGCGCCGAGGAGTCGCCTGTTTCCAGCTGGGCCCCAATTTCCAGCGCCACTTCTGCTTGACGGTGGTGGCTCTTGCCGGAGTTGGCATGGCTGGCATCCACGATCAGGCGCGGGTTCACCCCGGACCCGGCAGCCTTGGCGGAGGCCGCCGCCACCTCTGCGGCCTTGTAGTTGGGGCCCTTGCGCCCGCCACGCAGGATCACGTGCGTGTCCTGGTTGCCGGCCGTGCTGACAAGAGAAGCGCGCCCGTCGCCATCAATTCCCAAGAAGGACTGTGCCGCACTGGCTGCGTTGCAGGCGTCAAGGGCAACCTGCAGGTCGCCATCGGTGCCGTTTTTGAAGCCAATCGGCATAGATAGGCCAGAGCTGAGCTGGCGGTGGATCTGGCTTTCAGTGGTACGGGCACCAATGGCACCCCAGGAGATCAAATCTGCCGTGTACTGAGGGCTGATGGGCTCAAGGAATTCGGTGCCGGTAGGCAGCCCCAGCGCGGCCACGTTCAGCAGAAACTCGCGCGCCAACTCCAGCCCCTTCGCCACATCATGACTGCCGTCCAGGGCGGGATCATTGATCAGGCCTTTCCAACCCACAGTGGTGCGGGGCTTTTCGAAGTAGGCGCGCATGACAATCAAGAGGTCCGCTTCGTGTTCCTTGGCGGTTTCAGCCAGCCGTGCCGCGTATTCCAAACCGGCCTTGGTGTCATGGATGGAGCACGGGCCTACTACCACCAGGAGCCTGTCATCAAGCCCGCCCATGATGGCGCGGACCTGGTCACGGCCACGTTCGACGACGTTGCTTGTGTGGGCATCGAGCGGCAGCTTTGCGCTCAGTTGCGCAGGTGAGGGAAGTGCCGTGAATTGGCTGACACGCAGATTTGCTGTGATGGCTGGGGCTGAGTTTGTGGTGGATTCTGCGGCTGCTGTGATGCTCATGTGAGAGGGTTCCTTTTGCGGGCTGGCAGCGAGCCCCTTTTCAGAAACCCGCCTGGAAATGGCGAAGGACAGAGAAAGATTCTCTGTCCTGTTGGCTCTGAAGGTGATGGATGCGTGTCAGTTAGACGCGGGCTCCTCCAGAGCCAACGAAAAATACGCATACCAACGGTTTGTCATGTCCACACCATATGCCGAAAATTCTTCACCCCGCAAATCGGTCGCGTCACATGTGGACTCTTGAACTGAGCTGCGGCCAGCACCCTAACGCAACGGGTTGAAGTGGCGCATGCTGGCTGGCGGGGTATTGGACGTCAACTCCGCAGCCACCATTTTGCCCGTGAGCGGGCCCAGCGCGATTCCCCACATGCCATGCCCGCCAGCCACGTGCACGCGTGGGGAGCGGGTGGCACCCACCAGCGGGAAACCGTCGGTGGTGCAGGGCCGGGACCCCACCCATTCCTCGGCCCGGTCATCCCAGTTAATACCGGTAAACATGGGTGAGGCTGCGTCCACAATGGCCTTGATACGCCGGGCATCCAAGGGTGCATCAGCGTTCCGGAACTCCATCATCCCCGCCACGCGCAATCTGTTCCCCAAGGGCGTGCAGGCAACACGTTGGGCTGGGAAGTAAATGGGGTGGGTGGGTATGGCCTCCGGGACCACGGTGAAACTGTAGCCGCGGCCTGCCTGCACTACCCGTTTGACGCCAAACTTGCGTGCGAGCGTCCCCAACCAGGCACCCGTGGCGAGGACAACGGCGTCGGCAATCAGGGAACGCCCTGCCGAACCAATCACCTCAACACCGCTGCCGGTGTCCCTGACATCGAGCACTGTGAAGGCCGTGGTCACAGTGGCGCCACGGGCTATCACAGCTTCGGCGAGGGAAGCCATGAAGTTCGGCGGGTCAATGAAGCGCTGGTCACGGATGGCAATGCCGGCCGCAACTCCGGCACCCAGGGCTGGTTCCAGATGGCGGATTTCCTCCCCACTCATGAGAGTGAAGTCCACGTGACCACCCGTTTCACGGATCACATGAAATTCCTTAACCAGGGCATCACGGTCCTTCAGCGAGGCGAAGCCGGTCAGGAAGGGGTCGGCCAGATGCGTGGGCTCAGCGAGCGCCGGGGTGCCCTCGGCAAGTTCTTGGAACGCGTCGATCCCGGACCGACCAAGCTCGGCAAAAATTTTCATGGCAGCCCGCCATTTCCCGGGCGTGCAGTTGCGGGCAAAGCCGAGCAGGAATTTCAGCAGCAAGGGGTCGGTGGAAAAGGGGATGTAGAGGGGGGACGCCGGATCCAGAATGGCCTTGAGCCCATAGCTGAGCACGGAGGGTTCACTCAGCGGAAGCGTCAGTGCCGGGGTCAGCCAGCCAGCATTTCCCCAAGATGAACCGGACGCCACTTCACCCCTATCAACCACTGTGACCTTAACGCCTTGTTCCTGCAGGTACCACGCGGTGGACAAACCAATAATCCCCGCACCAACAACCACTACATGCCCAGGCGCCGTTGCACTGACCACGGTTCACACTCCTTGAGTGAAAAGCCGGAGAGCTAGTTTTCCGGCACTTCCCCTAGGGTATCCGTGATTGCTCCTCCAACGAGCCATTGCCCTGGCAAGCCACTTTTCCGCCAACTCGTGGGGTCAAGTCCACGTCAGTGCAACGCGGTGACAACGAGGTTTCTATAGACTGCCCACAGCGGTGCCATCTGGCGTAAACCCAAGTATCCCCCGCCGATGCCCGGGCCGGTGGCGGGGTCCTCATCCAGCCATTGGAAGATCCGCAGTCCGTTGATCTCAAGCGTGACTTGCGGGCCATCTTTACAGATTTCCATGTGATAGAAACCCTCTGCATCCTCCGGGCTTGGCAGCGGGTCTGCGCCCTGCACCACAAGGTGCGCCCCCGGACTCTTGCGCAGATTACACGTGCGGAAAGCCCTTTCGGAAGCAAACTTACGCCGCTGATAGGAGATGTGAAGCGCTTTGATATCTGAGGAATGGTAGTGCGGATAGAACCCGGTGCGTGGGGCAAGCTCAGGAGAAAAAAGATCGCGGCCGGCGCTGCCTTGAGCTCCAAAGAAGAGCATGGCAAGCCCCTGGCCCTCGAGGGGTTGGAAGTCCCAAGAAATCCGAATCCGGTCCGGGAAAATAATGGGGCACCAGAGGAGGAAATGGGCATGCGCACCCATTTTCACCGGGTCAGCGCTACTGCCCAACACGGCCCCACCGTAGCCGTCCTCAACAGTCACCGGCCCCTCACGCACCCAATCAGCCAGGGACTGCTCCGACATCTCGTTGCTGTACAGCACTGTTTCCCCAGTGGATCGCAGGTTCATGTGGTTCCTTTTGAAAATATCAGGCATGTGCGCCGGTGTGCCGTCTTGAACACCGACCCTACGCGACTTCTACGCTCGCCACGGGGCGGAGTAAAGCTGTAGCGGAAAATCCGAAAAGGGCTGGGCCACAAAAGTGCTGAAAGCGAAAAGCAGCCCACCTCGGGATCAACTGTGACTTGTCCGGGCTGGGCTGCTTTTCGGCCCCTTATGAGGGCTGGTGCGGTCTAATTTTTAGAAGTTGAACTGGTCCACATTATCTGCTGTGAACACGGTGGGATCGCCAAGGAGTACAACGCTATCAGCGCCAATAGTGAACTCGCCGAGATCGCCCGCCTTAAAGGTTTCACCTTCGGCCCCCGTGATCTGCCCGGATGCGAGGGCAGCGCCTGCATAGGCTGCCAAGTAGCCAAGCTTCTCAACGTCCCACAAAGCGAAGGACTTCATGGTGCCGTTCTTGATGAATTCTTTCATCTGGCTCGGGAACCCGAGTCCTGTCAGCTGAACCTTGCCTTTGTATTCTGAACCGGACAAATACTGTGCGGCCGCAGCGATACCTACAGTAGTAGGCGAAATGATTCCCTTGAGGGTGGGGTGCTGTTGCATCAGCGCCTGGACCTCCTGCTGTGACTTCTGAGCATTATCATCACCATACACAGTGGCAACGAGCTTCAACTTGGAGTACTCCGGTTTCTGAAGTTCCTTCTTCATCAGTTCGATCCAGGCATTCTGGTTCGTTGCGTTTGCTGTGGCTGAAAGAACGGCGATGTCTCCGCCATCGGCTCCGATGGCTTCTGAGATGAGCTTCACTTGAGTGGAAGCGATCCCCTCTGCTGTGGCTTGGTTGATGTACAGGTCACGGCAGTCAGCGTCAGTGTCCGAGTCAAAGGTAACCACCTTGGCGCCCGCACTGCGTGCTTCATCGAGCGCCGAGCAAATGGCTTTGGGGTCGTTGGCTGATGTGGCAATCACATCCGCACCCTGCTGGGTAAGGGTGTTGATGTAACTCACCTGGCTGGATGCGCTGGCTTCAGAGGGGCCAACCTCGGAGAACGTTCCCTTGTACTCTTCAACGGCCGTCTTCCCTCCACGGTCAGTCACAGTGAAGTAGGAGTTGTTGAGCTGCTTGGGAAGGAACGCAACTTTAAGACCCTCTTTGAGCGGCGCATCCGGGTTAGCCGACGCTGCCGAAGTACCACTGTTGGCAACCTCGTCTGAATCGGAATTGACTGTGGTTCCTCCGCATCCAGAGAGGGCCAGGGTAAGACCTGTGACAATAGCTAAGAACACCGGTGCGGTGCGGCGTGTTGCTTTGCTGCTAAACCTCATTGTTAATGCCTTTCAGTTGAGAAGTTATTGCCGCCATTTGCAGCAACAAGGAAGTGTGAAATCAGTTAATAGGTGGTGAGAACTTTCTTGCGGATTTTTTGGGCCCATGTAATCGCGTTCGGAGCAATCACTGCCACGATCAGCAGCCCACCGGTCAGCATCGACAAGGTGTCTTCTGGAACGCTTGCAAGTTGTAAGGCGTTGCGAAGGATAGCCAAAAGGGCAACGCCAGCGATGACACCGGGCAAGTTTCCCTTGCCGCCAAAGATGGAAACCCCACCTAAGAGCACTGCCGCTATAACTGAGAGTTCCAGTCCGTTGGCGTTGTCACCACGTGCACTTCCGTAGCGCAACGTCCACCAAATACCCACAATCGCTGCCACCACTCCGGACACTAGAAAGAGCCAGAACTTAGTCTTTGCAACAGTGATACCGGCGAATCGTGCCGCATCTTCGTTGTATCCGATCGCGAACAGTGAACGGCCAAAGCCAGTGAAGTGAAGAACCACCCCAAACACAATCGCCAGCAACAGAACCGGGAGAATCCACACGGGAATCCCGGTTGTACCAATCTTTGCCTGCAATCCGGTGGTGATGGCTCGCGGGAAGCTGGTTACCGCTTGATCCCCTAGGATCACGAAAGCCAGGCCTCGGTAGAGTGCCAAGGTTCCGATGGTCACTGCGAGGGAAGGTAAGCCAACCACGGCAACGAGAAAACCATTGACTGCCCCTGAGACGGCCCCGACCACTAGGCACAACGGGATGATGACTTCCATGGGCAGCCCTGCGTTCCACAGGAACCCAAAGACACAGCTGATGAAACCGACAATACTGGCAACCGAGAGGTCAATTTCTCCTGTCAGTACAATCAGCGTCATGGGAAGCGCCAGCAACAGGATGGGAATCATGTCTATCAGCATGAATCCGGCATTTCTAGGTGAGGCGAAGCCGTCAACAACCAACGACGCCACGAGGACACTGAGAATGACGGCCACAATTATGGCTGTATCCCAGGTCTTCAGAAAGCCGAATCGGTGAACTTTGATGGAGGCCTTGCTTCGAACTCTTGTATCAGTCAGCATAGGAATTGAGTCCTCTCAGCCTTCGCTCAGTACGAATGGCTAGGTAGCGGTCAAGGGCGATCGAGGCGAGGATCAATGCACCGATCATGGCTCGTTGCCAGAACGGAGATACACCCAGAACAGGCAGGGCAGAAGTGATCGTCGTCAGGAGGACTGCACCAATCGCAGCGCCATAAACGGTACCTACCCCGCCAGCAATTGCTACGCCGCCAACAACAGCCGCTGCAACAACGTTTAGTTCCAACCCTTGTCCCGCGGTGGCATCCAAGTTGCCATACTTGGCAGCGTAAATGACACCTGCCAACCCAGCTGTGGCGCCTGAGATAGCAAAGGCCATGAAGATCTTCTTCCCAACACCAATACCGTAGAGACGAGCCGCCAGATCGTCGGAACCGATCGCATAGAATTCCCGACCAGAGCGCATATTTTTGAGGTAGAAACCGCAAACAATGACAACAGCCAAAGCGATGAGTGCAAGATAGGGAAGACCAAAGAAGGTTCCGTTGCCGAGGTTTAGAAATCCTTGGGGCAAGTCCGAAGGGCTAATCTGTTTGCCTTGTGCCCACGCAAAATCAATACCTCTGAAGATGTACAAGGTTCCTAAGGTGACAACGAGCGAAGGTACTTTCGCCACTGCGATCAGGGCTCCGTTAAACGCGCCGAGCAGCGCTCCCACGACAATTCCAATCACAATCATGGCCGCTACGGGAAGATCAGGAAGTGCGATGAATATTTTCCCTGTTGCAAACGCTGTCAGCCCAAGGATGGATCCGACAGACAAATCCACGTTCTTCGTGATAATCACAACGGCTTGACCAACAGCCAAAATAACGAGGATGGAGGAGTTGAGCAATAAGTCTTTGATGCTCTGTGCGCTGAGGAAACGAGGGTTTACCGCGACGGTGACGGCAACGAGAATCACGAGAGCGAGAAGGACACTGAACTCTCGAGAACGGGTCAACGTTCCCAGCAAGTTCGCTGCTGGCACGCGCCGTAAAGTTACTGTGGTCACGCGGGGATCTCCTTAGTATGGGCATTGATGCCGGTAGCGGCAGCCATGACTGTTTCCTCTGTGGCCTCGCTTCTGTTGAGCTCTGCGGTAATTCGTCCTTCATGCATCACCAACACTCGATCCGACATTCCTAGAATTTCGGGTAGTTCTGATGAGATCATCAGGACAGCCAATCCGGTTCCCGCTAGTGCGGAGATCAGACGGTGAACTTCAGCTTTTGTACCAACGTCAATGCCCCTGGTTGGCTCGTCAATAATGAGTACTTTAGGTCCGGTGGCCAGCCATTTACCGAGAACGACTTTCTGCTGATTTCCTCCAGAGAGCGTGGAAATTGGCGAACTGGGTGCGCTGGCTTTGATCTGCAGCCGCTTGGCCCAATCGCTGGTGGTGCGCGCTTCGGCTCCATTGGTGATCAATCCAAAGCGGCTCAGTTTTCTGCGCAGTGTCAGCGTCAGATTCCGGCTGACATTTAGTTCCATCACCAGGCCTTGTTTGCGCCGATCCTCGGGGACGAAACCCAACCCTGCCACCATGGCATCTCGCGGCGAGAATTTTCGTAGAGATTCTCCATTCACACTGACTTCGCCTGTGTCATATTTATCAATCCCGAAGACAGCGCGCGCCACTTCGGAGCGGCCGGCACCCACCAGCCCGCTGAGGCCAACAATTTCCCCAGTCCGAACGGTAAAAGAAATATCTCGGAATACGCCTTGACGGCTCAGCCTTCTGACTTCTAAAGCAACTTCGCCTATTTCGGTTTCCTGCTTGGGAAAGAGCGTGGCCACGTCTCGGCCCACCATTTGACGAATAACCTGATCAACGCCAAGCTCAGAAGTCGGCGAGGTGGCCACGTGTGCCCCATCTCGCATCACGGTGATCCAATCTGAGAGGGCGAATACCTCTTCAAATCGGTGAGAGATAAACAGGACCGCCGCGCCCCTGGCTTGCAGCGTCCTAGTAACAGCAAATAGCCGCTCCACCTCCACACCACTTAGTGCAGCGGTCGGTTCATCCATGATCAGAACCCTGGCTTCCAAGGAGATGGCCTTGGCGATCTCCACTACCTGCTGATCAGCAATGGACAAACCTTGTGCCAAACGATCAGGATCAATCCGCACACCAAGCTGCTCGAAAAGCCCGGCAGTCTTACTGCGCATCGTTTTGCGATCGATCCGGAGGAAAGCCCCAAGCGGCTGGCGGCCCATAAAAATGTTTTCCGCGACGGTCAGGTCCGGAAACATGGTTGGCTCCTGATAAATCACTGCAATCCCAGACTCCCGAGCATGCAGTGGATCACGGAATGAGACCTCCTCCCCATCGAGGAATACCTGCCCGCTGTCCTGCTGGTGCAAACCCGCCAGCGTCTTAACCATTGTCGATTTGCCGGCGCCATTTTCTCCGACGAGGGCCGTAACCTGGCCGCGGTAAAGGCTGAGGTTGGCCCCTTGGAGAGCTTTGGCTGCGCCAAACGATTTATGCACATTCCGCATTTCAAGAACGGGGCTGGCAAGTGGGTCGCTCGGGAGGTCGACGTCGCGTGTTTCGGTGCCGTCCATACCGCTTCTCCTTTGAATGAATCGTTTCATTTGTGAACTCTCTCACAGATTAGGGCAATGTTTGGTAGGCTGTCAAGCCGTCCCTTCGTGCGGCTTTGGAAGCTGAACTCCGGCTAGATTCCACGCCTAGGCAGCCGGCGCATAGCGCTTCATTGGATGACTGGCCGCAACCATGGCCCGCAGTTCCATGAGCGTGGCAGGTGCCGCGCAGGCAGCCCGCGCCTGCAGCAGGACATTACCCAGCGCTGTTGCCTCAACCGGACCGGCCACAACACTCAGCCCGGTTGCGTTGGCGGTGAGCTGGCACAGCAGCTCGTTTTGAGATCCGCCACCCACAATGTGGATGACCTCCACCCGCTTACCTGACAGCTCCTGCGCCCGAGCCACCGTGTCTGCGTAAGCCGTGGCCAGGCTGTCCAGGATGCAGCGCACAATCGCGGCCGGCCGGGTTTCCAGCGTCTCTCCCGTTGCGCGCACCGCGTCACGGATTCGTTCCGGCATGTTTCCGGGGGCTAGAAACTCTTCAGCATCGACGTCGATCTGCGGGCCGCCCGCCGGCTCTGTTGCCGCCGCAACCAATAGCTCCGGGAGGGAAAGCTCAGCCGGGGCCACTACGGAAGCCGGGGAACCGGCGTCGGATGCTTCCTTCTCCCACGTACGGATCGATTCACTGAGCAGCCACAACCCACCCACATTGCGCAGGTAGCGGGTAGTCCCGTCCACGCCTCGCTCGTTGGTGAAGTTCGCGGATCGACTAGCCTCCGTCAGGACCGGCGCATCCAGTTCCACCCCCACTAGCGACCAAGTACCAGAGGAGATGTAGGCGAAATTGGGCCCCGAGGCAGGCACCGCCGCCACGGCAGAGGCGGTGTCATGGGAGCCCACGGCGACAACGTTCGTGGTCACGGGCAGCCCCGTCCGTGAAGCAATCTCAGATAGCAGCGGACCAACAACATCGCCAGGCTCTATCAGCGGGGGGAAGAGTCCGGCAGGCAGGCCCAGGGCATCGTGAAATTCCGTGGCCCACTCCCCCGCCACCGCGTCATAGAGCTCCGTGGTGGAGGCGTTGGTGGACTCTGTTCGGCGCTGACCTGTGAGCTTGAAAGCAATAAGATCTGGAATGAGAAGTGCCTGACGTCCCTCTAAAACCCGGCCCGTGGCCTGCTCGGCAGCCAGCTGGAAAATGGTGTTGAACGGCAAATGCTGCAAGCCGGTGGTTTCATACAGCCGTTCAGGGCCGATAAGCCCATGAACCCGTTTCACCTGTTGAGCGCCTCGGCCGTCACGGTAACTAAATGGCGGCCCTGCAAGCTCTCCTGACGCGTCTACCAGCCCGTAGTCCACAGCCCAAGTGTCGATGCCGATGCTTTCAATGGTGCTGCCAGCGGCTGCCGCGTATTTCGCGGCAGCCGCCAGCCCTGTCAGGACTTCTGCGAACAGTGTGTCAAAGTCCCAGTGCAGGCCGCCGTCATGGTCCACCACGCCGTTCGGGAAGCGGTGCACCACGTGAAGTTCCGCCGCACCGTCCAAAACTTCCCCCACCTCACCGACAATGACACGTCCGGAGGACGCGCCAATGTCGACGGCGGCAAATAGCTGTGTCATCGCAAGAATGCTGCGGCCACGCCGGCGTCCACCGGAATGTGCAGGCCTGTGGTGTGCGAAAGCTCCTGGGAGGTAAGTACCGCTGCGGCATTGGCCACGTTTTCCGGCAGGACTTCACGCTTGAGCAGAGTCCGCTGTGCGTAGTATTCGCCTAGCTTTTCCTCGTCCACACCGTAGACGGCTGCGCGCTTGGCACCCCAACCACCGGCGAAGATGCCGGAGCCACGGACCACGCCGTCGGGGTTAATGCCGTTGACGCGAATCCCGTATTCGCCCAGCTCAGCGGCTAGCAGGCGCACCTGGTGGGCCTGGTCAGCCTTGGTGGCCGAGTAGGCGATGTTGTTGGGTCCGGCAAACACAGAGTTCTTGGAAGAGATGTAGATGATGTCTCCGCCCATGTCCTGCTCTATGAGTACCTTCGCAGCTGCCTTGGACACCAAGAAGGACCCTTTGGCCATGACGTTGTGTTGCAGGTCCCAGTCCTTTTCGCTGGTTTCAAGCAGTGGCTTGGAGATGGAGAGTCCGGCGTTATTGACCACCAAATCCAATCCGCCGAAGGCGAGGACTGCGGCGTCCACCGCACCGCGCACGGCGGCTTCATCGGTCACATCGGCCTGGATCCCCACCGCGACGTCGGGCCCGCCCAATTCGGTGGCAACAGCCTGCGCTGCCTCAAGATTCAAATCCGCAATGACAACGCAGGCACCTTCTGCCGCGAGGCGGGTGGCAATAGCCTTGCCAATACCGCTCGCCGCACCCGTCACCAGCGCGATCCGAGTCGCGTGAGATTTAGGCTGAGGCAGGCGTGCCAGTTTTGCTTCTTCCAGCGCCCAGTACTCAATGCGGAACTTCTCCGCCTCGTCAATGGGGGCATACGTGGAGAGCGCTTCGGCCCCCCGCATGACGTTGATGGCGTTGAGATAGAACTCCCCCGCCACGCGTGCGGTCTGCTTGTTGGCACCATAGGAGAACATGCCAACTCCGGGTACGAGCACGATGGCCGGGTCCGCACCACGCATGGCAGGGGAATCTGCCACAGCATTACGGTCATAATAGGCGGCGTAATCAGCGCGGTACTCGGCGTGCAGTTCCTTCAGGCGAACAATGGAGTCCTCCACAGATGCATCCGCGGGCAGGTCAAGAATCAATGGCTTGACCTTGGTGCGCAGGAAGTGATCCGGACAGCTAGTGCCCAAGGCGCCCAAGCGCGGGTGTTCGGCCGAGGCCAGGAAGTCCAGCACCGCAACGTCGTCGGAAAAGTGACCAACGGCCGCCTTGTCAGTGGAGGCGAGCCCACGGATCGTGGGCGCCAGTGCGGCAGCTTTCGCACCACGCTCAGCCTCGGACAGGGCACCGTAGCCGGAAAGTGCCGGCCCGAAGGGGTCTTTGCGGCCCTGAGCGCCAATATAAGCCTCAGCAGTTTCAATAATCCACAGTGAGTTTGTCTCTGCTTCTTCACTGGTGGCACCCCAAGCGGTGATGCCGTGGCCACCCAAAATGGTGCCGATGGCTTCGGGGTTGTTTTCCTTGATAGCCGCAATATCCAAGCCCAGCTGGAAGCCGGGACGCCGCCAAGGCACCCACGCCACCTTCGTACCAAAGATCTTGGCGGTCAGCTCTTGGCCATCAGCGGCTGTAGCAATAGCAATACCCGAATCCGGGTGGAGGTGATCCACATGAGCGGCATCAACCAGACCGTGCATGGCCGTATCAATTGACGGCGCGGCGCCGCCCTTGCCATGCAGACAGTAGTCAAACGCGGCAACCATTTCATCCTCGCGCTCAACACCCGGATAAGTGTTGACCAAGGCGCGCATGCGATCCAGGCGCAGCACAGCGAGACCGGCTTTCTTCAGGGTGCCTAGATCTCCACCGGATCCCTTAACCCAGAGCAGTTCCACGTTTTCGCCCGTGACGGGGTCAACCGCAGTGCCCTTGGCGGAGGTGTTACCACCGGCGTAGTTGGTATTGCGCTTATCCGCACCCAAGCGGTTGGAGCGGGAGATCAGCTCAGCCACAGTGTCGGCGCCCTTGGACGCTGAGATGAGGTCCGTCGTCGTGCTTGTTGCTTCAGTCATTTCTTATGCTCCCCATCCGGCCTGGGTTCCGCCCACGCGCTCTTCGTTGATCTTCTTTTGGTAACCACTGGCAGCAAAAGTAGCCATGGGGTCCGCAGGTAGGCCGCGGGATTCGCGCCATGTGGCTAGTGCGGGACGGACGTCCGTGTAAAAAGCATCGGAGAACACCGCGTTGGCGGTGAGAACATCGCCGGTGTTCTGCGCCTCAGCCAGTGCAACACGGTCCACCAGCAGAGCGCGGGCTGTCATTTCCTGCACGTTGAGAACTGAGCGAATCTGGCCGGGAATCTTCTCCTCCAGGTTGTGGCACTGGTCAAGCATGAGGGCCACCTCGGAATTACCACCAAGCCCCTCGCCCCGGATGACCTCAAACATAATGCGGAACAGCTGGTAGGGATCCGCTGCGCCAACAATCAAGTCATCGTCGGCGTAGAAGCGCGAGTTGAAGTCGAAGGAACCCAGCTTGCCCAGCCGCAGCAGCTGCATGACGATGAACTCGATGTTCGTGCCGGGTGCGTGGTGACCGGTGTCGAGGCAGACCTTGGCCTTCTCCCCCAGCGCGAGTGTCTGGGCATAGGAGGTGCCCCAGTCTGGAACATCGGTATGGTAGGTAGCCGGCTCGAAGAACTTGTACTCCAGCACCATTCGCTGCTCAGCACCAAGGCGGGCATAGATTTCCTGCAGGGACTCGGCGAGGCGGTCCTGGCGGCCGCGCATATCGCCTTGGCCGGGATAGTTGGTGCCGTCAGCGAGCCAAATTTTCAGATCACGTGAGCCGGTGGCGTCCATGACATCGAGGCAGTCAAAGTGATGGTCGATCGCTTTTCGACGGACCGCCGCGTCCACATGGGTCAGGGAGCCGAACTTGTAGTCATCGTCCTGGAACGTGTTGGAGTTGATGGTGCCCAAGCCCACGCCCAGGTCCCTGGCGTAGGCGGTCAACGCATCGTAGTCCTCAACCTTGTCCCACGGAATATGCAAGGAAACCAGGGGGGCCAGTCCCGTCAACTGCTGAACCTGTGCCGCGTCAGCAATCTTTTCGTGAACCGTGCGCGGGGTTCCGGGCGTACCGAAGACCTTAAAGCGAGTGCCAGAGTTGCCATAAGCCCACGAGGGGACCTCAATAGCCAAATCATCCAAGCGGCCGAATCCCGCTGCCATGTCTGTCATTTGTTATTTCCTTCTGTCATGTTGCTGGCAGCGGCCAGCTGGTCTTCAAGGTTGAAAACTTCTTCTATCACAATGAATCCCGCATCCGGGCCTGTTTCCGACGGAGGGAAGAGCTTGGACATCTCCAGCTGCCAGCGGGAATTGACGTCCGTCACAGCCATGCGGGCGCGGGCCGCGTCGAGGTCGTCGCATTCAACGATGCCGATCAGGAGGCCGTCCTCGCCAAGGTGCAGCGTGTAGTCCTTCCAGCCCGCATTGTTCAGTTCTTGCAGCATTTCCGGCCAGACCTTTGCATGAGCTGCTTTATAGGCCTGGAGGTGTCGGGGATCCACTGCGGATCGAAAACAAACTCGCACTATGGAACCTCATCTTTGAATCGTTTCATTGTTACGTTTCAAAGTACACTTGAGCACAAATCAATGTCAACTGTCACCCACATTAAAATGATGAGTCGGGCGAAGAATGCCGGAGCAAAAGGAAATCATGCGAGCTGCAAGCATCAAAGATGTTGCCACCCATGCAGGCGTTGCGGTGGGCACAGTATCCAATGTCCTAAACTACCCGGACCGGGTTTCCAGCAAGACCCGGGAACGAGTTCAGGCATCCATTAGTGAGCTTGGCTTTGTTCGCAATGACGTGGCACGCCAGTTGCGGGCCGGACACAGCCGCACCATAGGACTTGTGGTGTTGGACATCGGAAACCCCTTCTTCTCCTCCGTGGCTCGCGCGGCAGAAGATGCAGCAGCGGAACGTGGAAACGTGGTTTTACTAGGGAACAGCGGGCACAATATAAGCCGTGAAGAGCACTACATAGAACTCTTTGAGGAGCAGCGAGTGCAGGGCGTACTTATTTCCCCTGTCACAGAAAATTCAAAACGGCTGGCCGATCTGGCTGCCAAAGGTCCCAAAGTTGTCCTGGTTGACAGCCCGTCACGCACGGGAGAATTCAGTTCAGTTTCAGTTGATGACGTTTACGGTGGATATCTGGCCACCAAGCACTTGCTGGACATTGGCCGGCGCAGAATTGCCTTTGTGGCCGGTCCGCTGCAGTTTCACCAGGTTAGCGACCGTCTGGCTGGCGCCAAGCAAGCAATTGAAGAGTGCCCTGACGCCACCCTAGAGGTCCTGCAGGCCTCAGATCTCACGGTTTTAGCCGGACGCGAGGCGGGAGACTCTCTCGTAGAACGCAAGCGCCGGAATTTACCCGACGGACTTTTTTGCACCAACGACCTGCTCGCTCTAGGCATCATGCAGTCACTCACAATGCTGCGCACAATTCGCATTCCTGAAGATGTGGCTCTTGTGGGCTACGACGACATAGACTTTTCAGCTTCTGCCGTAGTTCCACTGACTTCCATTCAACAGCCCACCGCCAAGATCGGCAGTACCGCAGTGGAACTCCTCATCGAACAATTAGAGAGCCCCGGAGTACCGCCACGGTCTGTGGTTTTCAAGCCGGAATTGATCATCAGGGCAAGTAGCTGCCCATGACGTCCTCCACCATCGGCGTTTAAATGCGCAGCGGCTTAAATGCACAGCGGCGCGCTCCCCACTTTAGGGGGAACGCGCCGCAGCACTTCTTGAAGCTGGGAAGCTTAGATCAAACCCTGCGCCAGCATGGCGTCAGCAACCTTGACGAAGCCGGCAATGTTGGCGCCCACCACGTAGTTGCCCGGTGAGCCGTAAGTATCTGCGGTCTCGGCACAGCGGTCGTGGATGCCGATCATGATCTTGTGCAGGCGCTCCTCGGTGTGCTCGAAGGACCAAGCGTCACGGCTGGCGTTCTGCTGCATTTCCAAGGCGGAGGTGGCCACGCCACCGGCGTTGGCTGCCTTGCCCGGAGCGAACAGGATGCCAGCTTCCTGGAAGACGGCAATAGCACCACTGGTGGAGGGCATATTGGCGCCTTCAGCCAAGGCAACCAGACCGCTCTTGACCATGCGGGTGGCTGCGTCAGTGTTGATTTCATTCTGCGTGGCACACGGCAGCGCAACGGAGGCGTTGACGTCCCAGACGGAACCGCCTTCAACATAGCTGACAGAGGAACCGCGGCGGACCGCGTATTCCTTCAAGCGGCCGCGCTCTTTTTCCTTGATCTGGCGCAGCAGCGGGACGTCAATGCCGTTCTCGTCCACAATGTAGCCGGAGGAATCCGAGCAAGCCACAACCTTGGCACCCCACTGCTGGGCCTTGGCAATGGCGAAGGTGGCTACGTTACCGGAGCCGGAAACAACGACGCGCTGTCCGTCGAGGGACTGACCGCGGGTCTTGAGCATTTCCTGTGTGAACATCACGGTGCCAAAGCCTGTAGCTTCCGGACGCACCAAGGAGCCGCCCCAACCGATGCCCTTGCCGGTCAAAACACCGGATTCGTAACGGTTAGTGATGCGCTTGTACTGACCGAAGAGGTAGCCAATTTCCCGGCCGCCAACCCCAATGTCACCGGCAGGAACGTCGGTGTACTCGCCAATGTGACGGTAAAGCTCAGTCATGAAGCTCTGGCAGAAGCGCATAACTTCGCCGTCAGACTTGCCGCGAGGGTCAAAGTCGGAGCCGCCCTTGCCGCCACCAATGGGCATACCTGTCAGGGCGTTCTTGAAGATCTGCTCG
This sequence comes from Arthrobacter sp. UYCu511, assembly GCF_040547105.1. Classification (NCBI taxonomy): domain Bacteria; kingdom Bacillati; phylum Actinomycetota; class Actinomycetes; order Micrococcales; family Micrococcaceae; genus Arthrobacter; species Arthrobacter sp. UYCu511. Next base: position 249,080 of record NZ_JBEPPB010000002.1, read on the forward strand.
AAACCGAGGAACTTCACAATGCCCAGGTATACCGAGGGGTGGAAGCGCAGTCCGCCCTTGTACGGGCCAAGAGCTGAGTTGAATTCCACACGGAACCCGCGGTTGATCTGCACACGGCCGGAATCATCCATCCACGGCACCCGGAAGATGATCTGACGCTCAGGCTCACACAATCGCTGCAGCACGGCGGCGTCAACAAATTCTGGATGCTTATCCAAAACGGGGCCAAGGCTTTCAAAAACTTCCAGTACTGCCTGGTGGAATTCTTTTTCACCGGGGTTGCGGGCTAAAACTTGCTCCCGGATGGCTTCGAGCCTGGTATCCATGAGTCTCCTGAAAGGGGTGAGGCGCCGTCATGCAGCGCATAAATATGCTCTGTGGCAATTTTCCAGTCATGGTGCCACTTAGACTAATTTTTCTCACAATTCAGTATTTTATGCATGATCATACGTATCTTGATCAAGCAGTAAGATTTTTTTGTTATTTTTAGCTTTTGCGTCGCTTGAACGCGGGTAGGGCGGGCAAGTTAGCCAACAGATCGGCAGCCTTATTCGCCGCCCTGCCCATACTGCGGCTGATTTGTCCGGGTACACCGCCTTCGTATTCATTCGGCTGCGCAACACCGGAGTGCACGCTATCGAAGGGCGCCACGGCCGTAGCGTTCCTCAGCTGTTCCGAATCGGTCACGTGGGAAGCAGCCACGGCGGAATCGCTCATGTGGGAATCGGTACCCGCTGCGGCAGGTACCAGTTGGCGCGCAGGCTCCGGCGCAACTACAGGAGTAGAAACCGGAACAGGAGTTGGTACCGCAGGGGTTGGTACAGCAGCGGCAGGCACAGCAGGGGAAGCCGTAGCCGCGGGGCGAACCTTCACCACAGGTGCGGCGGCGGGCACACTACCAACGGCAGAAGCCCCAGCCCCCGCGGTTGTGCTCGCCGCGCGGGCAGCTCCGGTGGCCCCGAGGGTTTCCAGCCATGTGGATACCAGGGCAAGCGGCTCGGTATTGATGAGGTAATAGCGTTTTTGACCTTGCGCACGCATAGTCACCACTCCGGCTTCACGCAGCACGCGCAAGTGCTTCGAGACTGTGGGTTGTGAAACACCCAATTCATCAACCAGCTGCCCCACCGATTTACTCTCTTGGGCCAGCGCTTCTAAAAGATCCCGACGGGTGCTTTCGGCGATCACCGCAAAGACTTTTTCAACAACCATCCCACTACCCTAGCGACATATGCCGCTCACAGCATCTTGAAACGCTTAAAGAGCTTCAGGGTACGGCTGGAATCAGTCGAACCACGGGTCCAAGCCGTAGAGAGGGAAAACGGCCTTCCGTGTGGCCATGACGGTTCGGTCGAGCGCATCGGAGGGGTTGTAGCCAACTTCCCAGGAACGCCACCAGGTGTCTGCGTCTTCGCTCATGAGCAGCGGCGCAACCTTGCCGTACTTCTCCGCTACATAACTGCGCCACGCCTCAGGAACTGCCGTGCGCAGCGGGACCGGGCGCCCGGCAGCAATCGCCATCAGATGGCTCCATACCCTCGGCACTACGGAGACAATGTTGTACCCGCCGCCGCCCATGGCGATCCAACGGCCACCACACACCTTGTCAGCCAGCGCCGCAATGCTCAGCGCGGCCTCCCGCTGCCCGTCCACACTGGTGTTCAAGTGCGTCAGTTCATCGTCCCGGTGTGAGTCACACCCGTGCTGACTGACAATTACCTGCGGCGCAAAGGCTTCCACCAACTGAGGCACGACGGCGTGGAAGGCTCTCAGCCAGCCGGCATCTGAGGTGCCCGCCGGCAAAGCGACGTTGACAGCGGAACCTATGGCTCCCGGCCCGCCAAGATCGTTGGCGAACCCTGTGCCAGGAAACAGGCTCACACCGCTTTCATGCAGCGAAATGGTCAAAACACGCGGTTCATCCCAGAATATTTTTTCGGTGCCATCACCGTGGTGAGCATCAATGTCGATGTAAACAATCTTGGAAACACCGGAATCGAGCAGTTTTTGGATGCAAAGCGCGGTGTCGTTGTAAATACAGAAGCCGGCGCCCTTATCGGCAAAGGCGTGGTGCATGCCGCCACCAAAGTTCACTGCACGGGGAACGGCACCACTAATAATGGCGTTGGCGGCCACGAGTGAGCCGCCAGCCAGCCGTGCGCTTGCCTCATGAATGCCGGCAAAGACGGGGTCGTCCTCCGTGCCCAGCCCGCGTTCTGGATCACTGAGGGTAGGGTCCTGCCCCACACGATGCACCGCGTCAATGTAGTCGCGCGTGTGCACTGCGGCAAGTTCGTCGTCGGAAGCCACATAGGCCTCCACCACATCAACTTGGGGCAAATCAAAGATTCCCAGCTCACGGGCAAGCGTTGCCGTCAGGTCAAGGCGCTTGGGCGACATAGGATGGTTTGGGCCAAAATTGTACGCAGACATAGCCGCATCGCAGACTATGCTTGTCGGGACGGCCGCTGGCCCTGAGCTGGCAATTGATGACATCCATCACAGGCTATCGAAGTCCGGGCACAAATGACGTATCCGCGACTTCTTGAGCATTTCGTGACAGTAACTTACGGCAGGAGGGGAAGTACCGCGTTGGCTGTTAAAACCGTTCTTCCCCAATGGCTGCCCAACTGGCCGGTACGCGTTGTAGTGAGCGTCCGCGATTTCGTGGACAGGGTAGCCAATAGTTCCCCCGCCAGGTTGGCGTTGATTGTTTTTGCCCTGGTTATTCTTGCCTTCACCTTGACCCTGTGTCTGCCAGCAGCAGCCCGGGATGGTCAGGCCACCGCCTTCTATGACGCCCTGTTCACGGCGGCGTCAGCTGTCTGCGTGACGGGGCTTACCACCGTCTCCACAGCCTTGCATTGGTCATTCTTTGGCCAATTGGTGATCTTGATTGGCATCTTCGTGGGTGGTTTGGGCATCTTGACGCTCGCCTCGTTGATGGCCCTGATGGTCAGCAAGCGGCTCGGCGTGCGTGGGAAGCTCATTGCCCAGGAAGCCATGAACGCTGGCCGCATGGGCGAAGTGGGTACCTTGCTGCGCATCGTCATCAGCACGTCCGTAGCCATTGAGGTGATCTTGGCTTTGGCGTTGGCACCGCGGTTCCTGATCTTGGGCGAGCCCCTCCCCCAAGCCATCTGGCACGCCACTTTCTACTCTATCTCCGCCTTCAACAACGCAGGCTTCACACCCCATTCAGACGGTGTAGTCCCCTACGAAGCCGATCTGTGGATCCTGACCCCGCTCATGATTGGCGGTTTCATCGGCAGCCTGGGCTTCCCGGTGCTCATGGTGCTTTTGGCCACGGGCTTCCGCTTCAAAAAGTGGACGCTGCACGCAAAACTGACCATCCAGGTCTCGCTCATGCTGTTAGTGTCCGGCGCCATCCTGTGGGGTGCCATGGAGTGGACCAACCCTGACACCATTGGCGGGATGAGTGTGGGAGACAAGATCACGCACTCCGTGTTCGCCTCCGTCATGACCCGGTCCCTTGGATTTAACCTGGTGGATATGAATGCTATGCATTCCTCCACCATGTTGCTCACCGACGCCCTCATGTTTGTGGGTGGCGGTTCGGCCTCAACAGCAGGAGGCATCAAGGTCACTACCTTGGCTGTGATGTTCCTGGCCATTGTGGCCGAGGCCCGGGGTGATAACGATGTGAAAATCCACGGCCGCACCATCCCCCAAGGCACCATGCGCGTGGCCATCTCTGTGATTATGATGGGTGCCACCTTCGTCATGATTGCTTGCGGGCTCCTGCTAGCCATCTCCGGGGAAAGCCTTGACCGGGTCCTTTTTGAAACCATCTCGGCCTTCGCCACCGTGGGACTGAGTACGGGGCTCAGCGGCGAGCTGCCGCCGTCGGGCAAGTACATCCTGTCCGCCATGATGTTCTTCGGCAGGGTGGGCTCCATCACCCTGGCCTCAGCGCTGGCTCTGCGCCAACGCCGCCAGCTGTACCACTACCCGGAAGAGAGGCCCATCATTGGCTGAGAAAATAGACTCCAGCAACCGCCCACCACACAACGCGCCCGTGTTGGTGATAGGTCTGGGCCGCTTCGGGGCTGCCACGGCACACCAACTGGTCAAGCAAGGCCGCGAAGTGTTGGCCATAGAACGCGATCCGGCCCTGGTCCAAAAGTGGGCGGGCGTGCTCACCCACGTGGTTGAGGCCGACGCCACCAACATTGACGCGCTGCGCCAGCTCGGCGCGCAGGACTTCAGCTCCGCCGTGGTGGGTGTGGGTACCTCCATTGAATCCAGCGTGCTCATCACGGTGAACCTGGTGGATCTGGGCATCGCGCACCTGTGGGTCAAGGCGATCACGCAGTCGCACGGCAAGATCCTGACCCGCATTGGCGCCAACCATGTCATCTACCCCGAGGCCGACGCCGGTGTCAGAGCCGCGCACCTAGTGGGCGGGCGGATGCTTGACTTCATCGAGTTCGACGACGATTTCGCGATCGTAAAAATGTACCCGCCCAAGGAAACACAGGGCTTTACGCTGGAGGAATCCAAGGTCCGTTCCAGGTACGGGGTGACAGTGGTTGGCGTGAAATCCCCGGGTGAGGATTTCACGTACGCCCAGCCAAATACTCGTGTTTCCAGCCGAGATATGCTCATTGTTTCAGGCTATGTGGACCTGCTGGAGCGCTTCGCCGCCCGGCCCTAACCTCACATTTTATACGCGGTGTGCGTCTACAGGGCAGGAGGTTTTTTGATAATGCAACACCTGATTATTGACTCGCCCGTGGGCCTGCTGACCCTTGTGGAGAACCGCGCCGGGTTGGCGGGCGTGTACATGGCCGAGCATAAGCGCCGCCCAGCGTGGGAGACGTTGGGTGACTTGGTTGGGCCCCCAGGCTCACCGGTGCTCTGCGCCGCGACTGAGCAGCTCGGTGAGTATTTTGCCGGCTCGCTGCGCGAGTTTACGATTCCACTGGCTCCCGTAGGCTCTCCGTTCCAGCAGCGGGTTTGGGATGCGCTGAGTCAGATTCCTTATGGTGAGCTGCGAACGTATGGGGCGCTAGCGTCAATGCTGGGCGATCCCTCCATGGCGCAGGCCGTGGGCTCTGCCAACGGCCGCAATCCCCTCAGCATCATTGTCCCGTGCCACCGCGTGGTTGGTGCCGATGGTTCACTGGTGGGCTATGCCGGCGGCTTGAAGCGCAAGGAGTTTCTTCTGGAGTTGGAGAACCCAGCGCTGGGGCACACTGAGGCGCTGTTCTAGGTGAGGCTGTTCTAAGTGAGCATGAACGAATCGGGCGGGGCCGGATTGGCACGGGCAGCGGCTGCACCCCGTGCAGCTCCACCGCCCTTTGAGATGCTGGTTTCTGCCCACGGAACCGCCGTGCTGCGGGTATGCCGGGCGATGGTGGGGGTTGTGGACGCCGACGATGTCTGGCAGGAAACCTTCCTGGCAGCCCTGCGGACCTACCCGACAGCGCAAAAGGTTGTGAATTGGCAGGCCTGGCTTGTCACGATCGCACGCAACAAGTCACTGGACCACTTGCGCCGCACGGCCCGCGTCCCGGAACCCATGGAGACCGCTGGTGACGGTCCCCTGGAAGGCGGGGACGTCGTCGTACATGCCGTGGAGGCAGGTGAAACGGCTGCGGCCGTGTGGGCGGCGTTGGCGAGGTTGCCGCAGCGCCAGCGCGAGGCCGTTGTCTATCACCATTTGGTGGGGCTGCCCTATGCGGAGGTGGCGGCTTTGTTGGGGAATTCGGAGGCGGCTGCGCGGCGGGCCGCCTCTGATGCAATGGCGGCGCTGCGTGCTCTGCTGGGCGGCGATGGTAAGGGACACGGAAAGGATTGAGGGGCAATGAGTGAGACTGGAATTCCGGAAGTTTTGGCACCGCTTACCGGCGGCGAGGCTGCGGCCTTGGCTGCGCTGGCCGGTCACTTTTCTGCTGCCGCGGCCGCCGAGGGGCTGGTGGATGTGGCCTACCGCGTAGTCGATTCGCCGGTGGGTTCACTGTTGTTGGCCCGCACAGAGGCCGGACTGGTGCGGGTGGCCTTCGCCTCCGAAGGCCACGATTCCGTGCTGGACTCGCTAGCGGCGAGCATCAGCCCACGGATATTTCTGGCACCGGCACGCCTTGATGCGGCTGCACGCGAACTGGATGAGTACTTCGCCGGGCACCGGAGGCGCTTCGATCTGACCTTGGATTTTAGGCTTGCGCAAGGCTTTCGGCGCGAGGTTCTGGATTATCTGCCGCAGATCACGTACGGGCATACGGCCAGCTACGCCGCGGTGGCTGCCATGACGTCCAGTCCGCGGGCTGTGAGAGCTGTGGGAACAGCGTGTGCCCGCAATCCACTGCCGCTGGTGGTTCCCTGTCACCGGGTTGTCCGCTCTGACGGGCGCTCAGGCGCGTACCTGGGTGGCCCCGAGGCCAAGGCCCTGCTGTTAGCGCTGGAAGCCGCCTCCTGACCTGCCCTTGCCCCAGCCCCCGTGCGGACCCTATCCCAGCAATGGGGCCCATCTGCCGGACCCTATCCCAGCTATGGGGCCCAGAGCTATAGCGTTCTGACTCAACTAACCGTTGCTGCACTAGCGTCGTGAAAAATGTGACCAATGCTGCACTAGCGTCAGTTGAGGGCGGAAAGCTCCTTCGTGATCTCCGCGGCCCTTGCTGCAGCTGCTTGAGCACCCTTGAGGATAATTCCGGGCAGGCCTTCGCGATCAAAGCTGGCGATGGCTTGTTCCGTGGTCCCATTGGGACTTGTCACGGCACGGCGCAGCTCAGTGGCGTTGGCCCCCGGCTCCGCAAGCATCATCCCGGCCCCTGCTACGGTCTCGCGGGCAAGCACATGGGCTATCTGGGGCGAGAGCCCAAAGTCCTGCGCCGCAGCCGCCATGGCCTCAGCTAAGTAAAATGCGTAGGCCGGGCCGGAACCGCTGATGGCTGAAACAGCGTTTTGCTGATCTTCTGCAATATCCAGAACCACACCCGAACCATCGAAAATCTCATGGGCGCTGGCAAGATGATGCTCGTCAACGGATGATCCGGCGGATAGCGCCACAACGCCCCTGCCAACCTTTAGCGGCGTGTTCGGCATGGAACGCACCACGGGCTGTCCCGGGCGCAGCGCCCCTTCCAACTGTGCAAGCGAAACCGCTGCGGCAACGCTGATCACCACAGCGTTGGACTCGAGCGAACCGGCAATTTCTTGGCACAAGGCCGTGATCCCTACCGGCTTGACGCCAAGGATCACCACGCTTGCCCCCTCAACAGCCTGAGCGTTGGCACCGGATTCCTCATTTGAGGCCAGCGCCGTAACACCGTGCCTGATTGCCAGTTCATTGGCTCGCTCCGGGCGGCGCACCGTGACAACAACCGACAGCGGCGATACCCCCGCGGCCAGCATGCCCGCCAGAATGGCCTCGCCCATAGAGCCACAACCCAGAAACACAATCTTTTTCATCATGTCTCCATCTTTGCTTTGCACCGGCGACACACGCAAGCTGGGGCAACGCAGAACCCCGGGTTCAGGGCTCAGAAGGCGCACAAAAATTGTTTAACGGCAAATGCACAGCTTGCGCCCGGGCTATTCTCAAGAGCCGCCCGTAGTCTTTTAAATACCTCATAAGGGTGCGAGTGATGATCGGATTGGTCTTGTCCTGAAGACCAATCAAATCGCCGGAGATCTCGCCAGTGATTCCCCCCATCCACTGGTGACGACGTCTCCGGCGATTTCACGTTAAACGTCTCTTGGCCCCGACAAGCGAGAGCCGCAGCGCGGTCAACGCACGGTACCGCCAACGCACCGAGCCCTCAGCCCACGGTGCCGCGGGCCCGCTAGGGCGCTGTCTGGCCCAAATGCACTCGCGCAAATTCAAGGGTCTCGGCCAGCCATTCCTCGCGCTGCCCGGCGCCCTTGGCCTTGCGAGTGGAAACTTCGGCGACCACCGCGCCGTCGAACCCGCTATGGGCAATGTGCTGGAGCACCTCAACGCACTCCTGCGTGCCGCGTCCCGGAACCAGGTGCTGGTCCTTTGTAGACGGGGAAATCCCGTCGGTGAGGTGGACGTGGCGCAGCCGGCTACCGAGGGCCCGCACGGCGTCCAAGCTCGAAGCGTCGGCCGTGGCAGCATGCGAAAAGTCCCAGGTAACGTCCTGGTAGTCCATGCGCACCGGATCCCAATGCGGCAGATAGGCCAATGCCTCGCGTCCGCGGACACGCCACGGGTACATGTTTTCCACTGCAATACGTACTCCAAAAGCGTCAGCAATATCGCGTACACCCTGGGCAAAAGTTTCGGCGTAACCGTTCTGCCAGCGGAACGGCGGATGCACCACCACTACCTCGGCGCCCACATCCACCGCCATCTGGGCTGAGCGCTGCACCTTGTTCCAGGCACTGCCCCAAACCTGCTGCGTCAACAAGAGCGTAGGCGCATGGATCGCCAAAATGGGTTGCTCATACCGTTCGGCCAGCCGGTTCAGTGCGGATGAATCCTGGCTGTCACCGTTGTGTGTCACGAGCACCTCGACGCCGTCGTACCCCAAATCCGCCGCCACCGCGAACCCGTCATGCACCGAAAGTGGATACACAGATGCCGTGGAAAGTGCCACGGGAATGTGCCGCCGTGGAGCCTTGGGAACATCGGCGCCGTGATTAGGGCTGGTTGAATCCATAGGTCCTGACATCCTTTCTACTACTTAGTATCCGAATTTCTCAGCTTAGCAACATGTGCAGGCGGGTCCAGCGGGCCATCAAAGACCAACTGGTCAAGGCGCCGCAGAATCAAACCTTCGCGCAGCGCCCAGGGACTGATTTGCATGCTCGTCACATTGAACATTTCAAGGGCGCTCTGTGCCACGAGCGCCCCGGCCAGCACCTGTTGTGCCCGTGCGGATGAGACACCCGGCAAGAACAATCTGTCCGCCGAGGACATCGCTGAGAGCCGTTGGGACCACAAGCCAAGATCGCTCAGATGAAGTTCCCGGCGCACATAGGGCCCCATGGACGACGGCGCAGCGCCCGTTATGCGTGCCAGCGCACGGAATGTTTTGGAAGAGCCCGTCACGATGTTCGGGACACCGAGCTTCTTGGTTTCCGCGATAGGTTCCTTGAGCGTCGATTTGATGTGCTTGCGCAGTTCCTTAATGCTTTTGGCCGTGGGCGGGTCCTCAGCCAACCATTCCCGGGTCAGCCGCCCGGCACCCAACGGCACCGAATGGGCCAGGACTGGCAGCTCGTTCTCGCCCTGGGAGATCTCAAAGGAACCACCGCCTATGTCAAGGTTCAAAATGGTTCCCGCACCCCAGCCGAGCCAACGACGCACGGCAAAGAACGTCATTGCAGACTCCTCTTCACCGGTCAGTTCGGTCAGGCGGACAGTGGTCTCATGCTGGACCCTGGCCAGTACGGCCGCACCATTGGTGGATTCACGGATGGCTGAGGTGCAGAACGCCAACAAATCCTTTGCCTTGTGCTTGGCAGCAAATTCCCACGCCTCAAGGATGAACTCAATCAGCTCATGTTGGCCCTCGTCGCTGATGTTTCCTTCATCATCAAGGTACTTCACCAAGCTCAACGGGCGCTTGTGGGAGGCGTAGGGCACGGGGTTTGCCCCGGGGCGCGCATCAACAAGCAGCAGGTGGACTGTATTTGACCCAATGTCGAGTACGCCTAATCTCATAAGCCCATTATTGTCCCTCGGAACCCATTCCATGCAGAAGGCCGCCCGGTGGCGAAGCGTATTGCCTCGCTTTGCCACCAGAGGGCCTCGTTTGAGCAGTTAGCTACTTGTGCTGACCTGCGCGGCGGCGGTTTCCAAGGACCATGCCGGCGCCCATCAACGCCATCAACAGTGCACCGACCCAAAGGGCACTGGTGTTTGCCCCGGTGTTAGCCAGATCGCTGTTGCCTTGCTCGGTGGTCGAGGTGGGCAAAACAGTAAAGACGGCTTCAACCACACGATGCGAGTGTTCACCACTGAGGATCACGGTGTGCTCCCCCACTGCGAAGTTGGCAGGCACATTCCAGAGGAACGAAACGTTTCCATTGGCATCTGCCACGGTTGTGCCAAGGTCTACCGGCTCACTGTGAACAACGCCGGAGACTGGCTCGCCAGGCTGGAACCCGGAACCTGTGAACGTCAGGGCTTGACCCTGGCGAACATCCTTAGCAACGACCTCGGCCGTCGGCGTGGTCATAGCAACCGTTGTAGCCGTCGCGGGCGCCGTCGTTACCGGCGCCGTCGTCGCAGGAGCCGAGGTTACCGGCGTAGTCGTCGCAGGAGCCGTCGTTGCCGGGGCAGTCGTGGCCGGAGCCGTCGTTACCGGCGCCGTCGTTGCCGGATCGGTTGTGGCCGGGGCAGTCGTTACCGGTGCCGTTGTTGCCGGATCGGTTGTTGCCGGGGCAGTCGTCGCAGGGACCGTCGGAACTAGGGCTGAGTCCACTGAATCAACGGTCAACTCTGCCAACGTAGTCCAGGGATTACCTGCCTGCTCCGACAATGCTTTCAGAGTCAGGAACTGTCCCACGGCAGGAGAATCTAGCGCGACACTCTGCATCGTGGCTACGTTGGGGAAGGTTCCTTGGGCAACCTTGGTACCCAAGGAATCAGCACTGTTGCTGACGTAAATTTCGTAGTCCTTGATACGGCCATTAACCGCACCTGAACTCGTTCCTTGACGTGGCAGCGCATTGACGGCACAGATGCTCATCTCCTTGCCCAGAACCACCTTAATGGTGTGTGGCAGCGGGGCGTTGGAGGGCGTCCACGCGGTTCCCCAGAACGTATTGGGATCACCGTCAATGGCATTGGACCCCGGGGTGATTTCCCCGCCGCCGTTGTTGAAGCTGTCAACAACCGCAGCAACAGGGCGTACAGGAACTGCGGAGCAAGTCAGCAATCCTGTGGTGCTCGACGAACTGATCTTAGACTCGGCACCCACTGTGTAAGCGGTCGAGGAGGAAAGGGTGAAGTTACCGTAGGGTGTTTCAGCGCCGGGAGTTACGGTGAATTTTGCTGTTTTTTCTGCTCCTGCGCTCAATTCTCCGACAGTGATGGATGCTGGTGAGAGCGCCCAGCCGGCTGGAACAGTGGGGGTAACCACAGCACCCGTAACCGTGCTGGCTGTACGGTTCTCAACCTTGACGGTGATGGAAACCGGCGTGCCAGCAACAACCCTGGCCGGGCCCGTCACGCTAGTGGAGAGGTCTCCTGCCAAGGCGAAGACACTCGGTGCCAGCACATCAGCAGCTTGTTGCGTCAACGCTCCCGAAGCATTCACGCTCAGAGGCATCTGGGTGATGGCGTTGCGAATCATGTAGCCGCCATCAACTTTGAGAACTTCCCATTTTTGCAGGTTGTTCACGCGACGGTCTGTTGTGGTGCATGTGGAAAGCGAAGGTGCCAAGTCCTGATCCATGGGCGCTTCTAGCCACAACGTGCCACCAGCCATGGCCAAGCACTGGCCATTCTCAGCAGTTATCTTGTAGTAGTTGTCAGTGGTGGCAGCCAGGGTCCAAGTGCTATTGGGGGCTGTTGAAACAGTGACGCCAGCGGCCGCCGCATTGACTGACTTATTTGCTGTGGAGATGGTGTAGCCACCGTTACCAAGGGGTGTGCGGTTGTAGCTGTTGTACCCGGGGGCCCGGCCAAGCTTATTGGTCAAGGTGGTGAACTGGGTGAAGTCAGCTGTGGGTTTGGGGCTACCCCATGTTGCCTGGGCCAGGAAACGCATGGTCGCGAACATCTGTTCCTCAACCATTGCCTCAGTGGCTGCGGGTGTGTCATCGGGCCATGCTGAGAGCTTCGCTCCGATGATTTTGCCCTTGCCGGGCACATCAGTGGCGGTTCGTCCGCCGTCGAACTTCTCCGGCGTCCAACCCGTGTTCCATAGGTTGGCCAGGTTCACGTTATAGGCGCCAGGTCGGTTGAAGTACAGCCCCTGCATGGAGTTCTGCACGTTGTGGCCTGAATCCAGCAATGCCTGAGGCGTGGGGCCGGAGTTAACCCAGTGCTCAACCACAATGTCAGTATCCAGCTTGACAACACTGGAGGCTGGCACGCCGTCGTTCCAAATACGCAGCGTCTTGCCGTTGGCCTTGACGTGGGCATTGACCTGGTTCATGAACCAGATGAACACATCGCCGGGGCCGGAACCGGCTGGGAACTTGTCCGGGTTCGCAGCGACAAAGGCAGCAAACTGTGAGTAGTTGCTGTAGCTGTCACTGATCATGTATTCGTCACCGCCCATATGCCAGTAAGGCGAATCCGGGAACGCCGCGGCGTATTCGTCAGCCAGAGTCGTGACCATTTCCAAGGCCTCGGGCTTGCTGATGTCCAGCTGATTTTCCTTCTTAACACCAGCGTTGTTAACTAACTGCAACTCAGGGTACTTGTAGAGCCAAGGACGCATGTGACCGGGAGAGTTAACTTCCAGAATCAAATTGATGTGATATTTTTTTGCCCATGCGCTGATCTGGGCGGCTTCAGCCTTGGTGTAATAGGACCAGAAATTGGCGTTGGGGTAGGCATCCGATTTCAGCTTCGTTTCCAACCACAGCTGGTTAAGCTTGTTGTACGCCATATCCTTCATGGTGCGCTCTAGAGATTCCATAGAGATTTTCAACTGGCATGCGCACAAGCCGACGCCGCGCTCTTGGTACCGCGGGAAGTCAATGGAGCTTCCCTTGTTGACGACATTGCCCTGAGTCATCAATTGCAGGATGGTCTGGGCTCCGTAGAAGGCACCTGTGGTGGTTGCTCCGGTGACCTTGAGCGTTTCACCGACCACAAGCTCGTAGCCTTCCTCGCCCAGCGCGGCACTGCGGGAAGTATCTACGGCAACTTCGATATCTCCGGCTATGGCACCGGTAGCTGCAGTGCCCACGGTGCGATCAAGAATCGAGGAGAGTTCAGTGGCAAGTTCGCCTCTAAGCGGCGCATCAGCACCGATCACTTTGGCGCCGTCACCTAGGGTGAATGCGCCGGTGGCTGCTGTCCATGTCTTCAGTCCGGGGACGGTCGCGGGTGCACCCACGGGAGTCACAGGAACTGAACCCGAAGGTGCATTAACGGCAAGAACCGCAGGGGCAAGCGCAGGCGCCACGGCAGCATTTGCCCCTGGAAGTACGACGGCGGTGGAGGCCAGGGTCAGCGTGGCCGCGGCCAGAGCCGCAACAATCGCGTTTCTGCCCTTGCGATGGCGAAGTTTCATTTTTCCCCGTGGAAGCTGGATGTGTCAGGTGGATACGAGCGCCTGCGGCTGCAACGAACCACCATGGATCGTGATAGGCAGCACACAAGAGAGCTACCTGCACGATGATACAGATCACATTCCCATCGAGCTTTATGTTACGCATACCATCGACGGGTTTCAGCCTGCTCAACCCCCGCCACCAGCGTAGGAAGCTGCTTATAAAAGGCTTCAGGGTATGGAAAAGCCCCGCCTGGGCGGGGCTTTTCCATACCCTGAATGGGCTCTTGAAATTTTTTTACTTGTTAGTACTTCTCGGCTACTTCTTGGCAGGTGCCTTCTTCTTAGTCGGGGCCTTGGCTGCGGGCTTCTTGGCAGGCGCCTTCGCAGTCCGTTTAACGGGACCTCGCTCACGCTTGTCGGCCAGAAGCTCGACGGCGGTTTCCCGAGTCAGCTGTTCAACTTCGGTTCCGCGGGGCACCGTGATGTTAGTAACGCCGTCAGTGATGTAGGGGCCAAAGCGGCCCTCCTTCACCACAATGTTCTTGCCTGAAACGGGGTCTTCACCAAACTCTGCCAAGGGCGGCACCGCGGCGCGCGCGCCTCGCTGCTTGGGCTGGGAGTATATCTCCAACGCCGCTTCCAACGTGATGGTGAAGATCTCTTCCTCGGAGCCGATGGAGCGCGAGTCCGAACCCTTCTTCAGATACGGGCCAAAGCGGCCGTTCTGCACAGTGATTTCGTTGCCCTCAGCGTCTGCACCCAAGACTCGCGGCAGGCTCATGATCGCCAAAGCTTCATCCAGCGTGACGGTTTCCACGCTCATGGCTTTGAAAATTGAACCGGTCCGCGGCTTGACCTTAACGGGCTTCTTCGGCGGCTTCGGCTTGCCGTTCTTGTAGTACTCCACCGGCTGGTTGGCGATTTGCTCTTCTGTCATTTCCGGAATGACTTCGGTGACATACGGACCGTAACGCCCGTTTTTGGCCACCACTGTGTTGCCGGAAACGGGATCCGCTCCCAGAACACGTTCCTCAGGGGCGGCAGTGTCCATGAGTTCTTGCGCCTTTTCGGGCGTGAGCTCATCCGGAGCCAGATCCTCGGGCACATTGGCGCGGGCCGCCTCAATAATTTCACCGGTTTTGGCATCCACCGTGGGGACGGTGGATTCCAGGTACGGGCCAAACTTACCCACACGCAACACCAAGGTGTCGGTGATGGGCATAGAGTTAATCTCGCGAGCGTCAATGTCGCCAAGGTTATTGACAATGTCCTGCAAACCGCGGTTGCCGTCATCACCAAAGTAGAAATGGGTCAGCCAGTCGGAGCCTTGCTCCTGGCCGTTGGCGATCCTGTCCAAACCCTTTTCCATACCGGCAGTGAACTCGTAGTCCACGTAATCGGTGAAGTGCAGTTCCAGCAAGCGCACCACGGAGAACGCGATCCAGCTCGGCACCAGGGCGGAACCCTGCTTGCGAACATAACCGCGGTCCATGATGGTGGACAAGGTAGAGGCGTAAGTGGACGGGCGGCCAATTCCGCGCTCTTCCATTTCCTTGGTCAGGGATGCTTCCGTAAAGCGCGGCGGAGGCGTGGTGTCATGGCCATTGGCCTGGACATCGGCGGCGCTCAGAGAGTCATTTTCCTTGACGTTGGGCAGGCGGCGGTCTGAATCATCGGAGGCGTTGCGGGACTCATCCCGGCCTTCCTCATACGCGGCCAGGAAACCACGGAAGGTGATGACAGTACCTGAAGCTGAGAACTCGGCATCCTGCCCATCAGCAGCGCCACCGGAGGCTTTGGCACCCAACTTGATGGTCGCCGTCGAGCCCTTGGCATCAGCCATCTGAGAAGCAACGGTGCGCTTCCAGATCAGCTCGTAGAGCTTGAACTCATCTCCTCGCAGGGCGCTGGCAACCTGAGCCGGGGTACGGAAAGAGTCACCGGCGGGACGGATGGCCTCGTGGGCTTCTTGGGCGTTGGCGCTCTTGCTGGCGTAAACACGCTTGGCGGCGGGCACGAATTCGGGGCCGTACAGCTCCGAAGCCTGCCGGCGGGCAGCGTTGACGGCCTCATCGCTCAGCGAAGAAGAATCCGTACGCATATACGTGATGTAACCATTTTCATACAGGCGCTGGGCTGTCGACATGGTCGATTTGGAGGAGAAGCGCAGCTTACGCCCCGCCTCCTGCTGCAGTGTGGAGGTAGTAAACGGCGGGGCCGGGCGGCGGGTGTACGGCTTGTGTTCCACCGAACGGACTGAAAATTCAACATCCTGCAACCCTGCCGCGAGGGCCTTGGCGGCAACCTCGTCCAGGTGTGTAACGTTCTTGCCGGTCAGCACGCCCTGATCACTAAAATCACGGCCCGAGGCAACACGTTTGCCATCCACCGCGGCCAGCTTGGCACTGAAAGACTCGCCGGTGTCAGTGGTACTGAAGGTTCCAGCCAGGTCCCAATAGTTGGCGGAGCGGAAGGCCATGCGTTCACGCTCACGCTCAACCACCATGCGGGTCACCACTGACTGCACGCGGCCGGCGGAAAGCTTCGGGGCCACCTTGCGCCACAGCACCGGGGAAAGCTCGTAGCCGAACAGGCGGTCAACTACTCGGCGGGTTTCCTGCGCATCAACAAGGTCTGTATCAAGTTCACGCAGGTTTCCCAGGGCGCGCTGGAGCGATTCCTTGGTGATTTCGGCAAAGGTCATCCGATGCACGGGCACCTTGGGCTTGAGTACCTCGAGCAGGTGCCACGCAATAGCTTCGCCTTCGCGATCCCCATCAGTTGCGAGGTAAAGTTCATCGGCGTCCTTGAGCTGCGCCTTGAGCTCGGCCACCTTCTTCTTCTTATCTGAAGAGATGACGTAGTACGGCTTGAAGTCGTTTTCAAGGTCCACTGCGAACTTGCCGATCGAGGACTTCTTCAGCTCTGCGGGCAGCTCGGAAGGCTGCGGCAGGTCGCGAATGTGCCCGATCGAGGCCTCAACAACGAACCCCTCGCCCAAGTACTTGGCGATGGTCTTGCTTTTGGCAGGGGACTCTACAATAACGAGCTTTTTGCCGGTCTTGGGCTTGCTGGCTGCTGCCTTGCTGGGCACGGTACTCCTACAGGGAATGAATGGTGGACGAACGGTGTCCCCTGAGCTAGTTCACCATATTTTTACTGTGAACGCGTACTGCCGGGGAAATTTGGCTTGCCGGAGCAACCGTTGGGAAGGCGGCGGTACCGGGTTTTATTCGTTTTCATCAACAAGGAAAATGGTCTTGCTGATGGGCAGCTCAGATAAGGCCTTAGGGAGCGCGTGGCGCGAGCCGAGGACCGCAATCTCCGGGTCAAATCCCACGTATTTTGGCTCTTCGGCAACTTCTTCGTCGTTGCGGATCAAGGCCATGGGAGAACCGCTTCCCCGTGCCGTGGACGCTTCGCAGAATCTCCCGCAGCGAACCTGTCCCGTCCAGATATGTCATTTGCACCACACGGTGGCCCCAGTCGGTAGTGCCAGTTGGTAGTGCCAGTCGGGTCAGCGCTACCGCCCCCCCACATCCGCGCCCGGTAGACAGGGCGCGGATGTGGGGGGCGGTAGCGGATGTGAGGGGCGGGCGGGGAAAGTCTCAGGCCGGGAGCAAGAAGCCGTCGCGCACCAAGTTGCGTACGTCCCGTGCCAGGGATTGGGTGAATTCAGCGTCGTCACGTTCCATCAACACAGCCAAGGCGCCGATGATCTGCCCGGCGGTGAGGTCGCCGTCGCACGCGGAAACAAAGCCGGCCAGCTCGGTGCTGAGCAAGTTGGTGCGCCGCAATCCAGCTCCCTGGCGAAGGAGGATCACGCCGGGATGTTCTGCCCCAGGCTTCTGATGGCGTTCCTCCGTGACGTCCGAGGCCACTAAGAGATATTCGAAGGTGAGGTCTGGATGCGCCTTGAGCCATTGTGCACGCTCCAAGGCGTCTGCCAGATGAGGGCCAACGGGTTGTTCGATGGGGTACAGAATTTCCTCGAAGCGAGGTTCATCAACGGTTTCTTGCGCCGTGGGACGGCGCAGCACAATGTAACCGAAGCCGATTCCGGCCACCTCGCGGGAGGCGAAATCGAGCAGGTAGTCCTCATAAGCGTTGGCATAGGCCACCTGGTCACGGCCCTGCGAGGCATCCTGGAGCCAGGTTTCGGCATAGCCGCCCGGGGACACCTGCTCGCGTTGAATGAACCACGCCTCAATTCCCGGTGCCAGCCATTGCGCGGGGCGGGTATGCCACAGCACGCTGGTGCCCGAGCCCGAGCTGGTGCTGTCCGCACTATGCTGGATTTCCCAGTTGCCCAACATCTGTGCCGTACCGCCGGTGGCCAGCACGGTGGGCAGTTCGCGCACCAGAGACTCCACGATGGCGTCCCCAGCCATGCCGCCGTCGCGGTACGTGAATTGTTCGCTGCTCTGTTCCCCTCGGTGACGGGGTGTGATGACGAACGGCGGATTGGAAACCACCAGATCAAAGCGCTCCCCCGCGACAGGTTCCAGCAGGCTGCCCAGGCGCAGGGACACGCGGGCGCCCGGGTTGGTTGGTTCAAGGTCAGCCTGTGTGAGGCCAAGAGCCTGTGCATTGAGAGCCAGATTGAAACGGGTGAAGGCCAGTGCACGCTCGGAGATGTCGGTGGCAACCACGGCTTTGGCATGGCTGAGCAGGTGGAACAGCTGAATGCCGCACCCGGTGCCCAAATCCAGCGCCCTCTCAACGGTGCGGCGCATGGTCCCTTGCGCCAGTGTCAGAGAGGCCTGCCCAATACCCAGCACGTGATCCTTGCGCAGCACGCCAGGACGCTGGTGTGCGCCGAGATCGCTGGCCACCCACAGGTTAGTCTCCGCTGTATCTTCCGTAGCTGCGGGCCAGCCGTAAGGGCGGAGGTCGACGGCGGCACGAACCATACCCGGGGTTCCGGCACCTTCCACGATGCCCATTTTCAGCAACGCTTCAACACCGGTTGATGGCAGTGCGCCGGCCAGCTCCGCGGCAGGGACGCTCTGGTCCACCAGCCACACCTTCACTAGTGTGGCCAGCGGCGAGGTGTTGGTGCGCAGCAGCAGTGCTGCCGGTACGGTTTGGTCTCTACCCAGCGCCTGGTTCGCGTCCTTGCCAAGGAGCTCCGCCACACCGTCGACCGTGTAATTGATGGCTGTCAGGTCGTGGGCCAATCCGGCAAGGATGTCAGGGTTATCACTTTGCGGGGCGTCGGGGATCGTAGCGAAATCAGTCATGGATCAAGCCTAACGAGTCTGCAACGCCCGTTGACCACCACGGTATGGTTTGCCCATGGATGCAAAATCTAGGCGAGACGGTGGGGGCGAATCTGAGCAGCCCTTGATTCTGCACCTGGGCCATGAGGAACTCATCATTCGCCAACGCTACGAAACAATCAGCATAGTCAACGACCTCTTGATAGGGCTGTGGTTTCTGGTGGGGAGTATTTTGTTCTTTTCACCGGCGTTAACCCATATGGGTACGTGGCTGTTTGTCCTGGGAAGTATAGAAATGCTCATCCGGCCGGCCATCCGCTTCACCCGGCGAGTGCATTTGGGCAGATACCATCCAAATGTCCCTGGTATTGGCGACGGCGGTCATGATTTTTAGCACCACGGTGAGGGCACCAGCTTTGATGGGACTCTAGCTCCGCGAGTAGCCATCAGTGGCTGGATCAGTCCTGTGGCTGGGCTAAGAAGGCTGCCGGGATTAGTTCCGCGCCCTTCACATTCGCCAAAAAACTTGGCTCGATGCCAATGCCTACCCGCAGAACGCTGATCTCACCCGTTGCTTCGAGGATTACGGCGGCGATCTCCGTGCGGCTGCGGATACCGGCCAAGCGTAGCCGTACGGTAATCTCCTGTTCGGAAACATGGGTGCGCCACAAGTTTGCTGGAACAATCTCGCTGCCAGCCATGAGTAGGTAGGCACGATTGCTCACGACCGCCTCGGCGCGGGGAAAACGGCGCAACTGACCCGTGAGTGCCTGCAACGTCAATAAGGTAACCAAGCCCAAAGCACCAGCCAAAAGCGTGGGTGTGTAGCCCAAGATTGCCCGGCCAACAACGGCACCGAGCGCCACCGCCGCAGCGAGGTCCCAACTAGACAAGCTCGCCATGGTGCGTTGGCCCAAGAACCTAATCAATAACAAGACAAAAAGGTAGAGGGCAATCGCGGAGAGCACCACTCGGGCGGCGTCACCCCATGTCAGTCCATAATCGTTCCACATGGTCATTCCTTCCTCAGGAACTCCAGCTTAATCCGTGAACCCCAGGGCTATTCGGTGCAGCCTTGCGGGCATTGCAGTGTTGATGGGTTCGCGGCGCAGCTGGTGCAGTACAGGTTCAGGTTGCGGCAGCTGGGGTTGGAGCAGTTTTCGAACTTGTTACTGGGGTTGTTGCAGCGGATACAATGGCCAACTTCTTTGGCTTCCTCGCTGAATTCCATGTGCATGCGCTTGTCGAAGACGTAGAGAGAGCCCTCCCAGAGACCCTTGTCTTTGAAGGTTTCCCCATAGCGGACAATGCCGCCGTCCATTTGATAAACCTCTTTAAAACCGCGGTTGACCATGAGGGAGCTGAGCACTTCACAGCGGATACCGCCGGTGCAGTAGGTGACCACCGGCTTGTCTTTAAGATCGTCGTACTTGCCCGAGTCAAGTTCTTTAATGAAGTCGTGGGTCGTCTCGACGTCGGGCACAATGGCGTTCTTAAATTTGCCGATTTGCGCCTCGAAGGCGTTACGGCCGTCGAAGAATACAACTTCTTCACCCTTGGATTCCTTCTCGGCAACAAGTTCGTGAAGCTCTTGCGGCAACAGGTGCGTGCCACCGCCAACCACGCCATTTTCATCCACTTTGAGTTCACCGGGGGCACCGAAGCTGACAATCTCGTCCCGGGCCTTCACACTCAGGCGGGGAAAATCATCCCCCGTGCCGTCTGACCATTTGATGTCCATGTTCTTGAAGCCAGGGTATTCACGCGTGGTTTTGAGGTACTGCTTGACGTCCCTAATGTCACCGCCAACAGTTGCATTGATGCCATCTTTGGAGATGATGATGCGCCCCTTAAGGCTGAGCTTTTCGCACAGGGCACGTTGCCAGAGCTTGATCGCTTCTGGATCGCTAAGGGGAGTAAAGCCGTAAAAGAGCACAATTTTGTTCAAAGCCACGTATTAAAGCCTACTTTGTGCCACCAAATGGCTTCGCCTGCGCCCCTCCGGACTGTCCAAAGGGATAGGCTGAGCCCATGATCGTTGCCTCCACAGGGCTAGCTGACCAGAGCGCTGCATGGTTTGCCGGCTGGACTGCGCTAAGAAGCTACCCGAGTCGCTCCGGAACAGGGTATTTGGCCGCCTTGCGCCTCGATCGCAATAGCGGTTGGGAATACTTCACTACCAATCCCACCCCGTCCTCTTTTGCTAGCTTGGCTCAAGAAGTGAATGCTTCATCTCAACGTGCTTTGTGTGTGCTGGGCTCCGATGTGCACAAGTACGTAAAGATGGCGCACCAATCAGGGATGGGAATGCTCTCCGCCTCAGAGCAGCTCATGGTGTGCCATTTGGAGAATCAAGATAATCAGGACCCTTTTTTGGGCGACCCTGAGCTGTCCTTGGTGGTCAAGGCGATGGGCGGCAAGCATAGCTCTTCAGTCTGCGAGGAGCGTTTCTCTGTTGCGATTGTGCGCGGGCAAACTGTTCTGGCGGCGGGAAAGGTGGGCATCTACGGCGAATATGCCATCTTCGATCAGATTGAAACCCACACTCAGCACAGACGCCGCGGTTACGGCATGCTGCTCATGAAGGCCATGACTGCCAGAGCCCAGGCCCATCCAGTGACCACCGGGCTGTTGTTAGCCAGCACCGATGGACAACGGCTGTACTTCAAACTCGGCTGGCGCGCCATCAGCCCCGTCACCGTCTTGGTGCCCAAATCCCGCATCGAAGAGCTGACCCGCACCCACTGATAACCGCCTCCAGGAAGTAGTCCCGTGGAGATTGGCATAGCTGGAGCCTTGACAGCGAGACTTCAGCGGCACAATCCGGTGGCACAATGATGAAGGTGTCCATCAATGATTCCCTTATTCCGCTGCTCGGCGGGGGAAATGCCCCTGCCCAGCTGCAGCATGTTCGGAGAATTCCGGCCCGGCAAGCTGTGCACCGGCCGTGGCCGGATTGGGTTCACCCCGACATTGTCAGGGCTTATTCATTTCTGGGTGTTGACCAGCCTTGGCTGCATCAGGTGGAAGGCGCCACGAGTGCCTATGAAGGCCAGCACACCATAGTTGCCACGGGCACTGCGTCTGGTAAATCACTTGCTTATCAATTACCCGCTCTGGACGCTGTCCACCGGGCAGCCCTGCGGCTGGCGGAAAATCCCGGACTTTTAGAGGCCGACGGCGCCGTGGCCCTTTATCTGTCCCCCACCAAGGCGCTGGCAGCTGACCAGCTTGCCGCTCTAAACTCGCTCAACTTGCCCACCCTGCGGGCAGCCACCTACGACGGCGACACCGCCCCGGGCGATAGGCGCTGGATCCGCGATCACAGCAACTTCATCCTGTGCAATCCGGACATGCTGCATTTTGGTGTTTTGCCCAACCACACATGGTGGGCGCGATTCTTCAAGCGGTTGAAATACGTCATCATCGATGAAGCACATAGTTACCGCGGAGTTTTCGGTTCCCATGTTGCTCTCTTGTTACGGCGCTTAAGGAGGATCTGCGCCCATTACGGGTCTGATCCGGTTTTTATCGGCGCATCCGCCACCTCGGCTGACCCGGGCAGCTCGTTTGCGCGCCTGATAGGAGCCCCTGTCACAACTTTCGCGCAGGATAGCTCTCCTCACGGTGCCACCACAGTGGCATTGTGGGAACCGGAGTTGACGGAGTTTCCAGGCGAAAATGATGCAAAAACAAGACGCACCGCCATCGCCGAAACGGCAGATTTGCTGGCGAATCTGGTCTCCGCCCATGTGCGCACCATTGCCTTCATCAAATCCCGCCGGGGCGCCGAAACCATCTCCACAGTAACCAAACGGCTCCTAGAAAACGTCGATGCCAGCCTTCCGCCACGTGTGGCGGCGTACCGTTCCGGCTATTTACCGGAGGAGCGCCGGGAACTGGAAAAGGCGCTCCGCGCAGGAGACTTACTGGGAATCTCCAGCACGTCAGCATTGGAATTGGGGATCGACATCTCCGGACTGGATGCGGTTCTTGTTGCTGGCTGGCCTGGGACTAAGGCCTCTTTTTTTCAACAAATTGGTCGCGCGGGGCGTGCAGGGCAGGACGCCCTGGCAGCTTTTGTGGCCAGCGATGACCCACTCGACACCTTTTTGGTCCATCACCCAGAGGCTATCTTTGACAGCGCCCTCGAAGCCACCGTGTTTGACCCTGCAAATCCCTACGTCCTGGGACCGCATCTGTGTGCCGCTGCGGCCGAGCTGCCCCTCACCCCTGACGACTTGGCCATTTTTGATGACAGCGCGCCGGCCGTGCTGGAGCAGCTGGTGGAGCAGGGATATTTGCGGCGTCGCCCCGCCGGCTGGTTTTGGACCCACCCGCAGCGTGCGGCCGCCATGGTCAACCTGCGTGACGACGGTGGTGGCCCTATCAATATCATCGAAGCTGACACAGGCGCACTGCTGGGAACCATGGGCTCTCCCCAATCCCACTATCAAGCCCATACCGGAGCTGTGTACGTCCACCAAGGAACCAGCTACGTGGTGTTGGAACTCAATGAAGCCGACCATTGCGCTCTGGTGCGCCGCGGCACTCCCGACTTTTATACAACGGCCCGAGATGTCACTCAAATTGAGGTTGTTGAGTCAGTCAAGCACGAACTGTGGGGGCCAGTGGAAATGCATTTTGGTGCTGTGCAGGTCCGTACGCAGGTTGTTTCATTCCAACGCAAGGCCACCATCTCCAATGAGGTTCTTGGTGAGGAACCTCTAGAGCTGGAAGCCCGTGACCTCTTCACTAAGGCCGTGTGGTTCACCATGGACAACGCGACGCTTTTGGCTGGCGGGTTAGTGGAACCACAATTTCCTGGCGCCCTCCATGCCGCTGAGCATGCCGCCATTGGTTTACTCCCTCTCGTGGCCTCAAGCGACAGATGGGATGTTGGCGGAGTTTCCACAGCGCTTCATGCGGACACCGGCCAGCCCACCATTTTTGTCTATGACGGTCATCCGGGCGGCGCAGGTTTTGCCGAGCGCGGCTTCGACATGGCCCGAACTTGGCTTCGCGCCACCATGGAGGCCATTGAAGCCTGCGAGTGCCCCTCCGGCTGCCCCTCTTGTATTCAATCGCCCAAGTGCGGCAACAAGAACAATCCACTGGATAAACGGGGGGCCGTCATGCTCTTGAAGATCCTGCTGGACAACGCCCCCGGCTGATCTCACTATCCGCTGTTCACTTTCCACTGTTCACTTTCCACTTTTCACTTTTCAAAACGGCACCATGGCAGGCAGTCCGTGCATGTGCCGGTCAGGGTTTGGTGCCGCTCTCCAGAGGCCGGACTGTATCCGGTGGCGGGCCCGCTCTTGCCTGCCCCTGCGCAGGCCACGGCAAAGTTGTTCTAACAAGAACTTTCACCTGCACAGATCTGCTTTCCGGCATCTCAAGGCATTCCACAAGAGCCGCAGAATTGGCTGCTGCTATGTCTGCCGCAACCTGACAAGGCACCTCTGAACTCAGTCCCCTATAAGCATCTGCTGCGGCCAGGGCTGCCAGATCGGCGGCGGATGCGGCCTTCCCGGCTGCCACCGCGGCCGTTGCCAGCCCCATGAGCAGCGCCAGCAGAATGAGCACTGCGAGGGCAATCCCCGCACCCAGCATGGTGCCAGCTCCTCGCTCACTGCCGCCCATGGTCAACCACTCCCCCATCCATTGCGAGCGCCTCACAACGCCCATCTCGCAGCGGACATTCTGGACTTCTAGCCCACCGCCATAAGGATGACTTGTGGACTGTTGAACCATCCATGAATAGAGCGGCACTCCCGTCAGCAGGATTTGAGCGGTTCTTTCGTTGGACAAGTGATGGCACAGCTGACTCGTCCTTTGCCGTGGCTTGTGCTGACTGAGTCCAAGGCACCAGCCCGGAGAGGACTCCACCTGCCCGGCCAGATACGGTGACCGTCCCATATCCTTCGGCGCGATCCACGGTAACTGTTACGCCTTCACCCGATACCCGTGAGGCAGCTTCTACCACTTGTCCGGGAGATTCTCCTCTAGCCAGTGCACGAGCACCTGCTCTGGCGCCTTCTTCCAAGCGCAATTGCAACACGCTGGTGGAAAAACCCAGCAGCAGCAGTGCTAACAGCACCATGACAGCGGGCAGAACCACGGCAAGTTCGGCAGTAACCGAACCACGGGATCTTGGTCCGTGGCACCGACTAACAAGCGCTGGCACAGTGCCCGCCTGTTGCACAGTGCCCAACCCAGGCTCTTCCACGATGCACTCCATTCCGCTGTTCAAAGCCATCCGCTGAGACGGGCTTAGTGGCTGCCGAGGCAACCTTAGTTACATGCTCAACGCCGTGCGAATGATGTTCATCAAGAAGCCGCGAACTTCATCGCTCTTGAGGATCACCACTAAAAGGCCAGCAAATCCCACGGCTGCCAATGTGGCGATGGCGTACTCAGCAGTTGCCATTCCCGCTTCCAGCCCTGCCCTTGGGCGCCACCACCGGGACCGTACGGAGCGGATGGGCCGGTTCGCAACGGGCACATTGTTGCTAGCTCCGGGAAAAATCTCAGCGACGTTATCCAGATCTACCTTGCTTGCCGTCCTTGTTACCACGCCATGCGCAGCATCATTGCTGTTCATCGTGACTCCTCATGAGTAGTGATTCTTGTGGCAGCAGCCGGATCGGATTCTGCCCCAGCGCGAATTCTCCGCTGCCGATAAATTCGCGACAGCAATAAAACGAGCTGATGAATCAACTTTTCACTCACCGCCGTCCCAGTGGAAGAGGACAAATGTGTTTGGTGGGCGGATTGGGTTCCGGCACCACCTGTGGATAAATGAACAGGCGGCCCGCCTATAGCTACGACGCTGTCTAGACGCTGAGCCGGATGAACAAGTGGCCCGGTAGGTCACCTAGAAAGCCGGCACCATGGCAATCACTACTGGCACAATTCCCAAGGCAACAAACGCGGGCAATGAGCACAGGCCCAGCGGCAGGACCAGTTTCACGCCGAGCGCAGCTGCCCGTTTCTCCGCTTGACGCCCTCGGGATCTGCGAATTTGGGCGGCTTCGGCATAGAGCAGCGAGGCGGCACTTGCGCCTGTAAGGGCACCAAAGATCAATGCTGAATGTATCTGGGCCAACTCGCTGCTTTCCGTGTTTCCTTCCCAAGCATCCTGCCAGGAAACGCCTATTTCCAAGGCGGCCGCCACCCTGCGAAGAGCCTCGCGGACAGTGCCCCCTGTTGCTCCGGCCACTACGTGCAACGCATTTTGCATGGGTAACCCCGTTTCAAGGGCGGTGCCCAAAAAATCCAGCATCAAAGGCACATTGACTATGCCGCTGCCATGATTTGCGCCCGCCTGCTCCGAACCGGATAGCTGCGCTGCCGTGCCAAAGCTGGCCGGACCATCCCGCTGCTCTGATCTGTTACCGCTCAGGTACCTTCCGGCAATGCCAGGACCCGTGGAGCTTGAGAGGAGGAGGATCGCTGCCGCAGCAAGGAGGAAGACAACAACTGCACCCATGATTAGTGCCTCATTTTTGCGGATATCCAGGACAACCGTTCCTTGACGCCCGTCACGCTCTGCACAGGGCTGCCCTGCGGGTGCGCGGCATGCCTAATCAAGGCAGCTGACCACAACTGGCCCGCCACGGAAAAAGCGATCCCTGCACACAGCACGGCCCAGCCAACCGGCGAACCGAAAAGGACGGCGAAGGGGTCAACGCCCATGGCCATTCCTAAGCCCACACCAATGAAGGGCAGCCAGCCCAACAACCTCACTGTCGCGCGGGGCCCTGCTAAAGCCGTTTCACGTAAGGCGGCCGCATCGAAGTCCGCTTCCATAGTGTCGGCCAGCCTAGTCAGAACAGCGGCCACGGGGGCGCCACTGGCCTCACAGACCTCAAAACAGGCAGCAGTTTCCACCCACAACAGGTGCTGTCCGGGCGTCAACGCCGGGGCGTGAGATCTTCCCCTCAAACCGACTGCGCGCTCGGCACAAGCGCTGCGGATGGCCGCTGCACTGGAAAAACCCAGCGTGCTGGCACGCTGAACAGCAAGGAGTAACTCCACTGTTGCAGCGTCCCCGGTTTCCTTGGACACGGGCTTTTTTGCCAAGAACCCTCGCCCCCCAATCCTGGGATTCGGTGGTTCTGCCACGAGCACCTGGGCTAAGACGCCCCAAAGCTCTGCACCCGTACGCCCGGCAGCCAGAAGCGACGCCATCTGGCGTACCAAGCGTGGCAGAGATTCCGCTTCGCTCGCTCTGCGTCCTTGTGTGCTCAATCTCCGTGCGTGTCTCAGCCTGCGCACCGGAGCATTGCGCAGTGCCGCCGTAGCGGTGAAGAGCAGCCAGGCCGCCATTGCCAGGATGAGAAACAAGACGAAGGATCCGATCATGTCCGTTCCGTCTCTGCCGCGGCTCCGGGGCTTTGCCCGGGGCCGGATTTGGGCTGTTGATGGGACGGCATTGCCGAGCCGCTGCTGCCCGGATTCTTTCCACCTATCTCCCAGTTCCCAAGACCCAAGCGCTCTGCCAGGACGGGCCAGGCCGGGCCGTCGAGCAATCGGGCGGCCACCGGATCATGGGCACGTTCAGGGACGGCAGCAGCCAATGAAAGAGCCGGCACCGTTTCTAGCCGACCATGGCGCAATTCCACCATGGCAATCTCAGAAACCACCCGCCTACCGAGGCGACGCTCCACGTGGATGACTGCGTCCAAGGCGCTTCCACCCTGCAGAAACACCGCTTCCTGGCTCATGCCTGCGAGCGCACCCAACGCAGCCAGCCGGGCAGGGATATCGCGAGCGCTATTGGCGTGGATGGTTCCTCCGCCACCGCTATGGCCGGTGTTGAGTGCCATGAGAAGCTCACGAACTTCCCGGCCACGGCACTCACCCACGATGAGCCGTCCAGGGTTCATCCGCAAAGCCTGGCGAACTAGTTCCGCCAAATCCACGGCACCGGCCCCTTCAGCGTTTTCGTGTCTGGCCTCCAAGGTGAGCACGTGCGGATGCAGTGGTTCAAGTTCCGCGGCGTCTTCTATGAGAACGAGTCGTTCGGATGGTTCGCATAATCCCAAGAGTGCCGAGAGCAACGTGGTTTTCCCTGCCCCCGTGGCACCGCTGATCAAGAAGTTCAACCGTTTTTCCATGACCTGAGCCAAAATCTCCGCCAGTATTTGTGGCATGGCTCCTGAATCCACCATTTGGGCCAGTGTCAGCGCGCTCTTCTGTCTTGTGCGGATGGATAAAAGAGTTCCCGCGGTAGAGATGGGCGGGAGCACCGCATGCACACGGTATCCGGCCGGAATTTTGACATCTACGCAGGGGCTCCCTTCATCGAGCCGGCGCCCGCCACTTGCCACGAGCCGAACTGCCAAGGCGCGCAGTTGCCCCTCGCTGGGGAACACCACGGCCACCCGCTCCGGGCCCGCTCCCCGGTCAACCCATACGGAGTCTGGGGCGTTGACAAAAATATCCGTGACAGCCGGATCGGCAGCCAACCCCTGAAGTGGCCCTAACCCGTTCAGCTCGGCGGTGATCCGATCCATGGCCACCAATGATCCCGCGGCACCCAACAATCGGCCACTCTCACGCACCGCACTCGCCACCTGCAGGTCGGTGACAGGCCCGGCCTGCGCCAGAACCGCCCTCCGGACCGTATCCAAAAGTCCCGGATCCAAAAGGCCCATATCCATCACCCCTGGGTTCAAGAGTGGTTGATCCGTTAATTGGGGCCGTGTTTTTCCTGCTTCCCCTGTTTTTCCTGCTTCCCCTGTACCCAGCGCTCCCGTTGCGGGGACCCCGGACCAGGCGAATGAGGCGTGCCTGCCTCTGGCTCCCCTGGCAGTCATGACCGGCCACCGGAGCGCCTCTGCGCCATCGCCGGCTCATCCCCTGCCATCCATTCAAGGATGCCCGCGAGCAGCAGGCGCAGGCGGCGTCTGCGCAATAATTCTGGAACCCGCTGGGCAGCCAACACTTGCTCCACATTGCGTAGCCAGGGCATTTCGCCCACGAGAGGCAGCCCGGCAGCTGTTGCCACCATGGCGGCATCGAGCCCTTCACCCATGGGCCCGCGAACCGCTGCGGCAACAGGCAAGGCAGGAAGTGCCGCCCCCAACTGCACGGCTGCCGTGACGGCACGTGCCCGCCCCGGTAGAACCACCACCAGCCCGGTGCAGTGCGGGCCAAAGGTGCCAAGCGACTCAAGGGTCCGAGCCAAATCCACTACCACCAGGCCATAGACGCCTTGCGCCGCACGCATGACCTCATTGACGGCATGGTTCGTATTGGCATTCGCAGGCAGATCCTTCCCCCACCAGCGCTGATTCTGGCCAGGAGAGATCTGGCCAGGAGAGATTGGGTCAGGAAATATTGGGTCAGGAAATATTGTGGCCGGTAATGCGGATACATCCTGGTTTGAGAAATAAGAATTCGCGAGGCGCGCCGTTCCGCCCGCGTCCGTCCCGCTCTCCCCGGCTACGCCCGACTCCCAGGACAGCAGAGCCAGCGGGCCCACATGTGGCAGAGCCGCCGCCAACTGCCCCGGATTGATGGATCCGGAAACCTGTAACAACTCAGGCCAGCGCAGTCCGGGCGCTTCCTGTCCCGAGACCAGTGCAGCCAATCCGCCACCCCATCTATCACCATCAACCAGCAAGGTCCGGGTCCCGCGAGAAGCCGCCTCGGCAGCCACCAGCAGAGACAGGGTAGAGGCACCAGATCCGCCGCACCCTCCCACCACTCCCAAAACCCCTGCAGCCGATTCCGGGTTTTGTAGGCCAGCAAAATAGTCGGCGAGCCACGGGGCAGAGTCTGGCAAAACAGCGACTCGATCAGCCTCCAAACGCGCTGCTTGCTGCCACATTTGCTCAGACTCGCCCGGGAATCCCACCACGATCACAGGACCACGCCACCCGGTGGTCACAACGCCTTGCCCCGCGTCCACCAGCACTGCCGCAATGTCACGCTGGGATCCGGCAAGCTGTTCCAGCTCGTCACCAAAGATCAGTTCGACGGCGGCCGCAGCTGCAACGCGCCCCACCTCGCCTTGTAGCTGTGGAGAGCCGGACAGCAAGAGCACGGTTGTGTCCCGGTGGGGCAGCCAAGGCTTCTGTGCCGGTTCAGAAGCGTGGCGGGCTACCGCTTCCTGACGTCTTTTCATGCACCCACTCTGTACCCGCCCGCACAAGTGGAATAGTCCGTATCCGGCAAAAGTGAACAGCGGCCAGCATTAGGCGGCTTGTGGAGGAATTAATCTCCGCACCAGTGGAGAATAGAACTCATGTACGCATTGCTGGCCCTGACTTCCCATGAATCTGCCGCCGTGGTCCAGCTCAGGAATGACGACGGGACACCGGCTTCGCCTGTCCAAACGGTCTCCCGGGCTGCCTTGCCCGCCGTTGTGCGGGCACTGGAAGAGGCGCACCATCCGCGCTGGGTGTGGGACAGGGCCACTCATTGGTACCCAGATCTTTTGGCAGCCAATGTCCGCCTAGAAAGATGCCACGACCTGTCCTTGTGCCAAAATATTCTGCTGTACTCGGCATTTGCCGCAGACACCGACTATGCCAGGCAGGCCACACCCGTACCCCCGGAAGCGGAGAACCTACGGCAAGGCACTCCCTTGGGCACAAACACCTCCAGTCAGGACAGCTTGTTTGATGCCCCCGTTGCCGCAGCAAAGGACAAGGCCTGGGATCTAGCCGCTGTTGCCAAGGAACTTGGCGCCCAAAAATCCGCGATTAGTTCCTCCACACACCCTGCCAGACTCACACTTTTACTCAGCGCAGAATCTGCAGGTGCGCTGGTGGCCGCGGAGATGCATCATGAAGGTATCCCCTGGAGGGAAGATCTGCACAGGAGGCTGCTCAATGATCTACTTGGCCCGGAGCCCGCCCTTCATAATCGCCCGGAAAAGCTGGAGGCATTGGCCGATCTCCTGCGCACGGAGCTAAATGCCCCCACCCTGAATCCCGACTCGCCACAGGAACTGATCCGGGCCCTGCACCGGGCAGGGATTGACGCGAAGTCCACGAGAAGCTGGGAATTGCAAGAGTTCAACCATCCGGCAATTGCGCCTTTGCTGACTTATCGAAAACTCAGCCGGCTCTTCACCACTAACGGCTGGAACTGGCTCCATCAGTGGGTACGTGAGGGCCGCTTTCATTCCGAATACGTGGTGGGCGGGGTTGTCTCGGGGCGCTGGGCCTCCCGTGGCGGCGGTGCCATGCAAATCCCGGCGCAGATCAGGGGCGCTGCCGTGGCTGATCCCGGTTACACGTTCATCGTGGCAGATGCCGCCCAACTCGAGCCCCGTGTTTTAGCGGCACTGTCTCAGGATAGCGCCATGGCTGCTGCTGGCCGCGACGCTGCAGGGCAGAGCAAGGACCTCTACGCTGGCATCGCAGCCCAAGGGTTTGGTGGGGATCGAAGTATGGCCAAGATTGCTCTACTGGGAGCCATCTATGGTGCCACCACGGGCGAATCCGGGCGGCTGGTACCTCAGCTTGCCCGCATGTACCCCCGGGCACTGGATTATGTGGAGAATGCTGCACGTGCCGGTGAACGGGGGGAACGTGTCAGTACTCATCTGGGCCGGAGCACCCCGCCCACCGGGACCGACTGGCACGCGAGCCAGCAAAGTTCATCCGCCCTGGAACAGCGCAGGGCCGAGTCTGCAGCTCGCTCACGGGGAAGGTTTACGCGCAATTTTGTGGTTCAGGGAACCGCCGCGGAGTGGGCCTGCTGTTGGCTGGCTGAATTACGACGCCGGCTCCGGGCTTTGCCGCCCGGCACGCCTAGCACTGGGAGCTTGGCCGTTGCAGGCGGCCCCCAACTAGTCGCTTTTTTGCATGATGAGGTGGTGGTGCACTGTCCCGTGGAATTAGTGGAGGAGGTCAGCGCCATCCTGCATGACTCCTCACAAGCGGCTACTGACCTACTTTTTGGTACGATCCCGCTGGCGTTTCCCGTCAATGTCAGTGTGGTCCAGTGCTACGCTGACGCCAAATAACAGCCCGCACCGTACAGCTGAGATACTGCCCCCCTTAGATGGGGGCTGGAAACTCTTTGTCTTCATCCCACGGAACCGCCCAGCCTAGCTCGTGGAAAACATAGTTCAAGATGCCCGCGGTAAATCCCCACACCACTACTCCGTTGACGGCAAAGGCCGGTCCACGGTAGCTATTTCCGCCACGTGTCAGCACCGCCGTAAAACGATTTTCCGGGTCGAGCAGATCCCGCACCGGAACCCTGAAAACCTGCGCCGATTCGCCAAAATCAACCACGTCCACGGGGGTCTGCCGCGCCCACCAGCCAATCACGGGCGTAACCATAAAATTACTGACGGGCAGAGGTACTTCAGGCAAGATACCCAAAACCTCCACCCCCAAAGGGTCAAGTCCCGTTTCTTCCTCGGCTTCACGTAGGGCCGCGGCCCTCACGGATGCGTCGCCGGGGTCTACTCCCCCGCCGGGGAAGGCCACCTGACCGGGGTGGTCGTTCAAGGTTGCGGCCCGCTCAATAAGCAAAATGTCCAGATCAGCTGAGGCCAGCGGTTTCGCTGAAGCAGCCGGGACGTCATCAAGGGCCCCGAACAACATCAGCACTGCGGCCTTGCGGGGAGTTGCCCCGCCCATAGACAGTTTCCAGAGGGAAGGCCGCCCCCGCCGCAGAGCTTCCGGAAGCTCAGAAAAAGCTGCCGCCTTCTCCGCCAGCATGGCCAGATCTGAATAAGCGCTCACTGCGCGGCGGCCTTGCTCCGAGCCGCCAGCTGTGATTCCTGCCGGTACACGGACGCATTGTCCACGTCGGCGAGCATACGGGCCAACAGAGCTTCCTGTCCTGGTGCCATCTCATACTTGAGTAATTTCGCGGCCTTGACCGGGTCCACTTCCCCGTCGCCATAGGCGGGACATAGGTGTGCAATGGGACAGGCCCCGCACGCTGGTTTCCGGGCATGACAGATCCGCCTGCCGTGGAAAACCACGCGATGGGACAGCATGGTCCAGTCCCTGGATTCAAACAGGGCCGCCACATCGGCCTCAATCCGTACGGGGTCGGTGGATTCAGTCCAGCCAAACCTCCTGGCCAAACGAATGAAGTGGGTATCCACGGTAATCCCGGGAACCCCAAACGCATTCCCCAGCACCACATTCGCGGTTTTCCGCCCGACTCCCGGGAGAGTGACCAGCTCGTCAAGGGAACCTGGGACCACGCCGTCGTACTCGTCAACGAGGCGCGTGGCCAGCGCCAGCAAATTGGCAGCTTTCGCGCGAAAGAAGCCCGTGGATTTGATCAACACTTCAAGCTCCACACTCTGAGCCTGCGCCATCGCCAACGGGGTGGGGAAACGGGTGAAGAGCCCCGGGGTCACCGCGTTGACACGAATGTCAGTGGTCTGCGCCGAAAGCACGGTGGCCACCAGCAGCTCAAACGCGTTCCGAAAATCCAGTTCCGCATGCGCATAAGGGTATAGCTGCGCCAACTCACGGTTGATTCTTCGGGCCCGACGCTTGAGCGCAAGCGCGGTTTCCTGTTCGGCCATAGTGAGGACCCTACTAGCTGTCTGAGGCCCGTTCGATGCCGGCGAGGTCCAGCAAGAGGCCCGTCTTGCCATGGCTGTCTTGCACGAGGAAACTGCTGCCGCGGTCTTCCAACGCCAGAATCCAGGCGCCTGGAGCCAGCTTGAACGCGAACTGCCGCGTCCTTTCATCAATCACGTTTTGTGGGCGGTCAACTGCAAACCAGAAAGGCTCTGCAATGACAGGGGCAGCACCCGGGTTGACCGTGGCCGAGATACTCTCCTTAACAACGGCCGGTGCCACATGAGCTTCGACGGCCGGCTTCGGCGCCTCGGCAACCTGCGGGTTCAGTGTGGTCACCACTGCTTCCTTGTCCGGCGCGTTCCCGCCCTGCACAGGGGCTGCGGCTTGTACCGCAGGCTGAGCGGTGGTCTGCACGGAAGGCTGAGCAGCAGTCTGCGCTGCGGGGATATTGCTGCTGGCGGCTGCTGCGCTGCCTGCGAGAGGGCTCTGCGCTGCGTTATGGGGGGCATTGGCAGACGCTGCTGCCGGGCTTACCACACCCGCAACCTTTGAGTCGGCCGCGGCTGCCGCAGTCGCCGCTGGCGACGCAACACCAGCGGCGCCAGCCGTGGTGTTCTCCTTGGCGGGGGTGAAGATCTGGCCGCCATGAGTGTGGGAGTTGGCAGCCGGTGTGGCATTCCAGCCACCCTGCTGGCCCGGGACGTGCTGGGCCGGCGCACCCGCAGAGGCACTCTGGGCGTTCTGCTGACCAAACGCCTGACCAGCCTGACCTGCGTAACCCGCCTGACCAGCCTGGGCGAGCACGGGCTTGGGTGCAGCAGGGATCTTGAGCGCAGGAACGGCGTCGCGCGCGGCAACATGGGCCAAAACATCGGCCCGGCCGGTAAAGTCTGCGGCTAGGACAGGGATCCACTGTGCACAGACGGTGGAAACCAGCAGCACCAGTGAACCGATCAGACCCACCAAATAGACGAGGCTGAAGTTACTCACCGTGGCTGTGAAGAAGAAGTACGTGGCGAAGGCAGCCACTACCGAGGCGAACTGGTCAATGGAGAGCGAACCAAAGCGCAGCTGCGTTGCCGGACTCATGCGCCGGGCCAGGAAGAGTCCTCCCACGGCAAGAGGGAGGACCACGCCGATCCCCACAAAAAACAAGCCGCTGGTGTTCCAGAGGTTGAAGTCGCCTGCAAACGTCTTGATAATCGGCAGCAAGGAAGCCACGAAGATGATCAGGACGGCGCCTAGTACGCTCAGGTCCCGGATAGTCAGCGGCCCAGCTACAGCTTTAGCAGCTGTCACCTTTGAAGCCCCTGAAACCCCGGAAGCCCCCGAGACACCTGACGCCGCTGCCGCCGGAGCACTCACCGCAGACTGCGATCCTTCCACTGCTGGCGATCCCATTGCCGACGCTGGCCTGTTTTGTTCATTCATGGTCTGACTCCTCAAGTGTCACGTTTACTTCCAGCCTAGTTAACGCGGGCGGGCAACACTAGCAAGCCACAACCCAAACTGACTGTGAATACGCCAGATGGGCAGTTCTGCCCATCTACCCGCACACGGCAACAACATGCTGTTGAGCGCAGAAACAGCCCCGCTGACCCCATTCGACTGTGATGGCGGACACGTTGATCTGTGAGAAGCGCTACAGTTAAAGATGGAACGAAAAGTTGTCCTTAGCAACCACCCAGCGGAATTTTTTGCGTCGCCAAACGAGGGCGGACGCATGCCTTCGCCTGGATGGAGTACCGCGGGTCAACAGCAACGCAGGATCGCTAAGAAGCAATGAAGGGATATTAGATGTCTGAGGTCACAACTGCAGCGGACAACCAGTCCGGCGACGCATTGGAAAATCTGCTCACCGAGAACCGCCGATTCGCCCCAAGCGTGGAATTTGCTGCAAACGCGATCATTCACGGTGACGAATACAGCAAAGCAAATGCTGACCGTCCCGCATTCTGGGCCGATCAGTCCCGTGAACTTCTTTCCTGGTCCAAGCCCTTCACCAAGACCCTGGACTGGTCCAACCCTCCCTTCGCCACTTGGTTCGAAGACGGCGAAATCAACGCCGCTTACAACGCCTTGGACCGCCACGTTGAGGCCGGCAACGGCGACCGTGTAGCCATTTACTTTGAGGGCGAGCCTGGCGATACCCGCACGTACACTTATGCGCAGCTCACTGAAGAGGTCAAGAAGGCTGCGAACGCTTTTGAAACCTTGGGCCTGATTAAGGGCGACCGCGTGGCCGTCTACCTGCCCATGATTCCGGAAGCCGTCATCACCTTGCTGGCATGTGCCCGCATTGGCGCCATCCACTCCGTAGTCTTCGGCGGCTTCTCCGCGGATGCCCTGCGCAGCCGCGTTGATGATGCGCAGGCAAAGCTTGTCATCACCGCGGACGGCACCTTCCGCCGCGGGAAGCCGAGCTCACTCAAACCCGCCGTGGATGAGGCCCTCTCCGCCCCCGGACACTCTGTCCAGAACGTGGTTGTGGTCAAGCGCAACGGCCAAGACGTCAACTGGGTTGAAGGCCGGGACGTCTGGTGGGATGACACCGTAGGCACCGCCTCCACCGAGCACACCGCCGTGGGCCATCCCGCCGAGCACCCGCTGTTCATCTTGTACACCTCCGGCACCACGGGCAAGCCCAAGGGCATTTTGCACACCACCGGTGGCTACCTCACGCAGACCGCCTACACGCACCGCGCCGTGTTTGATCTGCACCCGGAAACGGATGTTTTCTGGTGCACGGCCGACGTCGGATGGGTCACTGGCCACTCCTACGTCACCTATGCGCCCCTGATCAATGGCGCAACGCAGGTCATGTACGAGGGCACCCCGGATTCCCCACACCAGGGCCGCTTCTGGGAGATCGTTCAAAAGTACAAGGTCTCCATCCTGTACACGGCCCCCACGGCGATCCGCACGTTCATGAAGTGGGGCGAGGACATTCCCGCCAAGTACGATCTCTCCTCCATCCGCCTGCTCGGATCCGTGGGCGAACCCATCAACCCGGAAGCGTGGATGTGGTACCGCCGTGTCATTGGCGGGGACAAAGCCCCCATCGTGGACACTTGGTGGCAGACGGAAACCGGCGCCATCATGATCGCCCCCCTGCCCGGGGTGACCTCCGCCAAGCCCGGCTCAGCTCAGGTCCCCATGCCTGGCATCGCGGTGGACGTGGTGGACGAACTCGGCGCCTCGGTGGCGCACGGACACGGCGGCTACCTGGTGATCCGCGAGCCGTGGCCCGCCATGCTGCGCGGCATCTGGGGAGACAACGAGCGCTACAAGGAGACGTACTGGTCCCGCTTTGACGGCATGTACTTCGCCGGCGACGGCGCCAAATGGGACGAAGACGGCGACGTCTGGCTGCTGGGCCGGGTGGATGACGTCATGAACATTTCCGGACACCGCCTCTCCACTACGGAGATCGAATCGGCGCTGGTGAGCCATCCGTCAGTGGCCGAAGCCGCCGTGGTGGGTGCCGCCGATGAAACCACCGGCCAAGCCGTGGTAGCTTTCGTGATCCTGCGCGGTTCTGCCGCGGAGGATGCGGACATCGTCACCACCTTGCGCAACCACGTGGGCCACGAAATTGGGCCCATTGCCAAGCCCAAGACCATTCTGGTGGTGCCCGAACTGCCCAAGACCCGTTCAGGGAAGATCATGCGCCGCCTACTTAAGGACGTTGCCGAAGGCCGCGCCGTTGGAGATTCCTCAACGCTGGCGGATAACACCGTTATGAACCAGATCGCGGAGTCCCTGCGCAAGTAACATTCCAACATAATCCGCCGCCGAGCTGGCCCTGCGCAGGTTTTCCCTCCGTGCAGGACCTCCTCGGCGGCGGATTTCCTCTTTAAACCACCAAGACACTTCACCGCCGGAACGTTGACGGAAAACCCTTACCGAACGGATGCGTGTCACTAAAGCGACAAAAGCGACACCAAACCGTGATCAATATTTTTGTCTTTTGAGTATTGACGTTCTTTTTTGAACAACTCATGCTTGTTTCATGTGATCCAATTCACAGGCTGCATTTTTCAAAGGGAGAAATCATGTCACGAAACGAAGAACGGTCCTCCGGCGGAATCATCCTCCCGGGCTTGGACCGCCGCACACTCTTGAAGACCATCGGCGTCGGTGCCGTCGCCGCGGCCGGCATCCCGCTCTTGTCCGCCTGCACAGGCGGCTCCGGTCCCAACGCTGACCCCTCCGCATCAAAGTCGCTCACCTTCGGTTCCGGTTCCTCCGATGATGTTCCCAAGGCCGCGTACAAGGCCGTAACGGATGCTTTCACCGCGAAGTCCGGTGACACCGTCACCTCCAACGTTGTTCCCCACAATGACTTCCAGAACAAGATCGCTACCTACTTGCAGGGCAGCCCTGATGACTCCTTCACCTGGTTCGCCGGCTACCGCATGCAGTACTACGCCAAGCAGGGCCTACTCTCCCCCATCGATGACGTGTGGGAGAAAATCGGCGCCAACTTCTCCGAGGGTATGAAAAAGGCGGCCACGGGCCCCGACGGCAAGATGTACTTTGTTCCGAACTACAACTACCCGTGGGGCTTCTTCTACCGCAAGAGTGTCTGGGCTGAGAAGGGCTATGCGGTCCCCACCACCTTTGACGAGCTCAAGGCCCTGTGCGCCACGATGAAAAAAGATGGGCTCATCCCCATCGAGTTCGCCGACAAGGACGGCTGGCCGGCCATGGGTACCTTCGATTACATCAACATGCGGCTGAACGGCTACCAGTTCCACATGGACTTGACCGCGCATGAGGAATCCTGGGACCAGCCCAAGGTCTCGGCCGTCTTTGACACGTGGCGGGAAATGCTTCCTTACCAGAACCCGGGAGCCTTGGGCATGACGTGGCAGGATGCTGCCATCAACATGGGCAAGGGCAAATCCGGCATGTACCTGCTGGGCTCCTTCGTGACCCAGCAGTACACCGACGCAACGCTTCTGGCAGATATTGATTTCTTCCCGTTCCCGGAGATTGCCATGGAGGGCCAGGACGCTGTGGAGGCGCCCATTGACGGTTTGCTGCTGTCTAAGAAGGGCGGCAATAACCAGGCGGCCCGCGACTTCGTCGAATTCATCGGCACCCCTGCCGGTCAGGATGCCTACGCGAAGGTGGACCCGTCCAACATCGCCACGGCCAAGGGCGCCGATACCAGCAGCTTGAGCCCCATGATGAAGAAGTGTGCTGAAACCATAGCCAACGCCAAGAGCATCAGCCAGTTCTTTGACAGGGACGCCTTGCCGGCCATGGCTAACAATGTGATGATCCCTGCCCTGCAGGGCTTCATCAAGGACGGCAAGATCGATGTGAAAAACCTCGAATCGCAGGCCAAGGCCCTGTACGCAGCCCAGTAGCTGCCTTTGAGGTGGCGGGTCAGGACAACGCATCAAGGCCCGCCACCTCAAGAAACCATCAGCACTGAGACTTTGCCACCGACC
Organism: Arthrobacter sp. UYCu511; assembly: GCF_040547105.1. Lineage (NCBI taxonomy): Bacteria > Bacillati > Actinomycetota > Actinomycetes > Micrococcales > Micrococcaceae > Arthrobacter > Arthrobacter sp. UYCu511. The sequence goes on from NZ_JBEPPB010000002.1 coordinate 287,461, forward strand.
CCCGCAAGAAAACGAGTTGCCGCCATGAGCACGCCAACCGAAGTTTCCGAACCGTCCACCCCAGATGGCAGGGCTGCACGCCCCGCCGGAGCGCCAGTGATCAAGGCCCGCCGCGTCCGGCGCCTTTCAAAGAGTGACAAGGTGATCCTTGGCTTCATGATCGGCTTGCCCACACTGATCCAACTGCTGTTCGTGTGGATCCCCACGTTACTGTCCGTCTTTTTATCCTTTACGCGATGGAACGGCCTGGCCCTTTCAGATATCCGCGCGGCCGGGTTCGCGAACTTCAGCTACGTCTTCAACGACAGCCCCGCGTTCTGGCCGGCCGTCCAGCACAACATCCTGTGGCTGGTATTTCTCGCTGTCATTGCCACACCGCTGGGGCTGCTGCTCGCCGTACTTCTTGACCAACAGATCAAGGGCAGCAAAATTTACCAGAGCGTCTTCTTTGTTCCGGTCATGCTCTCACTGGCCCTAGTTGGCATCATCTGGCAGCTGTTCTACCAAAAAGACAACGGCCTGCTGAACTTCCTGCTCGGCACGGCAGGCACCCCGGAAGCCGTTGACTGGTTCGGGGATCCCAGCGTCAACATCTGGGCCGCCCTGGTCGCTGCCACGTGGCGGCATGCCGGCTATGTCATGATCCTGTATTTAGCTGGCTTGAAGGGCGTGGATGCCTCACTGAAGGAAGCTGCGTCCCTAGACGGAGCTAACGCCCGCCAAACATTTTTCCGCATTGTCTTCCCGGCCATGGCCCCCATCAACATCGTCATAGTGGTCATTACCATCATCGAGTCCCTGCGTGCCTTTGACGTTGTCTGGGTCATCAATAAAGGAACCAACGGTTTGGAGCTCATCAGCGCCTTGGTCATCACTTACCTGATTGGTGAAGGCCAGTCCATCGGTATTGGCTCCGCCTTTGCCGTGATCTTGCTTGTCATCTCCCTCGTACCGATCACCATCTACCTGTCCCGGACGTTCCGGAAGGAGAAGTTCTGATGTCTACCTCCACCCGCACACGCACCGGAAAGTCCCAACAAGCAGTGGGCCACGGCCTCAGCCGTCCGCACTACGGCACCCACATCTTTTTGATCGTCATGTCCATCATGTGGCTCATACCGCTTGGTTGGGCACTGTTCACGGCGCTGCGGCCCAAAGCCGATACCGACAAGTACGGCTACTTCAGCCTCGGCGGAGCGTTTAACTTTGACAACTTCGTCACCGCCTGGACCCAAGGCGGCTTCCCCCAGTACTTTATGAACTCGCTCATCATCACGGTCCCCACCATTATTTTGGTGCTGTGGATGAGCTCCATGATGGCGTTCGCCGTCAGCCGGGTCAGCTGGAAATTCAACATCAGCATGTTGATTCTTTTCACTGCCGGGAATCTGCTGCCCCCGCAGGTCCTTGCCACGCCGCTGTTTGAAATGTTCAAGCTCACCCAACTGCCCTACTGGTTCAGCGATTCCGGCTCCTTGCTGAACACTTACATTTCAGTCATCATTGCCAACACCGCATTCCAGATCGGCTTCTGCACCTTTGTGCTCTCCAACTACATGAAAGCACTCTCAGCCGATCTGACGGAGGCAGCTCTGGTGGACGGTGCCGGGCTGTGGCGCCAGTACGCTTCGATCATCATGCCGCTGTGCAAGCCGGCTGTCGCCGCGCTGGCAACACTGGAACTGATCTTCATCTACAACGACTATTTCTGGCCTCTGCTGTTTATCCAAAGTGGCGACAGGCTCCCTGTCACCACCGCCATCAACAACCTGCAGGGAACCTTCCTCTCCAACTACAACTTGTTGGCCGCTGGCGCCATGATCACCGTCATTCCCACCCTGATCATCTATTTGGTGCTGCAAAAGCAGTTTGTTGCCGGCCTAACACTGGGCTCCAGCAAGGGATGATCATGTGCCCTGCCCGGAGCATCTGGGCCAGCCACTATTCAACGAGTCATGAACGAACAGGGAGGGACACATGCTGGCAGATGCGAGGCGCACGGAGATTGTGAGCGCAGTGACCCGCGAGCGCGTGGTGCGGGTCTCGGACCTGGCCGATCTGCTGGGAGTGTCCCTGGTGACGGTGCGCCGGGACATAGAGGCCCTGAACGACGCCGGATTGGTTCAGAAAATCCATGGCGGCGCCAAGGTTCCCGGAGCCGCGGGGACGCATGAGCCCGGATTTGAGCTCAAATCCACGCAGGGCACGGCAGAGAAGCAAGCCATTGCCCGCGAGGCGGTGAAATTGGTCAGTGACGGCATGGCGATTGGCCTCAGCGCGGGCACCACCACCTGGGCGTTGGCCAAGGAACTGGTGGGTAAGAAGAACCTCACAGTAGTGACTAACTCCATGCGGATTGCCGATGTCTTTGCGAGCCCCCGCTCCCAGGTGGCCGTGATCCTTACAGGTGGCGAGCGCACACCCTCGGATGCTTTGGTGGGGCCCATCGCCACGGCGTCCATGCGCCAGCTGCACCTGGACGTACTCTTCCTTGGTGTGCACGGCGTGGACGGGGTGGCCGGCTTTACCACCCCCAACCTGCTGGAATCGGAGATGAATAGGGCCCTCATTGGGGCCGCCCGCACCGTAGTTGTGCTGGCCGATCACAGCAAATGGGGCACGGTGGGCATCAGTACCATTGCCGCCCTTGAGGAAGTTGACGAGGTTATCAGCGACGAACTGCTCGGCACCGAGGCCCGGCGCACCCTCCGGGAACGCGTAGGCACGCTGCGTCTTGTGTCCGTCCCCGGCCAGTAAAAACCAAATTCCCTAGGAGATCCCATGCCCGTTATTCACCTGCGCCGGGACGGCGTGTCACTACTTCTCGGAGCAGGCCCGGAAGCTGCGGAACTTCTGCATTTCGGCCCGGACCTCGGCCCCACTGTGCCGGACCCCACCAGCTTTCTCGACGCCGTCCCGCACTCTGCGCTGGATTCCCCCGTTCCGCTGGGTTTGCTCCCGCAAGCATCGGACGGTTGGCGAGGGAGGCCCGGGCTGCGTGGTTACCGCAAAAATACAGGTGAAGAACCCCGCATAGGCACCCCCGTGGCCGGCTTCTCACCTCAAATGCGCGTGAGTGGCTGGTTCCAGTACGAGCACAGCGCCCGCATCGAGCAAATTGACACGGATCTGGGCCTGACCGTAGCCACCACACTTGAATTGCATGGCGGCGGTCTGCTGGAGATCCGGCATGAACTGCGGAACAGCGGAACCGGTGGCTTCGCACTCGAGGCACTGGCCGCCGTGGTACCTGTGGGTGCTGCGGGCACCGAGGTGTTGGATCTGACGGGGCGCTGGTGCCGCGAGCGCCACCCGCAACGCAGCCCCCTGCGGCAGGGCACGTGGGTTCGTAGCGGGCGCCACGGGCGCACTGGGCACGATTCCCCGCTGCTGATGGCTGTTGGCACCGAAGGGTTCGGCAACCGCCATGGGCAGGTATGGGCAGGGCATTTCGCGTGGAGCGGGGATCAGGAGAGCTTTGTGGATACGGTGGCGGACGGGCGCACCGTTTTGGGTGCGCAGGAGTTGCTAGGGGCTGGTGAGCTGGTGCTGGCACCGGGAGAATCGTACGCAACGCCCGCCTATTACGCGGCGTACTCGGATCACGGCCTGGACGGAATATCGGAGGCATTTTACGCCTGGTTCCGGGCCCGCGGAAACCACCCGGCAACCCCGCGCCCCGTGGTGCTGAACGTGTGGGAGGCCGTGTATTTCAACCACGATCTGGGGGTACTGACCGAACTGGCGCAGCAGGCGGCGGAGCTAGGTGTGGAGCGTTTTGTGCTTGATGACGGCTGGTTCCGGCACCGCCGCAGCGATAACGCCGGGCTCGGGGACTGGTACGTTGATCAGGATATCTGGCCGCAGGGCCTGCATCCGCTGATCGAGGCTGTGGCCTCCCGCGGCATGCAGTTTGGGCTCTGGGTGGAGCCGGAGATGCTCAACGTCGATTCCGATGTGGCGCGGGCACACCCCGAGTGGATCTCCGGTCCGGTAGTTAGGACGGAGATCCACGGGACGGGTAGCACCCCACCGGGCGCTGAAACCCGGCTACCGCGTGAGTGGCGCCAGCAGCAGGTCCTGGACCTGGTTAATCCGCAGGCATGGCAGTACGTGTTCGACCGTCTGGATGCGCTCCTGAGCGAGTACCCCATCGGCTATTTGAAATGGGATCAAAACCGGGACTTGGCCGAGATGGGCCACCATGGCGCGCCCAGCGTGCACCAGCAGACACTCGCCGCCTACAGGCTGTTCGATGCGCTCAAACAGGCGCACCCAAGGCTGGAAATTGAAAGCTGCTCCTCTGGCGGCGCGCGTGTGGATCTGGGGATTTTGGCCCACACGGACAGGGTGTGGGCCTCTGACTGCAATGACGCTCTGGAACGCCAAACCATTCAGCGCTGGACATCCATGGTGCTTCCGCCGGAACTCATGGGATCCCACATTGGCCCCGGCACCTCACACACCACGGCCCGTACACATGACCTCTCTTTCCGCGCCATCACAGCACTGTTTGGCCACTTCGGCATGGAGTGGGACATCAGGGAGGTAGTTGGTGCCCAGCGTGAAGAACTGCGCCAGGCCATTGCCCTGTACAAAAAACACCGGGAACTCATCCACACCGGCACCATGGTCCGCGCAGACGTCCCTGACCCAGCCCTCTGGCTGCACGGGGTGGTGTCCCAGGACCGCTCGCACGCGCTGTTCGCGCTCGTAGCCCTGAGAACCTCGTATCAGGAACAGCCGGGGCGGGTAGCGGTCCCCGGGCTGGATCCGGACACCAGCTACCAGGTTCGCGTGGTTTATCCCGGCCCGGAATCCTCCGGCGACACCAACATTCAGCGGGCCGCGCCACCTTGGGTTGCGGACGGGGTGGTGGCCACGGGACGGTTCCTTGCCGCCGCCGGGCTGCCCATGCCCATCCTGAATCCGGAGCACGCCATAGTGTTGGAGTTTGTGGCGCAATGACCTGCGGATGGGAACCTCGGCAGCGCCTGCGCCTCCGTGGGGCATTATTAAGTCATGACTTCTACAACTGCTGATTCGAGCGCTGCCAGCCGTGGCACCCTGCTGATCCTCAACGGACCCAACCTAAACCTGTTGGGTACCCGGGAACCGGAGATTTACGGCTCGGCTACCCTGGCCGACGTCGAACAACTCACCACGGCTGCTGCCGAGGCTGCGGGTTTCACCGCCACGTGCCTGCAGTCCAACCATGAGGGTGCCCTGGTGGACGCCATCCATGATGCCCGCGGCACGGCGGTGGGGATCATCATCAACGCGGGGGCCTACACCCACACCTCGGTGGCGCTGCGGGATGCCATTGCCGGAGTGCAACTTCCCACGGTGGAGGTGCACATTTCAAATGTTCACCAGCGCGAGGAATTCCGGCACCATTCCTACTTGTCATCGGTGTGCTCCACCATCATTATTGGCGCGGGGATTCACGGCTACGAACTCGGTGTGAATTACCTCGATAAAACACTGGCGTAAATGAGGCGTGCCAGCAATCGCGCTGGCGCTGAGGCGCCCCGGCGAGTGGGGAGGCGATCAGCCAACCTTGCAGGCGCCTGCTCCCACAGCGTTGCTAAGTGATGGCGCCGCCGCAATGACAGGGGCAGCTTCAGCCATTGTCAGGGCGAAACCCACCTGCTCGTTGGAGGTGGCCTTGGCGAACACCACACCCACCACGTGCCCGTCCTTGTCCAAGAGCGGTCCGCCGGAGTTCCCTGACTGGACGTTGCCGGCGAGTTGATACACGTCAAGGAGTGATTTTGCTCCGCCCGTGATGTCAGGAACCAGCATGGGCCCGGAGGAAAGAACTGTGGCCGGTCGCACTTGCAAGGGCCCTCCCAGCGGATAGCCGGCAAAGGCTGCCGCAGTATTTCCGGGGACCGTGGCCGCTGTTGGCAGAGGTGTCGCATCAAGTGAGTCCACGGCCAGCACAGCCAGATCCTTAACGGCGTCAAAATAAACCACCTTGGCAGGGAGTGCACCTTGAGTTTGTGTCTGCACTATGGGCATCGAAACGCCCGCTACCACGTGGGCGTTGGTGAGGACGCGGCCGGGGGAAACCACAAACCCGGTACCCGTCTGGTTTTGCCCGCATTGGAAGGCGGTTCCGGAAATTTTCATGACGGACTTAGCCGCTGCATTCCAGGCAGGGGTGTTGGTGTCAGTGGTGGGAGCGGCCACCTCAACATTGGGTCCGGTGGGGTTCAGTAACGCCGGAATACCTTCTTCAAGCACCAAGGAACGTACTTGGGCCACGGCAGCCTTGACCGGGTCCGGGGTCCACGCCTCAATGCGGGAGATCACTTGGGATTTACCCAGCTGCGCAGAGACTAAGGGGATACCTAGGTTTCCTACTCCGAAGGCGAGGATGGAGATGACCAGGGAGCCCACCACCACGTTGAGGGCTCCGCCTAGGAGTCGATTCACGGCACGGATAGAGTCAGATTTCACACCGCGTCCTATGGCTCTACCGAGCTTCATGCCCAAGGCGTGGCCTATGGCCATAAGGAGAATGGTGGAGCCAATAACCATGGCGGTGCGCCAGCCTGGGCTTGGCGCAAATTGGCTGATGAAAGGGGCAGCAAAAAAGGCGCCGAGCGCCCCGGCAACAAATCCGGCAATTCCGCCCAGACCCACCACCAGCCCTGCTTTGAGACCGTAAATGAGCTGCCACAACAACCACAACACCAGCACCGCATCCAGCCAGGAAAAACCAAACACGTTCTTGTGTGCTCCCATCAGTGGCTGCTCCGGCCTGCCCGGTTAACCGTTGAGACGGCGAATCTGGAACCGGTGGTTCCTGAACGCTAGATAGTCCCAGAGGTCATTTTACCGACCGCACCAGAAAATCTGCTGATCATTGACTGTTATCAATCTGTCAATATGCTGACAAAGACGCCTTACAATGCCAAATTGGTCACAAAAGGTGAAAATATCTGAAAGAATCAGTATCAGGTCATAACTTTATCGTTACTTATTCTTAGGAGATTTCATGGACATCGAGGTATTGCGCCGGGCACCACTTTTTGCCACGCTCGACGATGAGGCATTCCGCCTTTTGACTGACGAACTGGCAGAGGTTGACCTTTCCCGCGGCGCTTCGGTATTCCGTGAAGGCGACCAGGGCGACCAGCTGTACTTCATTGTTTCCGGCAAGGTGAAGTTGGGACGCACCTCATCTGATGGCCGTGAGTCACTCGTTGCCATCCTCGGCCCGGGCGAGCTTTTCGGTGAAATGGCACTCTTCGATCCGGCTCCTCGCAGCACCACTGCCACCGCCGTGTCCGAGACCCGCCTGGCCGGTTTGAAGAACGAATCTCTCAACGCCTTGCTGCGCAACCGCCCCGAGGTGTCCATGCAGTTGCTGCAGGCACTGGCCCGCCGCCTGCGCCGCACCAATGACAACCTCTCCGACCTCGTCTTCTCCGACGTTCCCGGCCGTGTTGCCAAGGCCATCCTGGACCTGGCAGACCGCTTCGGCCGTCCCGCCACCGACGGCATTTTGGTTGCCCATGAGCTCACACAGGAAGAGCTGGCCCAGTTAGTGGGCGCTTCACGTGAGACCGTGAACAAGGCCCTGGCTGAGTTCGTCCAGCGCGGCTGGCTGCGCCTAGAAGCCCGCGCCGTTGTCATCTTGGACGTCAACCGTCTGCGCCAGCGTTCACGCTAACCTTTTCTCTGCCGAAGGACCCGCTGCGAGCTTGCGAGTAGTGGAAGGCAGCGCACGGAAGCGGCCCGGTCACCAAAAGGTGACCGGGCCGCTTCCGTTTTTAAAACAACCCCCAAACGCTATCCCACCAATGGTCAATTTTTACCGAACGCTGTCCCACCAATGGGCGTGCGCGGAACCCTAAGTGAGATACCGTCCGTGAAAAACGCACCATTGCTGCGATAGCGTCGGAAGAAGAGGAAAAGGAGGAGGCGGAAGGGGGGCGGGTTAGCGTTCCCGGCAGGGCCCGCCCTCGGATGCCGGGGCCGTGGCCACTTCCAGGTTGAGCGCGCCGTCCGCACCCACCACAAGGGCAGGCTGATATTCGTTGATGGGGCGTTTGTGGTTCAAATACGCGATGCACCCGCGCGCCGCGGCAATCTTCTCCAGAATGATCTCCACCCCGGGAACAACCAGTTCATCGAGGCAATGCCCCGTGGTGGCAGGTGTGCCAATCTCGTTGCCTAACAAGGTGGTGTTGCGAGCTGTCAGAATTTCGCCGGGATTGACCCACCGGCCCCAGATACCCTTGCTCGCAAGCAGCGTGGGCTCTTGTGTAACGGGCAAGGCCGCAGCAAAGTACCTGGTGTCAAAACGCCTATGAGCAAAATCTGGGCTAAGCCAGTGGCTCAGCGGCTTGAGCAGATCGGTGCGCAGGGCTAAACCGTACCGTTCCAGTACAGAGGCAAAGGTGATCTCCTGCGTGGCGATCAACTCGCGGGCCCGCATCCATTCGGGCCCATTGATGTCTTCCACAAGAGATGACGCATCGGCCCCCGCCAGCAGAACACCCGTCTCTTCAAAGGTTTCCCGGATGGCTGCCACCACGTGGCGCTTGGCCAAGCCAATGTCCAAGGTGCCCAGGCTCTTGGCCCAAACAACAGGTGAGGGACCCACCCAGTCGGTGACGTCGTCGTCCGCGGCTTCAATGGTGCCACCGGGAAACGCCACGGCCCCCAAGGGGGAGCCGCCCGGACGGTACGTCAAAAACGTCTTGGGGCCGGCGGGGCTGTCCTTCAACAGCACCACCGACGACGCCGGACGCGGTTTGCCAGGGGTGCGTGCACCAAAATCAAGCCACGCCTGCGCGGCTTCGCGCTGATCCATGTTCAGCGGGAAGCTCCGCTTGCCTGCGGGCCTAAAACCCGCCGGGTCGCTACTGGAATTCGGCAATCAGCTCAACCTCGACGGGTGAATCCAACGGCAAAACCGACACGCCGACGGCGGAGCGGGCGTGGACGCCTGCCTCACCAAATATTTCACCCAAAAGCTCGGAAGCTCCGTTGATGACGCCCGGCTGGCCGGTAAAGGACGGATCGGAGGCCACAAAACCAACAACCTTTACGATCCTTGTCACGCGGTCAAGATCTCCCAGGACGCTTTTCAGAGCCGCAATGGCGTTGATTGCGGAGGTTGCTGCCATGGATTTTGCGTCCTCAGCGGAAACCTCGGCACCAACTTTGCCGGTCCCTGTGAGTTTGCCGTCAATAAAAGGCAGCTGTCCCGAGGTGTAAACATGGTGACCCGAGATGATGGCCGGCACGTAGGCAGCTACGGGCGGGGCCACTGGGGGAAGGCTGTATCCGAGCTCAGCCAGCCGCGCTTCAATGCGCGAATTTCCTTGAGTTGGCGCTGTATTCACGGCTATGCCTTCTCTCGTTTAAGGTAAGCCACCAGGCCGCGTCCGTCAGGTCCGGGGACAACCTGAACCAGCTCCCAACCTTCGTCACCCCAGCTGTCGAGGATCGCCTTGGTGTTGTGGATAATCAGCGGAATCGTAGAGTACTCCCATTTGGTCATACTTCAAAGCGTAGCCCCTGCCGGTAAACTGGAAAAATGGCAGCAAAAAAACACCCTATTTTCGATACCGCCACAACGCTGGGTAAATTAGTTCTCTTCCTGGGCGTCAGCACTATTTGTGGTGTCCTGGTAGCAGGACTCATGGTTCCGGCAGCGGCTCTGGCCAGCACCACAACCACCTCCTCCATCACTCTCTTTGATGAGCTCCCGGATGAGATGAATGTTGGTACTCCGGCCCAGTCCTCAAAGATTTTGGCCTCTGACGGTTCTCTTCTGGCGACGTTCTATGACCAGAACCGTACCGAGGTCCCTCTTGAGGAGATCTCGCCGTTCATGAAGGACGCCATCGTTGCGGTGGAGGATGCGCGCTATTACGAGCACGGTGGCATTGACACCCGTGGCCTGATGCGTGCGGTGAGCTCCATGGTCCAAGGCGGCGGCCGCCAGGGTGCTTCCACCATCACGCAGCAGTTCGTGAACAACGTCATCATCCAGACGTATGCTGCCGATGGCGAATATGACAAAATTAAGCTGGGCGCCGACAAGGGTGTCGGTGAGAAGGTTCGCGAGATCAAGCTGGCCATCGCCATCGAGAAGAAGTACTCCAAGGACGAGATTCTGCAGGGGTACTTGAACTGGGTGCTGTACGCCAACGGCAACTTCGGCATTGAATCGGCTGCCTATAACTACTTCGGCATTCATGCCAAGGACCTGAACCTGCAGCAGTCTGCCCTGCTGGCCGGTGTGGTCAACAGCCCCCAAATCTATGATCCCATTGCCAATCCGGAGAATTCGCTGACACGTCGGAACTTGGTTCTGGACCACATGCTGGATCAGGGCATGATCGATGCCAAACAACACAAGGACGCGGTTGCCGCCAAGATTGATTTGAAGCTCCAGCCCCAGCGCAACGGCTGCACCAGCGCCGTGCGGGCAGAGTACTTCTGCGAGTACGTCAGCAATCTCTTTGTCAATGACGTGGCCTACGGCAAAACTGAGGAGGACCGCCTCAAGCTGCTGCTTCAGGGCGGTTTGACCATCAAGACCACGCTGGATCCGAAATTGCAGGACGCGGCCCAGTCCCAGATGGCGAACTTTACTCCCATGGATAACAACCCGGACAAAGTTGGCCAGGCCATTGTTTCCGTTCAGCCCAAGACTGGCAAGATCCTCGCCATGGCACAAAACACGAAGATGGCACCCCCAGAGGGGCAATGGAAAACTGATTACAACTTTGCTGTTGACCGTCTTGATGCCAAGGGCAACTCCTTGGGCGGCTCCGGCGGCTTCGATGTGGGTTCAACCATCAAGCCCTTCACCTTTGCCGAATGGCTCAATTCTGGTCACAGGACTGATGACACGGTCAACGCCTCGGTGCGCCGCTACCCCCAGTCGCGTCCGTGGACCAACAGCTGCGGCTCTACCGGCGGTTTCTATGACAGCTCCGACCCCCAAGTAGCCGAGGATCTGCAAAATGCCGACGGCCCGGACGGTATTTACTACCGGACGTACACGGCCCGGCAGGGACTCGCCCTATCTCTGAACACTGCAACCATGGCAACTGCCGCGCAGCTGGATATTTGCAACATCCAGAAGATGATGACGGCCACCGGTATCCACATGGGCAGTGACGTCACCAAGCCCTACAACGTCTCCAGCATCAGCGCACTGCTCGGCAGTGGCGAGGTTGCACCTCTGACCATGGCCAATGCCTTCGCAACGTTCGCTTCCGGTGGCATTTACTGTGCACCCATTGCTTTGCTTTCAGTCACCAACGCCAAGGGCGATAAGCTCCCAGTTCCGGGTGCAAACTGCAAGCAGACAGTGAAGCCTGAAGTGGCTGCAGGCGTGAACATGGCTCTCCAACAGGTACTGGCGCCCGGTGGTTCCGGCTACGGGATCCCGCTGCAGTACCCGGCTGGAGCCAAGACCGGTACCACCAACGATTCTCAACACACCTGGACCACCGGCTTCACCCGCGGTGTGGCTACGTCCTCGTGGGTAGGCTCGCCCGAACTAAAGGATCAGTCAATCAACGGCAAGCTCATCGCCGGCCAGCGTATCCCCTACGTTGACGGCTCCACCTATGCAGGCAAGGCCTGGCAGGGGTACATGAACCAGATTGCAGGTAACTACGATGTAGGCGCCTTCGATCCCCCGCCGGCCAGCATTGTCTACCCGCCCGCACCCCCGCCGGTGGTTGAAAAGCCCAAGCCCGGTCAGAGCCAGAATGATTCAGACCAAAAATCTGATGACAAGGGCCAGCAGAACAACGGCAACAATAAAGACAATAACAAAGACAAGAAAGACTAGAGCGCAGCTCACATGCCTAGTAAGCAAAAAGCCCCGTCCCGCTTCTCCTCTGTGAAAGCGGCGGCGGGGCTTGCCGTTGCCGCTGGTGTGGGCGCCGTGGCATACGGTTCACTAATTGAGCGAAACTGGTTTGCCCTCCGTGAGGAACAGCTGGCCATCCTGCCGCCGGGCTCCGCCCCGTTCACGGTCCTGCATATCTCCGACATCCACTTCTCCCCCGGCCAGCAGAAGAAGACCCGCTGGTTGCGGGAGCTGGCCCAGCTACAGCCCGATCTGGTGGTCAACACCGGCGATAACCTCAGTCACCCCAACGCCATTGCCCCACTTTTGGACGCACTGGGCCCGCTCATGAATTTTCCGGGCGTCTTTGTCCCGGGGTCTAATGACTATTTTGCGCCCCGCTTCAGGAATCCGTTCTCCTACTTCGCCGGCCCGTCCAAGGCCCCCCCAGTGGGTAAACACCAGCCCATTGCCCTGGACACGGAGGCTTTGCACACTGGTTTTGGCATGGGCGGCTGGGTCAACCTGACCAACCGCGCCCAGTCCCTGGCGCTGAACGGCATACGCTTTGATTTCAGTGGCGTTGACGATCCCCACCTCTCCCGGGAGCGCTATGCCGGCTGGCCGCGTGGTGCGGCCGGGCAGGAGCGCGCACCCCATGTAAAGGTGGCTGTGGCGCACGCCCCGTACCAGCGGGTATTGGACCACTTTACGGCCGACGGCGCTGACCTCATCTTGGCAGGGCACACCCACGGAGGGCAGGTTTGCATACCCGGTTATGGCGCGCTTGTCAGTAATTGTGATCTGCCCACCTGGCGTGCCAGGGGCCTCAATGATTGGGAATCCCAGGGACGTACTGCGCCGGTGAACGTCTCTGCGGGCATCGGCACCTCCCGCACGGCCCCCTTCCGTTTCGCCTGCCGCCCTGAAGCGGTTATCCTCACCCTGAGCGCCAAATCCTGAATACCAAATCCTGAGCGCCAAGTACGGAGCGCCGTTCGGCAGCCAAACATGTAAGGAACTATTGTGAAAAAATTCTTGCTTCTCATGGGAGCAGCGGTGGCCTTGGTGCTGACAAGCGCCTGTGGTTCACCGGCGTCAGGCCCGGCAGGGGAACCCGCCGCACCCGCCTCATCCTCCGGACCGGCCTCAGGAGACACCATTTCTTCCGAGGAAGATCCGTCAGCCGATGCCATGGCACCAGCATGCACCCCTGTGGCCGGCGGCATCCCAGCCACAGCCAAGGATTTTGCTTGCCTGAACCTGATCTCAGTCAGCGGCAGTGACGCCACCGGCGCACTCCCCTGGTTGGGCACCGATCCATTCACCCTGGTCACCTCGGAGCAGGACGGCGGTATCCATTTCTCGTCCAAGACCCCCTGCAACACGGTTATGAGTTCAGCCACGGTCACTGACACCACGTTCACTGTGGCCCCCAATATGGCCATGACCATGATGGGTTGCCAGAGCCCACAGAACGATTACGAAGGCTGGGTGGTGAAGTTCTTCTCGGCGCCTCTGGACTACACCGTGGCCAAGGATTCGCTGGAGCTGAGCAACAGCCACGGCACCGTCACCTTCAAACCAGCAACGCCCTGATTGCTCTGCGCAACGCAACCCTTATGTGAGAACGCTTTACCTACGAGCCCCCTCGATTTCGTGTTCAGGGCCGTTGTCCGCTATTCTTGAGAGGTTGCTTTTCCAGACCGTCACTGGTTGCGGAAAACAGCGGATCGGGGTGTGGCGCAGCTTGGTAGCGCGCGTCGTTCGGGACGACGAGGCCGCAGGTTCAAATCCTGTCACCCCGACCACATAAAAACAGCGGCATCCAACGGATGTCGCTGTTTTTTATTTGGTGGCCCCACTCGGCACCCACTTTTCACCCACCGTCTAAGATGGGAACCATGAGCGACACACTTTCACCGTGCCCCGTATGCAATTGCGAGTACACCTATGAGCTGGGTGAACTTTTGGTGTGCCCGGAATGTGCGCACGAATGGTCCCCCACCGAAGATGAGGGATCTGCCGCCGAGGCCCAGAGCGTCATTAAGGACGCCGTAGGCAATATCCTCTCCGATGGAGACACTGTCAGCATTGTCAAAACCATGAAGGTCAAGGGCAGCCCGCAGGACTTAAAGATCGGCACCAAGGTCCGCAACATCCGTTTGATCTCCCCCGTCAACGGCCATGACATCGATGCCAAAGTTGACGGGTTCGGGCCCATGAAGCTCAAGTCCAGCATTGTTAAAAAAGTTTGATCTCCGCTCTATCAGCTGAGCTGGTACTACGTGCTAAGGATCTTGGGTGAGCTCTTGGCTTGAGGCGGTGCCAGCCTTTGCCCTCGCATTGCTGATTCTGGCCCTGCCCGGAGCCGCCGTCCTGATGGCCCTGCGCATCCGCGGACTCATGGCACTGTTCCTGGCCCCAGCCGTTTCCGTCTCTGTGCTGGCCGTAAGCGCCGTGGTGGCTCCCCTGATCCATCTGCCGTGGGGCCTCCCGGTGGTGCTTTTGGGAACAGCCGTTGCTACCGTGGCAGCGTGGGCGGCACGGCGCCTCATTCCGGCGCTGAACAATATCTTGCTCATAGCGGGCCCGCGCTCACGGGTAGGGCTAGGAGCAGCACTCGCCGGCGCTGGCGTGTCCCTGGCCATCACCACGTTGTTACTGCTGTTGGTGGCCCCCACACCTGAACAGTTCACGCAGGGCTACGATTCCGTCTTCCACCTCAACGCGGTCACCCATGCGGTGGATACCAAAAACGCGTCATCCTTTGCGATTTCCAGCTTTATCCTGCCCACCATCAAGTCTTCGTTTTACCCCGGGGCGTGGCACGGGCTGGTGAGCCTGTTGATCCTAGTGAGCGGCATCAGCGTACCGGCGGCCACCAATTTGATCTGGCTGGCCGTGGCAGGGTTGGTGTGGCCGCTCAGCGCAATGTTTTTGACCCGCACACTCTTTGGCCCCCGCCCGCTTCTGCTAATCAGCGCAGGGGTGCTAGCCGCAGCGTTCCCCGCCTTTCCCTGGCTGTTGCTGCAATACGGCTCCGCCTACCCCAATTTCCTCTCCAACGCACTGGTTCCCGTAGGCATTGCACTAGTACTGCTCATTCTCCGCCCCTCCGTTCACCGCGGGCTAGAACCGGCTCAGGCCCTGACCCTGGTGGCCTTGTTCCTGCCCGGTGCCATCACGGCCCAACCCAACGGAGTTTTTAGTATTCTCCTGGTGCTGACCCCGCTGTTGGCCTATCTGATCTTTTCCTGGCTACGCACCGGGTACCGCCGTGGCCACCGCCATGGCTGGATGCGTGTGGCGCTAGTGCTGCTTGTCATAGCGGTTGCCGCCGCGGGGCTGTCAGTGCTGCCACAAATCCGCAGCCTCTTTACCTACACGAGCCCGGCATTCCTGTTCTTCCCGCTGGCACTGCTGCGCAACTTCACCCACGCACCCGCCCCCATCTGGTTCCCGGCGTTGGCGTTGACCGTCCTAATGCTCGTGGGTGTCCGGGCCGGATTCCGCCGGCCAGGTCTGCGCTGGCTGCCGGCCGCTCTGGTGCTGCTTGCCTTCACTTATCCTTTGACTGCTGGCACCAACCTCCCCTTGGCCAACATTGTGATGGCTCCCTGGTGGGACAACCCCGAGCGCATTGCCGCGCTCATGCCGCTGCTGGCAGTGCCCCTGGCCGCTCTGGGGCTGGTCCAGCTGGTCGATTTCCTGAGCACCAAGCTGCGCACCCGGAATCTTTCTCCTGCCGTGTGGCGGCGCAAGGGGAAACTTTCGACGGCGGCCGGGCTCGCCGTCGTGCTTGCCTTCAGCAACCCAGGATTGTGGCAGATGCAGGGCCAGGTGGGAATCATGTTTGAGGTGCCGGCGGAGCCTAATGGGCTGGCCCAAATTGATGCGCAGGAATTGGCGCTCATCCACAGGCTGCCCAATTACACCACCACCGAGGATGTCATCGCCAATAACCCGTACAACGGATCGGCGCTGGCCATGGCACTGGCTGATAGGCACATGCTGTTCCCGTACAGCTCACAGGGCGATCTGAGTCCGGATCTTTACACACTGCGGTTCTGGCTCAACCGGGTGGGTAGTGATCAAGAGGTGTGTGCAGCCGCCAAACGCCAGGGGGTCACTTTCCTACTGGATTTCGGCACGGACTATATCCCTGCCTTCAATGATCCGCGCTCGCTCTATCCTGGCATCACCCTGGCGGCGGATTCAGATGCCTTCACGCTCGTGGCTAGCGAAGGCCACGCCAAGCTTTATAAGCTCACTACCTGTGCTGGAGTACAGCTCTGATGAGAGCATTAGTTGGCCAATCCGCTCATTTACGCCGCATTTGACAGCTTTTGTCATGTTTTCCACAATTAGTACTGGTCGAGGCAATAGAGTTGAGCCAATAGTCGGCAACAGGTGAGTTAAAGGAATCCCCCATGGGCAGTAGTTTTGGTGATCGGCTGAAACAAGAACGGTTGGCGAGGCACCTGACCCAGGGCGAATTGGGTGGGGAATTATACTCTGCCAGCTACATTTCTCTTTTGGAAAACGCACACCGCGAACCTACGGTTGACATCATCTTGCAGCTTGCCCGGCAGCTCGATCTTGCCCCGTCGTCGATCACCGTCTGGGCCGAGGGAGCAGCCACATCGAAGGAGAGCGGCTCGCTGCGGCTTTCCCTCTACGCCCAGCAATGCTGGGATACGCGTGATTATCTAGGTGCCGCCACCAATGCGCAGGCCGCCGCCGAGCTGGCCCAGTCCAACAAGGACCTGGTCACCTGGTGGAACATGACCTTTCTGGCCGCCAATTCACTCTTGCGCCACGGCGAGGAATGCCAGGCTGTGCAGCTCTTGCAAACCTTGCTCGAACACCCCATCACCGCCGATAGTGATGCCTTGTCACTGCGCGCCCACCAGGTCATGTCTGCGGCGTCGCTGGCCCAAGGCCGCCTGCAGGAATCGATCGAGCATGGCACCTTGGCCGTCAGTATTGGCTCCGGCGACAGTGAGGAAGAGTTCGGCGCTTATTTGATGGCGTTGCAAACCCTCATTGGCGGCCTGACGGAATCTGGCAGGCTGGATGAGGCCTGGATGCATACCCAGACCCTGGCCGATGCCGTCACCGACTCCACACCTGCCCAGATGGCCGGCGAAATTCACTGGGTGATTGGCAATGTAGCGTTCATCCGGGCGGACATCCGCACGGGACTCGAACACCACGCAAAGGCCAGCAGGTTGCTCTCGCCAGCCTCAGATCTCTCACGCTGGGCCCAGTTCAACAAGGCCACTGCGTGGGTTCGGCTCATGGCAGGCGTGGTGGAGCCTGCCACCTTGCAAGCCATTGAACGCAGCGAACTAGCCCACTCTGTTGTAGGCGCCACCCTTGCGGAAACTCTTGAAGTTTCCATGCTTCGAGCCCGCTGGCACTACCTCAACAATGAACTGCCCGCGGCGTTGGAGCTGTTGGAGCGCATTGAGAAGCAGAAGGGTGAGCTGGCACCTCACATTGCAGGAGATTCAGCGTTGCTTTTGGGTAACGCTCTGCAGGCAGCCCACCGCTGCCCAGAAGCTATGGCCGCCTACACCGATGCCAGGGAGCGTTACACGCTGGCCGGTGCGCTGGACAGGGCCGCTGTAGCGCAGGATTTTATGACGGAGCTGGAGCCGGCTCACAGCTAACACTTTAAAATCAGCTGGCCTGGCGAAAGTAGTGAAATCACTCTTTTCGCCAGGACCGTTGCTGGGTTGGGTCTAGATGCTGTGTTGAGTCTAGATGAAGGTGGCGCCCGTCAGGCGTTCAAAGGCCTCCACGTAGCGGGCACGGGTGCGCTCAATGACATCGGCTGGTAGCTCCGGTGGCGGAGTATCAGAGGCGCGGTCCCAACCCGACTCCGGGCTGATCAGCCAATCCCGCACAAACTGCTTATCAAAGCTGGGCTGGGCCTGACCCGGAGCCCACAGCTCGGCATCCCAGAAACGGGAGGAATCCGGGGTCAGCACCTCGTCCCCTAATGTGATGACGCCGGTAGCCGGATCCGTGCCGAACTCCACCTTGGTGTCTGCCAAGATGATGCCGCGTTCACGGGCAATTTCCTCGGCGCGGGAGTAAATTTCCAAGGTCATGGCACGCAACGCCTCGGAGGAGTGTTCGCCCACCGTCTGAACCATTTGCGCGAAGCTGATGTTTTCATCGTGTTCGCCAACTTCCGCCTTGGCTGAGGGTGTAAAGATGGGCTCCACTAGGCGTGAACCGTCCTCCAAACCGGCCGGCAGCGGCAGGCTGCACACCGTCTGTGAGGCACGGTATTCAATCAGCCCGGAACCGGTCAGGTAACCGCGAGCGATGCATTCAATGGGGAACATCTGAAGCTTTTTGCACACCATGGCCCGGCCGGCAACAGCCGCGGGAACACCATCTTCAACAGTGGTGGCAACCAGATGGTTGGGCACGTTGAGCTGTTCAAACCACCACAGGCTCAACCCCGTTAAGATGGCGCCCTTGTCCGGAATTTCGCTGACCAGGATGTGATCGAAAGCGCTGATCCTGTCACTGGCTACCACAAGAACCACATCATCGCGGCCGGCAAACGGGGTCCGGACCGCGCCGGGGGAACCGGCAGGGTCCCCCGGCAAGGCGGAGGGGTTGGGGATATAGAGGTCACGGACCTTGCCTGAATAGACGTGGGTCCAGCCGGGCAGGGCGGGGGCAGCGGGAATAGAATAACTCATGAGGTGGCTCCTAGGCCTGTTCAAGGATGGTGGCCACGGTGATTTCCCCGCGGGCAGCCTTGGCCGCAATGTCCGTGCGGTACTGGCCACCTTCCAAGGAGATCAGCTCAATGCCGGCGTACGCCTTTTCGCGGGCGTCTTCGAGGTCCTCACCCAAACCAACCACGGCGAGCACCCGGCCTCCGGCACTGACAGTATTTCCGAAGGCGTCCGTGCCGGTGCCCGCATGGAGCACGTGCACGCCGCCGAGCCGGTTCGCCTTTTTCAAACCGCGAATCCGGTCCCCGGTGCGTGGCGCCTCAGGGTAGTTGCCGCTGGCCAGCACCACGGCGACAGCCGTCTCAGGTGCCCAGCGCAACTCGTCAATCTCATCAAGCTGGCCCTTAGCTGCGGCAAGGAGCACGCCGCCAAGGGGGGTCTTCAACCGGGCCAAGACAGCCTGTGTTTCGGGGTCCCCGAAGCGGGCGTTGAACTCAATGACACGGGTGCCGCGGCTGGTCAGAGCCAATCCGCAGTACAGCACACCGGTGAAGGGGGTGCCGCGGCGGGCCATGGCGTCAATGGTGGGTTGGGCAACGCGGTCAATGACTTCTTGCACCAGCCCTGCCGGGGCCCATTCCAGCGGGGAGTAGGCTCCCATGCCGCCAGTGTTGGGACCTTCGTCGCCGTCAAAAATGCGCTTGAAATCTTGCGCGGGGGCCAGTGGTACACAAGTCCGCCCGTCGGCTAGAACAAAGAGGGAGACCTCGGGGCCGTCAAGGAACTCCTCAATGACCACCGTGCCGCCCACGTCAAAGCAGGACTGGGCGTGTGCCAGGGCTTCGTCGCGGTCATTTGTAACCACTACACCCTTACCCGCTGCAAGGCCGTCATCCTTGACCACATAGGGGGCGCCGAACGTGTCTAGGGCGTCTGCAGCTTCGCCACTATTGACGGCAACCTTGGCCATGGCCGTGGGAACCTGGGCTTCTGCCATGACGGTCTTGGCGAACGCCTTGGACGCCTCAAGCTGCGCGGCTTCCTTGCTGGGTCCAAATACCGCAATACCTGCGGCACGGACAGCGTCGGATACGCCAGCTGCCAGCGGGGCTTCGGGGCCCACCACAACGAGGTCGCTGTCAAGCTTCACTGCCAGGGCTGCCACGGCTGCTGGATCACTGGCGTTCACGGCGTGTGTGGGTACTATGGCGCCGATCCCGGCATTACCGGGTGCGGCGTGCACTTCACTGACGTTAGGGTCGCTGAGCAACGAGCGGATAATGGCGTGTTCGCGGCCTCCGGGGCCAATGACTAAAACCTTCACCCCTCTAGGGTACTTGGCCAGGTAGATCATCCGCTCCTCGGGGCAGATGATGACTTCAAAGTTCTCCCATCACAACGCTTCACTCGGGGCCGCCACGCAATGACGTTCCACTGGAGGTTCTTTGCAAAGTCACCGCGCAGTGTTCACCGCCGATTTACCTGAAAACTAGCTGGGCGCATGCTGGAGGCAACCATGGCTCAATAGGTTCAAGATTCATGCGCGTCACCCGCATTCTCCAACCTCCACAGGTTGTGAAGGCGCAAGCAAGGCACCAGGCCCCTGCTGACCGCACATGCTTTTTGAATCCCTAGTGAAGGAATACATGACATTGACCAAGTCCCCGGACCGAAGGCATCACCGAGGGTTAGCTTCGGCCGTGCTGCTCGCTGTGCTCGGCGGCGCCCTTGCCTTCCCTGCAGCGGCCCTTGCCGTTGCTCCGATTACCGATGCTCCTGCTCCTGCTCCTGCTCGCAATGCTGCGGTCATCACCACGGCAATGACCACCTGGCAGTATCTAGACGACGGATCCGACCCCGCAGGTGGCTCAGCCGATGTGCGCTCATGGACCGCTTCCGGCTTTGACGATTCAACGTGGAAGAGCGCCAAGGGATCATTCGGAGCCAAGAAGGGCCAACTCGCTGCAGTTGGTCAGCACACTCCCACCACGCTGCTGAACCATTACCTGGACGGCAAAAGTTCGCCGGCCGTCCCCACATACTTCTTCCGCAGCACCTTCGAACTTGGCCAAGGCGCCAAGGCCGGAATTGATTCCATTGTTGGCGATCTGGTCCACGACGATGCCGCAGCCGTGTGGATCAACGGCATCAAGGTTGCTGGTTTCTTGGACGAAAGGGCTACTGGAAGCGAGAATCAGCAATACGCTGGCACCGGCAACGGCGACCCCGTCTCCAACACCTTCTCTGCGAGCTCCTCTGTGCTGACCGAGGGCACCAACACGGTTGCTATTGCCCTCTACCAAGACCGAGAAACCAGCTCCGATATCTACCTGGATGTCCCCTCCGTCCGCTTGACGAAGGCTGGCGAAACCTTGAGCGCACCGCCGTCGCGAGTAATTTTGACCCCCACTACTACCCCGGAAACCTCCCAGTCATTTTCTTGGCTGGCCGGCGATGCCACTCATACCAGTGGCCAAGTCCAGATCAAGCGCACATCAGGCGGCAGTGAGCGCACCATTGACGCCTATATGGCCGGCAAGGTGAACGGCAACCCGAAGCCGCACTATTCAGCAACCATTTCCGGTTTGGTCCCCGCCAGTAAGTACACGTACCGGGTGGGCTTGGAAGGGAGCTGGAGTGAGTGGAACACGTTCACCACAGCTGACCCCAATACCAAGGACTTCCAGTTCATTTACTACGGTGACGCACAGATCGGCCTCGATTCCACCTGGCCCGAGGTGGTGCGCCAAGCAGAAGCCAAGGCCCCTGACTCCATAGGATCCGTTCACGCAGGAGATTTGATTGACTCCGGCAATAACGAAACCCAGTGGCTCAACTGGTTCGCTGGCATGGAAAAGTCTGCGGCAACAACCAATGTCATGGCGGCCCCCGGCAACCATGAATACTCCGGTGACAAGAAGCTCCAGGCATGGAAGGCCAACTTCGAATACCCGCACAACAACCCCAGCGCCGAAACCATCGGTGACATGTCCAAGCTCGCCGTTGGAGATACGGATGTTTCCCGCCAGTACGCCGCGTACTTCACGCACTGGGCTGATTTCGCCGCGGAAACCGTTTACTTCACCGATTATCAGGACACCAGGTTCATCACCATCAACGCCACTCGAGACACCGCGTTCCTGACCCCGGAGAACTTGCCGGCATGTACTGAAGCGGCATGCCCCTCCACCAAAGTTGCCCGGCTCTGGACCGAGTTCCAGGGCGCCTGGCTTGATCAGGTGCTTGAAACCAGCCCGTCCAAGTGGAATGTGGTGACGTTCCACCAGCCGGTTTTCTCCACCTCAAGTGGCCGAGATGAGCCAGTCCTGCGCGAGATCTGGGTTCCGATCTTCCAGAAGCACAACATCGATTTGGTGCTCATGGGACACGACCATACCTATGGCCGCGGGATCCTGAACACGGACAAGACTGACACTCCGGGGCTGACGACCGGCCCGGTCTACGCAGTCTCCAACTCCGGAGCTAAGCACTACAACCTCGAAACTGATGCCAAGAACGTGTGGACCAACAATGGCGCCACTCAGGTGCTCCGAGGTGCAGGCGTGACTACGTACCAGGTAGTGGACGTTTCCAGCGACAAGCTGCGATACCGTTCCTACCTCGCCGAAAAGACCGCCAACGCAACCACCGATCTGCCGGTAGGGGCCCTCTACGACGAGTTCACCATCAACAAGTCTGATGCCGGGAAAAAGTGGGTGACTGAGGCAGGTGTCACTGCTCCGGCGGAGCCGATGGCGACCCCGGAACCCACGGTGACAGCCGAACCGAGTGTCACTTCTGAACCCAGCGCGACCCCGGCGGCCCTTGATCCGCAGACTCTTAACGAAGCGAATCGCGGGGGTGTTCTGGCCCCTGCATCTGCCACCGCCGGGCAAAATATTGAAGTTTCACTCGGGAGTGAAGCTGCTGGCTCCAAGGTTTGGGCTTGGCTCTACTCAACTCCAACACTCATGGGAAATTTCACGGCTAATGAGGCGGGCACCTTCACCGCAAGGGTGCCCGTTGATGCCTCGCTCGGCCAACACCGCATTGTTGTCCAAGACTCAGACGGCTCCCTTCTTGGCTGGGCCTCATTGCAGGTAGTGGCTGCTGAGAATAATATTCCCAGCGCCAGCCCCAACAACAGCAACAGCAACAGCAACAGCAACAGCTCCAGTACAAGCGGCAGCAGCGCTACGCCAGGCCCGCAATCTAGCCAGGGTGAACTGGCCAACACCGGCGCAAACACGGCCCTCGTGAGCAGCGTGGCCTTGGCCTTGTTGCTACTCGGTGCCACCTTCGCAGCAGTTGGTATTCGTCGCCGTCGTGCATCCCAGCATGCGGCCTCGCATCGCTAGCGATCGCTGAATTATTCAAGGTTGGGTGCCCACCCCCGGGTTAAGCGCCCAACCCTGGGTGAACGGTTACAGAGCCTCTTCCTGGCACGGTTTGGTGTGATGCAGACACCGGTTCGAAACCCAGGCGGAGGCTCTCTGCTTTAAGCCTTGCCGCATGTGGGCGTGAGTGCCGGGCTTGGACATTCCTGCGAAACTAGCGAGTACCGTAACAATTTGAATTTCATATTCAGAAGATGTGCCGCGAAGGTGCCCGGAATCATCAGTCATGATCATTCAAAGGTAACAATGGGCGGAGCTATTTCCCTGCCATTGCAGTGATGTAGGCCCTCTTGTGAAGCAGATCGGCAATCTATAGTGCAAGCAATTACTCCACTTAATATCTTTATGCCCGGATTGCTCCGTTGCCCCGCAGGAGATAATGGTGCTTTCGCGTACCTTTCAATCCATCAGGACTTTTCACTCTCATCAGGGGGAACCACCTACATGCAAGCATCCACGCGCGCATTCGTTAAACGCGGAGGTGCGGCCTGCGCCGCAGCTGCCGTCTTGTTGGGTGGCAGCTTCAGTGTCGCCACAGCAGCGCCCACGGCTGAACCGACCTCTGCCTCAACCATCGCTGCCGAGGCCAGCTACTCTGCTACGCCTTCAGCAACAGGCTCTGACACAGCGGCCCTGCCCAGCGGCCTGGCCGAGGCGCTCGACCGCGACTTGAACATGAGTGTTGATGAGTTCAACGCCCAGGGGGAACTGGCCGCCAAGGCCAGCGACGTGCAGGCCGCGGTTGCCAAAACTGACCCGGCGGCAGTTATCTCCATCACTGGGGACACAATCAACGTCCACGCCACTCCCGCTGGCGCCGCTGCAGCCAAAGCTGCCGTCGACCCCTCCAAGATCACCCTCAGCTCGGTTCCGGCGGCTCCACTGTCCTCAAGAACTGATGCCACCAACATCGATGCTCTTTTGGCCGCCTACATCAGCGAATTTGGTGTAGCAAACCTGCAATCCATCATGACCAACGAAAAGGGCGGGTTCGTCATCCGCACCGGCGAACCAGCAAGCAGCGGAACCGCTGCCAAGGCTCGTTCGTTCTCTGCAGCGGCTAAGCCCTCGGTGACTGACTTCGCCGCCACGTTTAGTAATGTCACAGTGGAGACCGCAGCAGGTCCCGCCACTGCCTTGGCAACCGAGGTTACCAACGGACAAGGCTATGCCGCCTTCTCGGAAAAGGGTGGCGCTGCCTGCTCCATTGGCTGGAACGGCTTCAACGCCACAGGCAAAGCAGCCATCATCACAGCCGGTCACTGCGCCAGGGATGGCGCAGCTAAGCTAACGCTCCTGACAAACCCTGAGACCGAGCCCGCAGTAGGTGGGCCCGGCGGCAATCTAATTGCATCCCTCGGACTTTTCGGAGCGTCACAGTTCGGCGGCCCCGGCAACAGCCGTGCCACGGCCCCAACCGACTGGGACGAAGACCCCAACAAAGTCAACAACATTGGTACCGACGTGGCAGTCATTGACGTTGGCCCGCTAGATATAGAAGGGTTACCTGACGTAGCGCTGAACCAGCTACCGAAGGTCACCAAGTGGACCACGCCGGCCAACCCCAAGGACGCCGGCCCTGCGGTGACCAGTACTTCCGACGCCATTGTGGGTGCTGCCATCTGTAAATCGGGGCGTACTACAGGTTGGCGCTGCGGGACTGTTTCCGGCGTTGGCGCTTTCCTTGTGCAGGGCATCAATTTTGCTGCCGATAAGACCGATGTCCGTGCCGTGCGCGGCTTCGGTTCTACCAACCTGACGTCCGATCAAGGTGACTCCGGAGGATCAATCATTTCCGGCGGCACCGCAGTGGGTATGATCAGCGCAGGGGACCCAGGCAAGGTCACCTACGGCGTCAGCCTGACGGACGCCTTGAAGCACACTGACGGTTACACCGTGAAGATCTTCTTGGAGACCCCCAAGGTCACCACCACCGCTCCGGTATACCGCGAAGGCGCCGTCACCGGCACCGTAACTGGCGCCCCCGCAGGCACCAAGGTCACCGTCACCATTGACGGCGTCGAGACCAAAGCAACAGTCGGCACCGAAGGCAAATGGAGTGTCAAGGCCCCGAACAAGTTCGGCACCTTCTCCGTCACCGCGCAGACCACGAACGGCTACAGCACCTCGGAAACTACCGAGGCTTCCATTGAGGTCATCAAGGAGACACTGGCCGCACCGGCCATCACCTCCCCCGCCGCTGACAGCAAGGTTCTCACCCCGGCCACCACCCTTGCCGGCACCGGCAAGGCTGGTGCCACGGTTGAACTGAGCGGCGATGCTAAAGGTACCGCAGTGGTTGGCGCTGATGGCAAGTGGTCCTTCACCCTCACCCCCGGCTTGGACGTCGGCAACTACACTGTTACCGCCAAACAGACGCTAGAGGATTGGAATGACTCCACATCTACCAGCAGCAGCTTCTCCGTTGTACTAGCCGCCCCGGCCATCACCTCCCCGAGCAATGGCCAGAAGTTCGCCTTCAACGAGGGTCCCAACGAAATCACGGGCACCAACATTGAAGGTGCCACCGTCAAGGTCACCGTAAACGGCAAGGCCTACGACGCCACCGTTGTCAACGGCGCAGGGAGCGTTGCCTTAGGCGCCAGACTGGCCATGGGCACGTACGCGGTCACAGCAGCACAGGAAGTTGGCGGCACATGGAGCGTTGACTTGGGGTCCCAGCTGGCCAGCGGCACGTACACCGTCACAGTGGTACAGCGCGTGGATGACCTCGATTCCCTGACGGCCACCTCCACCTTTACGGTGCTCGCTGAGCCGAAGCCGGAACCGACCACTCCCCCGGCAACACAGGCGCCCACGGCGCCCACCACAGCTCCGACAGCAGCACCGACCACCGCGCCGAACAATAACGACCTGGCCAACACGGGCGCATCCAGCTCCCTGCTGGTACTGGGTGGAGCCGGCGGACTGCTGCTGCTGGCAGGTTCAGTATTCCTGCTGATTCGCCGCCGCAACAACGCAGGCTAATAACCACCTAGGCAATAGGCTGTCCATGCACTACAAATACTGCCGGACCCACACGGGTACGAATGTAGGCTGTGGGTCCCGTTCACTGTGTACGGGACCCACAGCCGTTAACCGGAGGAACAATGAACAGCAAGAAGATCTCCTCAATAGTCCTCGCAGCCACCATGGCAGGAGCCCTCGGCATGAGTGCATGCAAACCCACCCAAGGACAAGAATCCCCCGCGGCAAGCCAGCAGGCCAGCCCCGAAGAAAGCAGCACTTTATTGGCGCTCAATGAATCACTGCGCAGCGAACTCGGCGACGCCTACTCGGATTCCTGGATTGAAGGGAACCAACTCCATGTTGCCGTGACCACGGAAGCCGCCGCAGCGATCGTGAAGGCCGCTGGCGCCATCCCCAAACTCGTCACCATTGATGCGGCACAACTTGAAACGGCACTGCAAGCGGTCCTGGCCTGGCGAAACACGCTGCCCACGGAACAAGGCGCCGCCATCCACAAGGTCATCCCCGACGGGCGCACGGGAACCGTCACCGTCTTTGTTGCCCCCGACCAGCTCAGCTCCGTCGAGGCTGCTGCCGCCGCCGCGAAACCTGCCGGGGATGTACCACTGGTCTTTAAAGAATCCGCCGGACTGGCGTCACCGCTTTAGGCCGTGCAATGGGAGCCGTCACGGATTCGCTCGCTAAGATGACACCATGATCCATACATTCCGGGCGGATGACGCCGTTGAACTTGCCGTCCTTGAACGCAGCGGCTTTGTAGAATCCAGGCACATCGGCTCGGCCGTGGTGTTGGCCGGTGACGGATCAATAGTGACCTCTTTGGGAGACGTCAGCGCCCCCATCTACCCGCGTTCGGCCGCGAAACCACTCCAAGCCCTCGCCGCCATGCAGGCCGGGGTTCCGCTACGCGGGGCACAAGTGGCTGTGGCTGCCGGCAGCCACAGCGGTTCCCTCCAGCACATGGACCTTGTCGAAGGAATGCTCAAGACGGCTGGACTGACAGAAGCTCATCTTGGCTGCCCCGCTGATTGGCCCGGCGATCCGGATGCCCGCGCTTGGCTTGTCCGCACCGAACGGGGCAAATCAAAGCTTGCCATGAACTGCTCAGGGAAACATGCGGCGTTTCTCTGGGCGTGTGTGGAAAACGGCTGGGACCTGGACGGTTATCTGGAGCCTAACCACCCCATGCAGCGGGGCGTGCGCACCGTGATGGAAGAGTACACCGGCGAAACGGTCCGCCACACAGGAACCGACGGCTGCGGCGCTCCCGTCATGGCAGTCTCCCTGACAGGTCTCGCCCGGGCCTTCACCACCTTGGCCAAGGCTCCCTCAGATAAAAATGCGAACGCCCGGGCCGCCACCATTGCAACTTCCATGCTGGATTATCCGTGGGCTGTTCAAGGCCATGGCCGGCCCAACACCGTGGTCATGGAGGAACTCGGTGTCCTTGCCAAGCTGGGTGCCGAAGGAGTTCTGGCTTTGGCTGCCCCCAACGGGGCCAGTGTTGCCGTGAAGATGCTCGACGGCAACGGCAGGGCTGCAACTCTTGTGGGCCTGACACTATTGGCGGCAAGCGGCGCCCTGGACATTCCCGCCGTAGCGCAGGTGCTCGGCAAAGTGGTTCCTCCGGTTTTGGGTGGAAGCCACCACGCCGGCAGCCTCCGCTTGGGCCAGGCCGTCAGCGCCCTCCTGGACTAACGCCCCGGGCCCGCTCGGGCACAACCCAGCCACCCAATCTGGCCCGCCCAACCCAGCCCACCCGGCGTCGAACATCACCATCAAAAACCGTAGGAGAGACCATGGCAGCCCGGCGCCGCATCGATATTGCCGAGGGAAGCGCCGCCCTGAGCGCGTGGCGCGGCGGCGAGCACAGCCGCCCCGTCACAGCCATGGCCGTGCGGTACGCCTTGGAAGAATTGGCCGCGCGCGCCCCAGGGAACTCCGTGGAGGTGCGCGTGCCGCCCTTCGGGGTGACCCAGTGCATCGCCGGACCGCGCCACACCCGAGGCACCCCGCCCAACGTGGTGGAGTGCGACGCCGCAACCTGGCTCGGGCTGGTGAGCGGCACCCTCAGCTGGGCGGATGCCGTGGAACGAGGCCAGGTGGCGGCCTCCGGATTGCGGGCCGATCTCTCCGGCGAACTGCCCCTGTAGCGAACTTTCCGCCCTCGCAGGGCATTCCAAGCTGCGCCGGGTACCCTTAAGGCATGACTTCCCAGCCTGAAACCACCTCCGGAGAGCCCCGCAAACTGACAGTGCGCCGCGCCCCGAAGTATGTCCCGTTCATGATTGCCGGCGCCTTGGCAGGCGTTGTTACAGCGGCCATTTTTACATTCATGGCACCGCCCAGTGAAGAATTTGAAACCTCCAGCATCTTCGGCTTCTTCACCGTCCTGCTGCTGATCCCCGGCGCCACCCTTGGCGCCGTCATGGCCCTGATCTTGGACCGTCAGGGCCGGCGCCGCAGCAAAACTCTCCTAGCAGCTCCGCTACCCGATGACCACAGCAACGCGGAGGCCGAGACCGCCTAGGCCCGTTTGGCGCCCGCATGCCCGTGCGCGCGTACGCCCCGCGTGCCCGTAAGCGCCGGGACCTAGCACGCATTGCGCGCACTTGAGACCCGGTTAGAGCGAGCCGAATTTACATGAGATAATTTTCTCGTGGCACGCGGAGACGGAAAACTATCCCATGATCTTTTACCCGGCGAAAAGGGACCTCAGGACGCTTGTGGCGTTCTGGGCATCTGGGCACCCGGTGAAGAGGTTGCAAAACTAACCTATTACGGGCTGTATTCATTACAGCACCGTGGGCAGGAATCGGCTGGCATCGCAACGAGCGACGGCAAGCGGATCAGTGTGTACAAGGACATGGGGCTCGTATCCCAGGTCTTTGACGAACCCACACTGAACACCCTGACCGGACACATGGCTGTGGGCCATTGTCGATACTCCACTACGGGTGCGGCCAATTGGGCCAACGCTCAGCCCACCTTGGGGGCAACCGGTAGCGGCACCGTAGCACTGGCGCACAACGGCAACCTGACCAACTCTGCTGAACTGCATGAGATGGTCATTGCCCAGTACGGTGTTCCCACTGCGGGTGAAATGGCTCAGGGAAACACCACCGATACTGCGCTGGTCACCACCTTGCTGCGTGGCAAAGAGGGCTCCTCTCTTGAAGAGACTGCCATGGAATTGCTGCCCAAGATCCACGGCGCGTTTAGCTTTGTCTTCATGGACGAGCACACCCTGTACGCCGCACGTGACCCGCACGGCGTTCGCCCGCTGGTTCTGGGCCGCCTGGAAAGTGGTTGGGTAGTGGCCTCCGAGGACGCCGCCCTGAACACCATTGGTGCCTCGCTGATCCGTGAAATCGAACCCGGTGAATTCATCGCGATCGATGAAGACGGCGTCCGCACCCAGCGCTTCGCCCCGGCAACCCCTGCCGGCTGCGTTTTCGAGTACGTATACCTGGCCCGCCCGGATGCCACCATTGCCGGCCGCTCCGTTTACGAGTCTCGTGTGGAAATGGGCCGCCAGCTGGCCCGCGAAAGCCACTACAACGCCGATCTGGTCATTCCCGTCCCGGAATCCGGGACACCGGCGGCCATCGGCTATGCCGAACAATCAGGCATCCCCTTCGCCCACGGCTTCGTGAAGAACGCCTACGTTGGCCGTACCTTCATCCAGCCCAGCGATACCTTGCGCAAGCTCGGCATCAAGCTCAAGCTCAGCGCCCTTGAATCCGTCATTCGCGGCAAACGCATTGTGGTTGTGGATGATTCAATCGTCCGCGGCAACACTCAGCGCGCCGTGGTGCGCATGCTCAAGGAAGCCGGCGCCGCCGAGGTCCACGTGAAGATCTCTTCACCGCCCGTACGCTGGCCATGCTTCTACGGCATCGACTTCGCCTCCCGTGCGGAGCTGATTGCCAACGGTGCAGCCGTGGATGAGATTGCCAAGTCCATTGGCGCCGATTCCTTGGAGTACATCTCCGAAGACGGCATGATCAATGCAACCAATCAGCCACGCGAACGCCTGTGCACGGCCTGCTTCACGGGCACGTACCCCATTGAACTTCCCTCCAGCGACCGTTTGGGCAAGAACTTGCTCGAGCGCACCAAGGCTGGCAACGCCACACCCTCCACCGGTTGCGATCCGGGCCCTGACTCGGAGCTGGAAAACATCCTCACCGAGCAAGACCGCACCGCATCCAACGGTTCTTAGAGCATTCCCTAGAAAAGAGACGCCATGAACAACGCCTCCCATGATTCGGCTGCCCCGGCAATCACCTATGCCAGCGCCGGTGTTGATACCGAAGCAGGCGACCTCGCCGTAGAACTAATGAAAGAAGCCGTCAAGGCCACCCACGGTCCATCCGTTGTAGGTGGTTTCGGCGGGTTCGCCGGCCTCTACGACGTCTCCAAGCTACTGACGTACAAGAGGCCACTGCTGGCCACCTCCACCGATGGTGTGGGGACCAAGGTTGCCATTGCGCAAGCCATGGACATCCACGACACCATCGGTTATGACCTTGTGGGCATGGTTGTCGATGACATTGTGGTGGTTGGTGCCGAACCGCTGTTCATGACCGACTACATTGCCACCGGCAAGGTTGTTCCGCAGCGCGTGGCTGACATTGTGCGCGGCATTGCCGGGGCCTGCAAGGTTGCCGGAACTGCGTTGGTTGGTGGCGAGACTGCCGAGCATCCCGGCCTGCTGGCCCCGGATGAGTACGACGTCGCAGGTGCTTGCACGGGTGTCGTCGAGGCTGATTTGCTGCTTGGTCCGGAACGGGTGCGTGCCGGCGATGTCATCATCGGCATGGCGTCCTCAGGTTTGCACTCCAACGGTTACTCACTGGTTCGCCGCGTCATCAACCACGCAGGCTGGGCCCTGGAACGTCAAGTTTCGGAGCTGGGCCGCACCCTGGGTGAGGAACTACTGGAGCCCACCCGCGTCTACGCAGCCGACTGCCTGGATCTGACCCGCTACCTGCCGGTCACGCAGGAAAAGGCTGTTCACGGTTTCAGCCACATTACCGGTGGCGGCCTGGCTGCCAACCTGGCGCGCGTGCTGCCGCAGGGCCTCATCGGCACGGTTGACCGTTCCACCTGGAGCCTTCCTGCCATCTTCAACCTGGTTTCGCAGCTGGGCAACGTGCCGTTGGCCGATCTTGAGCGCACGTTGAACCTGGGTGTGGGCATGGTTGCTGTTGTTTCCGCCGATGCAGCGGACGCCGCTGTGGAGCGCCTGAACTCACGTGGCCTGCCCGCGTGGGTTATGGGCACCGTGACGGCTGAGTCCTCCGACTCGGATAAGTCAGGTCCGGATTACACGCAGGGCGCCAAGGGTGTTGATGGCGGCGCCGTTCGCCTGGTTGGCAACTACGCCCTGTAAGTTTTTTCGGGAAATGATCCCGATCCCGCTTTCTGACACCGGAATTCCGGTGTCAGAAAGCGGGATCGGGATCATTTTTTTACTGGAGCGATTGGGAACAACAAAATCCCCGCACGTCACACCAGCAAATTTGCGGTGTGTCATGCAGGGCTTGTTGCGGATGGTACTTTAGACGGTCCTAGCCAATGCGGCGGGTGTCTACCTCATCGTCATCAAACGGATCCGCATACTTGTCTTCATATGCCGAATAGTCCGGCTCTGCAGGAATCTCAGTGTGATGGCTCGGGGCTCGCCGAGTAGTCGCACCAAGCTCTTTTTGCAGAGCAGAATAATCAGTGTTCGGGGAGTAATACTTAATGTCCCGAGCCTGCTTGGTTGCCTTCGCCTTTTGACGGCCGCGCCCCATGGCGTGACCCCCTTTTACACTTGGACCGGAGGTAGTCGCTCGGGCTAAGAGCGAGGCTCCGGAATATTCGGTCAATTTGTCGTACTTCTAGATTACATTAGTTCTGCGCCCTCCGTGTCCGCACATGGGCTGTTCTGCCCATAGCCAAACAGTGCATTAGCCTTAAAGCGCAGTCATTATTCGGTAGAGTCACGTATAGACCGTACTTTTTGCCAGGTCAGGGTGCCTGAATGCTCGCGAAAGCGATTGCTCTACGTGGCACACTCCCACTTCAATCCATAGTTTTTGTGCCACTTTTGGACGCAGCACGGAAGGTTAGCCCCATGAACGAGAGCAGTAACGCCAACGAAGAAGGCGCTCCACAAGGCCCTCCCCCTGAGCATGGTCAGCCATCCGCCGCGTCCGCTTCTGAAGAAGTCTCCGGTTCCGACTACGAGTTCGCGGAACCGCAGCTAGATGCCGCCATCATCAGCGAAGACGTTGTTGAGAGCGCGGATCTCGAAGCTGCGGAAAAAGAAGCCGCCCGCGTTGAGCATGAGGCACAGCTGGCAGCCCAAGGTGTTGCTACCGGTCTCGGGGAGAACGCCCCGCCCATCCCGGACTTCCGTAACGCACCCACTCACAACCCCTTCACTGAGCCCACTGCCGCTCATAGGCCCGAGATGGCCGAGTCACCCGCTTCCACCCTGAGCCCAGAGGTGGCCGCTACCTCTGGGAGCAACGAGGTGGCTGAGCCGATTGAAGGAGCTGAGCCGGCCGAGGTGGCTGAGCCGATTGACTGGGACAGCGCCACCACTGTGCTGCGCACAGACTTCAGCCAACCTCCGGTCTCGAACAATCCTTGGTCGCAAGCAGCAGAATCCAAGAACGAGCCTCTGCTTTCCCTGGATAAGCCGGACGTACCCGCCAGCTTCGAGCCACCTGCTCCAACCCAGCCTCCGGCTTCAGCGGAGCAGGGTCATGCCCCTGCATCCCCCGGCGAACCGCTCGGCGAACAGCTACCAGCCACGCCGGAACATGTGCAGGGCGAGGCCCAGCCGGCTGCCGAGTCCGCAACAGTTGCGGCCCCGCCAACCCCACCACACGTTGGTCCAGGCATTGCCGATGGCCACGGCTGGCGCCGCCCGGAAACCCCGTGGCAGCAGTCGGCGACGCCATGGCAGCCCAAGGCTGGCGCCTGGCAGTCTCCTGCCCAGATGGCGCGCGGCGAAGCCGATGCAGCAGCGGCAGCTGCTGCTGCTGGTGCTGGTGCTGGTGCTGGTGCGACTTCAGTCCCGTCCATCCCCGATGTACCCTTAGCCGCTCCCCCGGCCTTTGGCCAGCAAAACTCGTATGGGCAGCCCGGCGCTCCGGCGCAGGATCAGCCCAACGGCGCTGCGGCCAACCCTTACGGCCAAGCTGGCACTCCGGGGCAGCAGCCTTATGGGGCACCATCCCAGCACGGTGTACCCGCTTTCGGTGGTGCCCCGCAGGCTGGACAGCAAGCCGGGCCAGGCTTACCACCCGCACCAGGTCAGTTTGGCGGTCCCCAGGGCCCCCAGGGACCAGGCCAGTTCGGCGGCCCTAACGGACCCGGTGACGGAGGCAACAAGAAGCTCTTCATCATTTTGGGCATTGTCCTGCTTGGCCTAGCCTTACTGGGCTTGCTGGGTTGGCTGCTAGTTAGTTTTCTGGGCACTATCTCCAAATCGGACCCCGGCAGCGCTCCAACCACAGCCCAGTCGCAGGAACAAAAAGTTAATCCCGGGGCTTCTGGTGACCCCGCACCCGGAGCTGACCCCGGAACGGATGCGGACGTGATCTTGTCTCAGGTTTCACCGCTGAAGTGGCTTGAAGGCGACTGCCTCCGTGGCTTCACGAATGCTTCCTCTCCCGCTGATGTGGTTTACTGCGACAGCCCTCACGGCGCCCAGCTGGTAGGGGCCTACTACTACGGCGACGGTGACGAGTTCCCTGGTGTAGATGCGCTCAAGGCCAAGGCTGGGGAAGTCTGCTCCGACGTCCAGCTGACCACGGAGGCAGCCACCATCAAGACGCTCAAGCAGATGTCGGCCTACCCAACGGAAACCACCTGGAAAGACTCGGGCGATCGCCGAGTGGACTGCCTGGTTCTCGACACACGTGGCGGCAACCCACTGAAAATCTCACTCACCGAGTAAAACAGCGAAACCCCGCTGGTCGAGATTGACGAAACCTGGTTTCGTCAATCTCAACCAGCGGGTCACAGACTCAACCAGCGGGACGGCTCTGGCTATTTCCGGCGCAGCGTCAGGCCAGCTCCCGCAGACGAGCCCATGCCCAGTTCGTCGAAGTCAGCAGCAGTATCCACCAGGACGGTGTCGCCGTCGACGATGGTGCCAGCCAGGATCTCCTTCGCCAACCGGTCCCCGATCTGGCGCTGCACAAGACGGCGCAGCGGCCTGGCACCATAGGCGGGGTCGTAGCCTGTCAGCGCCAGCCATGCCTTCGCGGCATCCGTAACCTCCAGGCTCAGACGCCGTTCGGACAGGCGAGCGGACAACGCCTGCACCTGCAACTCAACAATTCGCGAGAGCTCCTCCACAGTGAGCGCATCAAACATCACAATCTCATCGAGGCGGTTTAGGAACTCGGGCTTGAATGAGGCCTCCACAATGCTCATCACCGCCCTGTGCTTCTCGTCATCGCTCAGAGTCTGATCCACCAGGAACTGCGAGCCAAGGTTGGACGTCAGCACAATGATGACATTGCGGAAGTCCACCGTGCGGCCCTGACCGTCGGTGAGCCGGCCGTCGTCGAACACCTGTAGCAGGATGTCAAAGACTTCCGGGTGAGCCTTCTCCACCTCATCCAACAACACCACTGAGTACGGGCGACGGCGCACGGCCTCCGTCAGCTGCCCGCCCTCGTCGTATCCCACGTATCCGGGAGGGGCACCCACCAGACGTGAGACGGAGTGCTTCTCCGAGTACTCAGACATGTCGATGCGGATCATGGCGCGCTCGTCGTCAAAGAGGAAGTCGGCCAGCGACTTCGCCAGCTCCGTCTTACCCACGCCCGTGGGGCCCAGGAACAAGAAGGAACCAGTGGGCCGGTCGGGGTCGTTGATGCCGGCACGGGCGCGGCGGACGGCGTCGGACACGGCGGTCACGGCAGCGCTCTGGCCGATCAGGCGTGAGCCCAGGACCTGTTCCATCTGCAGCAGCTTCTGGCTTTCGCCCTGCAACATGCGCCCGGCGGGGATACCTGTCCAGGCGGAAATGACCTCGGCAATATCGTCTGCCGTAACCTCCTCGGCCACCATCAACTCTGCCTTGTCAGCGGACTCCTCTTCAGCGGCGGCCGCCTCCAACTCACGCTGCAGCGCCGGAATTTCACCGTACAGAATGCGTGATGCCTGCTCGAGGTCGCCATCGCGCTGGGCCTTGTCCGCCACGGAACGCAGCTCATCAAGCTTCGCCTTCAAATCACCCACGCGGTTCAGACCAGCTTTTTCAGCCTCCCACCGCGCGTTCAAACCGCTGAGCTCCTCCTTCTTATCCGCCATGTCAGCCCGCAGGGCTTCCAGGCGCTCAATGGAAGCCGGGTCAGTCTCCCCGGACAACGCGAGCTCTTCCATGGTCAGCCGGTCCACGGCGCGGCGCAGCTGGTCAATCTCTTCCGGCGCCGAATCAATCTCCATGCGCAGCCGGGACGCAGCCTCATCCATGAGATCAATGGCTTTATCAGGCAGTTGGCGGCCACTGATGTAGCGGTTGGACAGGTTTGCCGCTGCCACGAGGGCGGAGTCGGCGATGGCCACCTTATGGTGTGCCTCATAGCGTTCCTTGAGTCCGCGCAGGATGCCGATGGTGTCCTCAACGCTGGGCTCGCCAACGTACACCTGTGCAAAGCGGCGTTCCAGAGCCGGATCCTTCTCAATGTTTTGGCGGTATTCATCCAGTGTGGTGGCGCCGATCAGACGCAATTCCCCGCGGGCCAGCATGGGCTTGAGCATATTGCCAGCATCCATGGCGCCTTCAGAGGCACCTGCACCGACCACGGTATGAATCTCATCGATGAACGTCACAATCTGACCGTCGGAGGCCTTAATTTCCTCCAGAACTGCTTTCAGACGCTCCTCGAACTCGCCGCGATATTTGGCTCCGGCCACCATGGCGGACAAATCAAGGCTAATCAGTGTCTTCCCGCGCAGCGATTCCGGCACATCTCCTGCCACCATGCGCTGGGCCAGGCCCTCCACTACCGCGGTCTTGCCCACGCCGGGTTCGCCAATGAGCACGGGGTTGTTCTTGGTGCGCCGGCTCAGCACCTGAATGACTCGGCGGATCTCAGCATCACGGCCAATCACCGGGTCAAGCTTGCCGGTCCGGGCAATGGCTGTCATGTCAACGCCGAACTTCGCCAGCGCCTCGAAGGTGTTCTCCGGATCAGGCGTGGTGACCTTACCGTCGCCGCGCACGGAAGGCAGTGCGGCGTCGAGCGCGGCCCGGGTGGCACCGGCTTGGCGCAGGGCACTTCCCGTCGCTCCGGCGTCGTCCGCCAAACCCAACAGCAGGTGCTCGGTGGAGACGTAGCTGTCCCCCATGCGTTCGGCGGCCTGCTGTGCGCCCTGGACTGCGATCAAGGTGTTTCGGCTGAGCTGAGCCTGCGCCACGGAGGTCCCGGACGACGACGGGAGGGTGCGAATGGCGGCGCTGGCACCGACACTGACCTCATCCGGGTCTACCCCGGCGGCTTTCAGGAGCGCAACGGCAACGCCTTGGCGCTGGTCCATGAGGGCCTTCAGTAGGTGAGCGGGCTCTACCGCCGGGTTCCCGGCAGTAGAGGCGTTCATGGCGGCGGAGGAAAGAGCCTCCTGGCTCTTTGTGGTGAATTTGGCGTCCAAGAGGGGTCCTTTCATCGGTTGGTAACTCACTGCTCGTAAAGTTGAGTCTACTACGCTCAACTTGGTTCTTGTGGAAGTTATTCCACTGGTTTTCCCGTGGGCGAAATTGCTCTTGACCTTGACGCTGCGTCAACCTCTACGGTGGATTCTATGGAACTTTCAATTCAGGAACTGGCCGTCCTAACAGGTGTCACGAGCCGCACGCTGCGCCACTACGATGCCATTGGACTGCTGCCGCCGAGCCGGATTGCTGCCAACGGGTACCGGCACTACGACCAGGGCGCCCTGGGGCGGCTCCAGCGCATCTTGCTGCTGCGCGAACTGGGACTGGGTCTGCCGGCAATTGCCGCGGTGCTCGAGCAGGAAACCTCGCCCGCTGCAGCGTTGCGCTCCCATGTGGCGTGGCTGCGCACCGAGCAGAAACGGATGGCACGGTTGATAGTTTCCGTCGAAAAAACCATTACAGCAGAGGAACAAGGAGAGGCGATCATGGCACAGGACATGTTTGACGGCTTTGACCACACCCAGTACAGGGAAGAGGTGGAGCAGCGCTGGGGCAAGGAGGCGTACGCCAGCTCCGACGCGTGGTGGCGGGCGCAGTATGCCGCAGGTCAGGTGGGATGGAAGGAGCAGGTGGCGGCGTTGAACCACGACTGGATTACTGCTTTCTCCAGCGGCGTTTCGCCGGAATCTGACGCGGCGCAGGAGCTGGCACGGCGCCACGTTGAGTGGTTGAGTTCAGTTCCCGGCACGCCGGCGGCGGCCACCACCTCTGCCAGCCCGGGAGGCACGGGTGGCTCGGCTGCCGATGTTCGCGGATATGTGCTGGGGTTGGCGGAGATGTACGTTGCCGATGAACGGTTCGTAGCAAACTACGGCGGGGCAGAAGGGGCGGCATTTGTGCGGGATGCCCTGACGGCGTATGTGGAGCGGGAGTTTCAGGGCTGAACGCCAGGCGCTAGGCTCGGACCATGCCCATCGAGTTCACCGCAATGACACCCTCCGACACCGACGTGGTGGTCCGTTTCCTGGCGGGCAATCACTTCCCTTTCCATGTTCAAGCCACACCGGAAGCTGCTTCCATTCGCGCCAGCATTGAAAAGGGCCGATTTTGGAACCCCGACATCCAAGGGTATTAGGTTACGAATAACGGCGAGCAAGTCGGCATGGTTGCACTGGAAGATCTTAAAGAGGGAGCTGCACCCCTCTTTGATCTCCGCCTTGACGAATCGCAACGAGGCAAGGGCCTTGGGCTGGCAGTCCTTCGCGCACTGTGCAAACTTGTTTTCACGTCCATGCCGGAGACAGTGCGATTCGAGGGACAAACCCGCGAAGACAACATCGCAATGCGGAAAACCTTCATCAGGGCAGGCTTCCTCAAGGAAGCGCACTACAGACTGGCGTGGCCCACCAACAGCGGCGGCCACGTTGCCGCCATCGCCTACGCGATCCTGCGACAAGACTGGGAGAGCGGCACCGTGACCGAATTTGACTGGGAAGACATCCACATTTAGCCGGTTGCCACGCCACCCAACAGGGCCCCGCTTACCAGGGGTCCAACTGCGCCTGCGGATCCATAGGGCCGCGCCCGGCCAGCCACGCCATGAATGCACGACGGTTGCGGGCTGCGCTGAGCCGTTCGGGGACGGTGTCAAGTAAAACCTGCAGGTCCCAGTCCACGTATTCATCAGGCCAGTCCGCCGGCGTATACCCCCGCCCAAGATCGACGTGGTGAACCTCCACTTCACGGAGACGGTGCGCGGGACAGGCCGCGGCCCCGTAGGCGCCCCCACCGCGCAGGTGTCCGTTGGGCCAGCCCGCAGCGGAACACCGGGAAAAGACGTCCTCCAAGTTCGCCATGCTGGTTTTGAGGTCCGCAAGCATCTCCACCGCCGGGCGCTCGGCGCCGGCTGCAATCTCGCTGCTGCGCTGCTCGGGTCCGTTTTCATACTTCGGCACGTCCAGTCCAGCCAGTGAACCGGTCAGGCGCCGCGCGTGGGCGTCTGCGTTGCGGGCCAGATGGGTCAGTACGTGGCCCACGGTCCAGCCGGGTAGCTGGCTCGGGGCCCGTACGTCCCCGTCACCTAGCCCTGACACTCGAAGCATCAGGCGCTGTTGCGCCTCACGGCACAACTGGGCGGCGCGTTCCGGATTTTCCTCAAGATTCATACTGGCGCAACCTTTCGCGGGTTCTCAGTTCCGGACCCAGGGCAGCTCCATGCCGCGGGAGGGATTGATTTCGGTGAAGCCTACCTGCTCATACAGGCGCCTGCCCGGCGGGTCCGCAATCAACGTGATGTACGGGTCTTCCGGAGCGTGCTCCCGAATATGTGCCACCAGCGCATCGATGACTTGGCGCCCCAAGCCCTGCCCCTGAAATTTAGGCAGCGTTGCCATGTCAGCGATATGGAAGTACCAGCCGCCGTCGCCAATGACGCGGCCCATGGCCACGGCCCGGCTGGTGGCCCTTTCCCGAATATGGCAGAAGAACCAGCTGCCGGTCAGTGCAGCGGCACCTTGCTCGGGCGTCTTTTGTGAGAGTCCGGCATCCTTGCGCAGGGCCAGGTATTCTCCAAGGGCAGGCGGCCCTGCCACCAATTCAAAGGTGCTCATCGGGTCCATGGTCTTGGCTCCCATTCTTTAAGACGTTTTCGCCATAAGCGCTCACGCGCTATGGCGGGACCGGGCGGCGCTCAGCCGGGCTTGCGCGCCGTCCAAATCATGTTGGTGCCCATAAATTTCGGTTTCACGCCAACATCGGTGAAGCCGGCCTGCTCGAAGCGCAGTTTCAGCGCCTCGGGAGTCAAAAAACCCAAGGTTGAGTCAACAAGATATTGGTAGGCGTCACGGTCGCGCCCAATGACCGTCCCGAGCGTGGGGATGACAACGCGCATGCCGGTGCGAATGAACGGGGCAAGAATGCCGGCAGGAGGCGAGGACTCCAGCGCGACGACGACGCCGCCAGGCTTCAGAACACGGAACTGCTCGTTCAGGACCCGGTCCAGATCGCTCACGTTCCGGAGCAGGTAACCGTGGGTGACGCCGTCGAACTCGGCATCCTCAAAGGGGAGCTCATGGGCGTCAGCAAACTGCCATTCGATGCCTTCATTGCCCTCCCCTGCACGGGCAACATTGAGCATGGATTCGGAAAAATCAGCACCCACAACGGTGCTATCAGGACTCTGCGCGAGCACGGCCCGGGCAATGACGCCTGTTCCCGTGGCCAGGTCCAGGAATCTTTGCCCGCCGCGCCCGGTGGCGTAGATTGCAACTTCCCGGCACCAGCGCCGGTGCGAACCCAGTGTCATGAGCTTGTTCATGAGGTCATAACGCCGCGCGATGTTATTGAATGTCGCCTGGACGCTGGAGTCTTCGTTTCGCATAGCCGCCGGTCTTCACTTGAATTATTGGACTAAAGGAAAGTCTATGTGGGGCGGCTGCAGTTCACGTCACCGGCATAAGCTGAGTCCATGATCTTCATCGATCCGCCCTACTGGCCGGCACACGGAACAGTGTTCTCTCACCTGATCTCAGACACGTCCGTGGCGGAGCTCCACACCTTTGCCGCCGCCAACGGCGTGAGCGAGCGAGCCTTTGACCTGGACCATTACGATGTCCCGGAGCGGCTTTACAACGCTCTCGTGGAGGCTGGGGCCACACCGCTCTCCGGAAAAGAACTGGCACGGACCCTGGCCGCGTCCGGTCTGCGCATCAAGGCGAAATACCGGGTCAAGTCCGTCGCTTCTGTGCTCGAACGCCGCTGGCAAGCGCTCATGCCGGGGCAGGCGAACTTGGGTGTTGAGCTGCTGGGCCGCTGGAATGAACCCCACCGCAGCTACCATTCCGCCACCCACCTGCTGGCGGTTTTGGAGGCCTTGGAGCTGCTGACCGAACGCCGCGTCCTCCAAACGGTGGCCCTTGCGGCCTGGTTCCACGACGCCGTCTACAACGGCAGCGCCACCGATGAGGAAGACTCTGCTATTTTGGCACAGGCGTGCCTTGAAGGCGTTTTGCCGGACACCGACGTGGCTGAGGTAGCTCGACTCGTGCGACTGACCGCCACGCACTCCCCCGCACCCGGAGACGACGCCGGCGCACTCCTGTGCGATGCCGACCTGTCCATTTTGGGCGCAGCCTCCGAGCACTACAACCGCTACGTTGCGGGCGTTCGCAGGGATTATACCCACGTCCCGGACGAAGAATTCACAAAGGGGAGGGCCGCCGTCGTGCTCCAACTGCTAACCCTTGACCCGCTGTTCAGAACGGCAAAGGGCAGGGAATTATGGGCAGAACAGGCCCAGGGGAATCTCTCCATGGAATTAGCGCACCTGAATCAAATAATATCCGAGAAGAAGGAATCCAGTACCCCATGACAGATTTCAGTTCCCTGCCCATCTGCGAATTCGCATTCCCGGGCCCGCTGCGGGACCAGCTTGTGGCAGCCGTTCTTGACGGATCCAAGACATCCACCACGGCCACACTCATTGAGTATGAAATTGAGCAGGAGGAACTGCCGTCCGTGGGGCTGCAGGAGGTGGTGGTTGATTCGGCAGGGAAGGGTGTTGCCATCATTGAAATGACGGAAGTCCGCCAGGCCCGGCTGGCCGAAGTGGACCTGGCGCACGCCGTAGATGAGGGCGAAGGTTTCACCACGGTGGCCCAGTGATGCCGGCCATGAGGAGTTTTGGCATTCCGCGGACATGCGTCAGGCCATGCAGGACCCAGAATTCACGGTGAATGATGACACCATGCTGGTACTCCAACGCTTCACGGTCATTTCGCGGCTACCCTGACGCCATGGTAACCACAGGCACAGTCCGCAGCTGGAATGACGAGGAGGGGTGGGGAGTCATTGACTCGCCCGTTACCCCCGGCGGTTGCTGGGTCAGCTTCGCCGACGTCAGGCTTCAGGCGCCGGGCTTTCTCTCGCTGAGTCCCGGACAGGAGGTCCTCTTTGAGTGGGAGGCCGCGGACCAGGACGGCTTCTGCTTCAGAGCAAGGGCGGCCACCCCTGCCGGGGACGGTATCCGTGCCGTGATCCCGCCACCGGCGAACCCCATGAACAACCCT
Source organism: Arthrobacter sp. UYCu511 (assembly GCF_040547105.1). NCBI lineage: Bacteria > Bacillati > Actinomycetota > Actinomycetes > Micrococcales > Micrococcaceae > Arthrobacter > Arthrobacter sp. UYCu511. Next base: position 329,133 of record NZ_JBEPPB010000002.1, read on the forward strand.
GGCGGCACCTACCGGTCCAGGCTGTCCATCCGCTTCGACGAGTGAGGCAGTAGCGGAATTCGAAGACCGCCGCAGCCGGATAGCCTAAGAGCATGGCATCGAAGAACACACCTCAGGCACCCCGGCTCACTTCCCTTGACCTGCACGATCTCGTGGAGAATGAGGATGCCTTCTTTGGCCCTGGAGAGAGCTATGACGGAGAACGTTTTGACCATCCCGGCTTTGACGAGGCAAACCTGACGTCCACAGATTTCATTGACTGTGAGCTCAACGGCCCCACCATGAACAACACCGAGATGCGCGGTGTACGCTTCCGTGGCACAGCACTCAATGACAGCTTTGCCCCGGTCATGAAGGGCCCGCGCACCAGCTGGCGGGACACCAATGTCACCTCGCCGCGGTGGGGTTCGGCCGAGCTCTATGACAGCAGCTGGCAGTCAGTGCGGATCGACGGAGGAAAGATCGACTTCCTGAACCTGCGCGCATCGAAGATCGTTGACCTGCAGATCAGCGATGCCATCATCGGTGAACTGGATTTAGGTGGCGCCACGGTGACCCGCATGTCCCTGAAGAACTGCCGGATCGGTACCTTGGATCTCCAACAGGCCACGCTGAAGGATCTTGATCTACGCAGCACGGAGTTCCGTACCCTCCACGGCATTGGTTCCATGGCCGGCGTGGTGATAGACGACTACCAGCTGGGGCTGCTGGCTCCCCTCTTCGCAGCGCATCTGGGCATCACACTCGCCTAAGTGGTCATCATCTTCAGGTCATTGCGCTGAAGTCCGAGCTGGCCTAACGCCTCCTCGCCCCGGTACCGCGAAACGTCCCTGGCAACGAGCTGAAAAATGCCAGGAAGATCCTCTTGGCGGCACAGTGATGCACGCCGCAATACCATCAAGCACTCCCAAACCGGCGGTGGGGTCACGCTGACTATCGTCAACAACGGAACTGTTGGGTACGCCGTCGGATCTTCACACACCCGGCAACGGGATCACCGGATCCGGCCGCTCGTTGGCGCCGCTGAGAAGGCATGGCAGCAGGGCTGGATCTAGGCCATTGAACCCCTGAGCGCAACTTCCGGTGATGGCTCACAAAACTGCCGGTTCACGGCGGAAAACGCTAGACTGACTTCATGATGCCACGTCCTACCTCAGCAGCGGAGCTGACGGAACATGACCTACGAGAAACCGTCACAGCCGAGGTTGTCTTGGCCCGCCGGGGCGTTTGTGGCCACCGCCAGTACCGCATTCCGGCCCTGGCTCTCTCCCCCCGCGGCACCCTCCTCGCCGCCTATGACGGCCGGCCCAATCTGGATGATCTACCCAACCCAATAGACCTGTTGATCCGGCGCAGCACAGACGACGGCGCCACATGGGGACCACAGCAAACCATTCGCACCGGAACCGGACTTGATGGCTACGGCGATCCGAGCCTGCTCGTGGACGTGGAAACCGGCCGCATTTTCTGCTTCCATGCAGCCGGCACGCACGCTGGCTTTTTCGAGGCCGCGCCGGGGCTGGATAACCCGGACGCCATTCAACACGCAGATCTCAGTTTTTCCGACGACGACGGCGCCACCTGGCAACACCGCCGCCTCACCGCCATGCTCAAGGGCAGCGGCGTCACTGGACTCTTTGCCGCAGCAGGTGCCGGGATTCAAATCCACACAGGCCCCTTCGCCGGCCGCCTGATTCAGCAGTTCGTACTCCTACACGAGGGCAGCATCAAGGCCGCCAGCGCCTACAGTGACGATCATGGCGAGAGCTGGTCGCTGGGCGAATACATTACTGGCGGCAATGAGAACAAGGCCGTGTGCCTGGCCGACGGCACCTTGTTGATGCATTCGCGCGCCACCCCGCACCGGCTCACCGCATCCTCCTCCGATGGCGGCCAAAGCTGGACGCCGGCACGTCCCCACCCGGAACTACCTGACCCCAGCGACAACGGTTCCGTGGCCCGTTTTGACGGCCTGCCCAACGTCTCACAGTTGGCCTGCGCTGAGACCAGTAACTGGCTAATTGCCACCCACAACCATGACCCGCTCCTGCGCCGCAATACCCTCCTGAAACTTTCGCAAGACAACGGCGCAAGCTGGCCATTCGCTCTCGAACTCTGCGGTGGAAGCTCGCAATACTCCACGGCTGCGCGGCTGCCCGATGGCCGGATTGGGGTCCTGTATGAACGGCAGGGCTACCAGGAAATTGTGTTCACCAGCATCGATCCCCAGGACTTGCTCGCCTCCCCCGCCGCTACCCTGACGCACACCACTGGCACCGCCGTCTCGCGCGGCATTGCCCTTGATGTGGTGTTGCGCTCCATCACGCCCGCCCGCCCAGCCCGGTGGGAAAGTGTTGGTGAGAGCTTTGTACTGACCCAGACCGACGGGGACTGGGATCCGGCCGCCTGGAAGGAAGTGGGCCAGGGTTATTCCGAGGACGCCCCTCAGGTCCTCTCCAATCGGGAATCCCAGGACCTCAATTATGGTGCAGTGGTGCCCGGATACAAGGCTGGAGATGTGCTGGCCTTTGCCGGCCGAATTCATAATACGGGCACCGTGGCTGCCCCCGCAGTGGCCGTATTCCTTGACGGCGGGCCTTCTGGCAACGCCCCGATTATGGGGTGGCAGCCTCTGGAACCCGGAGTCACGCTCGGGTTCAGCAGTAACTACACGGTAAGCGATGCGGACATTGCCACCGGTTCGTTGACGCTGGTGTTCAGCATGGGTGTCGATGCGGGTGTGGCCACGTCCGGGGCACTGCACAGCTTCACCTTTGACATGGTGTCAGGAGATGTCACCGAGCACTAAGACGCAGCTTCTGCACACCGTTTGGGCCCAAATGACGCGCAGCACTTGAAGTGGCACGCCATTCGCAGCAAACCGTGTGCATGAGCAACATGCAGTCTGGTTGCAGGTTAGTTCTCGTCAAAGTCCCGCAACGCTTTGGCGATGGACTGGTGGGCGTCTGCGGAGGTGTGGGCTGCTTTGAGTGTTTCCGCCGTGACGTTGAAGCCGGAAACCCGGGCCTGCAACTGGGTGAGTGCCGCTATCAGCATGGTCTCTTGTTCCGCGAGAGCATCCCGTTGAGAGATGAGATCAGCCATCTGCTCACCCATGATGTGGTGCCTGCCCAGTGCGGTTTGCACCGCTCCTTCATCTCCGGCGAGCCTGGATCTCTCTGCCTGGGCGGTGAGTGCGTCCAGAGCCTTTTGAAGATCCGCCCGCTGGAGATCCAGCCGCTGTCTGCTGACGGAAACATCTGCGACGCCGCGACGCATCTTTTGCACGGCGGCCTGCTGTTTGAGTTGGGCCTCCGTCACGCTGAGCTGTGCACCGGATGAGTCACGAGCGCGGTCACTGGCAGAGGCACCGGGCCAGAGCTTCTGGGGGGAACTCTTGTGGCCAAAGAGTGCCCTGATCCGGGAAACAATATTCATGAATTGTTACTGCTCCGGGCCAAGATCGGTGTACGTTTTGGACCAGTTTGCCAGCATGGTGGCTTCAATTTCCAGGGTTCGGGTGAGGTCGCCCAAGTCCGCGCTTCCGGCTGGGGCGGCGGCACTGGCCAGAGCGTTCCGGACACCCTTGGCCGTCAGCGTAATCTGTTCAACCTGGCCCGCCAGCGTTTTCGCATACAACGCTTGAACTGCGGGATCGGGCTCGCGCTGGGCTACAAGAAGCTGATGCTCCATGACGGTGCCGGTCTGCTGGAGTGTGTTGAAAATGGACTCAAGATTGCCCGTGTACTGCCCTGTCGACTGCGCCACGGCGAGGGAACGCTGGGTGGCATCAAGTGATTCCGCGAGGGCCACCCGCTGTTTCAGGATGGCTGCAACGGGTCCAGTGCTGGATTCGGCCCGGGCCTTTAATGCGCCGCGTTTTGCCGACTCATATTTTGGCTTGCCAATTTTGACCAAGCCCACCACGCCGCGAGAGATCAACACCCCTATAGTGATGGCCACACCTAGGACAATGGCGATGATCACCAGCATGAGGATCAAAAAAACTGTGCCGAGGTCCATGAACTGTCCGTTTTCCTGACGCTTGAAGGGTGAGTGCTCCTAGAAATCAGCGTAGCACCGGCCGCGGTGTCTATCCCGGCTTCCATCCGGGTGCTTTCCATCTTTCCAACCGTCTGCTCCAGCAGCGAAAATTTTGCCCCAACTACCCCACAACCAGGCTGCGAACCCGGACACCAGCAGCCAGATTCAGGTGGAAGCACAGGGACATCCCTGATGTGTTTGTCAGTGGCTCAGTGCACAATGGTGTGATGAAGACAATCTTGAATGTCATTTGGCTAGTATGTGGCGGTTTCTTCCTAGCACTGAGCTATTTTTTGGCAGGCATTGTGTGCTGCATCCTCATTATCACCATCCCCTGGGGCATTGCCTCGTTCCGCATTGCCGGGTACGCACTGTGGCCCTTTGGCCGCATGGTGGTGGACAAACCAGGCGGGCCCGGCGTGGCAAGCACTCTGGGCAATGTCATCTGGATTGTTGTTGCCGGCATCTGGATTGTGATCGGCCACGTCACCACGGCGTTCACCATGGCCATCACCATCATCGGCATCCCTCTGGCCATCGCGAACCTGAAAATGATCCCGGTGTCCCTCATGCCGTTGGGGAAGGAGATTGTTCCCACCAATCGCCCCTTTGTTAGCACCTACCGGTAGCGGGTTACGAGCCTTGCACACTGGGATAACGTACAGCCGCGTAAGCTGGTGCCATGAGCACTAAGAAAAGCGACTGGCTAGATATTCTGGTCAATTTCGCCAGTTTTGCGGCCATGATCCTGGTCCTCACCTTTGCCCGTTTTGGGCTGCCCCTGAAGATCGTGCTGGCGTTCGCCGTGTCCTTGGCCATTACGGGCGGCTGGTCGTACTACAAACGCAAGCTCCGCCGCCGCCCGTCAAACCTCAAACGCTTGCACGTGTACAGCGAGAAAAGCGTGGACGAAAAATAGTGGAGATCATTCGCTACGCCTCCCTCAAGGCTGCCCCGTGGGCCAATGGCGGCGGAATCACCCGGCAAATCGCGGCAGGCGCCGGCACCGGCACCGGCGCAGAGTGGGATTGGCGCCTGAGTTTGGCCGAGGTATCCAAGGCTGGCCCGTTTTCGCCGCTGCCCGGCATTGACCGGATCATCACCGTTGTGGAAGGTGAGCTCATCGCGCTAAGCGTGGACGGCGTTGAGCAGGCTCTGGAAAAATTCCGCCCCTTCCGCTTTTCCGGCGACGCTGACACGTCCGCCACACTGCCCACGGGCGCGCTGAAGGATCTGAACCTCATGACCCGCCGCGGCGCGTTCAAGGGCTATGCGGCCATCATCGAGTTGTCCAAGAAGCGCCCGCATCCCGTCTTCGCAGACCAGTTTGCGGTGCTGTTGCAGGGTTCGGCCACGGTTTCCCCCGGTTCCACAAATTCCCAGCCTGCCTCGGACGACACCGAAGCCTCCACCCCTGCGCCCGTCACCGAGGCGCTGGGCAAGTTCGACACCGTGGTTGGCTCCGAGGATGCCCCGGAGATTTCCGGCCGCGGCTTCCTGGCCGTGCTGAGCATCGACCCGGCAAGCTAGCACCAGCCGCTAAAACTGTTCGGGTTCATTGCCCCACTCAACCCTGACACCTCCGGTCTCGGTATGATCAATGCTTGTCCTGATCTCGGCCGGGGCGGCCCATGGGCAAAAACCCGCCTGCCGTGCACAATAAGCACATGAACCCGCGATTTTTGCGCGCCACCTGCCAGGCCCTGCCATGACATTGCCCCTTCTGGCCATGATCTGTGCGGTGGCCTTGCTGGGACCACTGTTGGCCTTGCCGCGAAAATGGCACATCCCTGTGGTCATTGGTGAGCTGCTTGCCGGCATTCTTATAGGCCGAACGGGCCTGAACCTTGTGGTTCCGAGCGATTCCACCTTCACCTTCCTTGCCGACATAGGATTTGCGTTGATCATGTTTGTGGCCGGTTCCCACGTGCCCATCCGAGACAAACAAATTCGGTCGGCGCTTGGCAGCGGCGCCGTGGCTCTCGTGGTGGTGGCGGTGGCCGCGGCCGCCGTGGGCATCGGGCTTGCAGCCGTCTTCGGCAACGGCCATGCCCCGCTTTATGCCGTGCTGCTGACCTCGTCCTCCGCAGCCCTAGTGCTGCCAATCATCGGTTCGCTGGGGTTGTCCGGTCCCTCCGTGCTGGCCATGACGGCGCAGGTGGCCTTAGCCGACACCCTTGCGATTGTGGCCCTGCCTCTCGCACTGAACCCGTCCACCGCGGGGCGGGCCGCGCTCGGTTCGCTGGCGGTGTTGGCGGGTGCCGCCGTCGTATTTCTCATTCTCCGCCAAGCTGACCAAAAGGGTCTCCGCCTGCGCTTCCACAAGGTGTCCGAGCGCCGCAAGTTCGCGTTGGAGCTGCGCATCCAGCTCATCATTCTGTTCGCGCTGGCGGGGCTGGCAGTGTGGGGACACGTCTCCATCATGCTCGCGGGGTTCGCGTTTGGCCTTGCCGTTGCGGGGGTGGGAGAGCCCCGGAGGCTGGCGCGGCAGCTTTTTGCCCTCACCGAGGGGTTCCTGGGGCCGGTGTTTTTCCTGTGGCTGGGCGCATCGTTGAACCTTAACGAGCTCGCCGCCCATCCACCCATGGTGCTGCTTGGGCTGGCACTGGGGCTTGGCGCCATCGCTGTCCACGCACTGACCCGCCTCCTGGGTCAGCCGCTGCCGTTGGCGGTTTTGTCGGCATCGCAGTTGGGCGTGCCCGTTGCGGCCGCCACGATTGGCATCCAGCAGAACCTGTTGTCCCCTGGTGAACCCGCGGCGCTTGTCCTAGGCGCCCTCGTCACCATGGCCGCGGCGACAGTGGCGGGGAGCCGCTTTGTTTCCCGAAAACCGACGGCTTGAATTCCAGCGGCCCAAAGCTCGCCGCCGTTAAATAAAACCGACCCGCAGTAGTGGTCGAAAAACCCCCAGAATTTCCGGGATTCTTCGACCACTACTGCGGGTCGGTTTCGTGTAAAGGCTAGTGGCCGCGACGCTGGTTTGAGGCAGGTGCCGAGGCACGGCGGGCTCCGCCAGCGGAGCGTGCCGGGCGGGACTTGTCGCCGCCGTTGGCGTTGTAGCTGCCACCGGAGGTGCCACCCGTGTTGGAGGACCAGGCAACGCTGGATCCGCTGCGTGCACCGGCGCCTTCGCGTGAGCCAGCGCCTTCACGTGAGCCGCCCTGAGGTGCGCGGCGTCCGCGTGCCACGTCGCCGTCGCGGGCCGGGCGGCCCTCGCCGGAACGTACGGGGCGGCCCTCGCCGGAGCGTGCCGGGCGGCCTGAACCGGCCGGGCGTGCGCCCTGCTGAACACCTTCGCGGCGTTCACCGCGGTTGCCCGCAGCAGCGCCGCGCTCGTTGGAGTCGGCGGAAACGCGTCCACGGCCGCCTCGGCCGCCACGTCCACCAGCGGTGGGGGCAGCTCCGGTACGGGCGCGCTTACGCTGAGCGTTTGCACCGGTTGAGGTGCCGCCGCCCTGGGCAGGCTGCTTCGAGGCTAGGAGAGTCGCACGGGTGCGGGGATCGATCTTGTCCGCAACGTCGCCTACCAAAGTGGCAATGACGGGAGATGAAGTGGTGACGCGCTCAAAGTTCACGTCAACGCCTGCTGCACGCATGAGCTTCTTGACGTCGCCCTGCTGCTCGGGAAGCGTCAAGGTGACAACAACGCCGTCGGACCCGGCACGGGCGGTACGGCCTGAACGGTGCAGGTATGCCTTGTGCTCTGTGGGCGGGTCAACGTGGATGACCAATTCAATGTCATCAACGTGCACGCCGCGGGCGGCAACGTCGGTGGCAACCAGGACGCGAACGTCTCCAGTGGAGAATTCGGCAAGGTTCCTATCGCGAGCATTCTGCGAAAGGTTTCCGTGCAGGTCAACGGCGGGGATACCGGCGTCGGTCAGCGTCTTGGCAAGCTTGCGGGCGTGGTGCTTGGTGCGCATGAAGAGAATACGGCGGCCGGCGCCGGATGCCAATTCAACAATGACCTGCTTCTTGACGGTCTGATCGTTGACCACCAGGACGTGGTGTTCCATGGTGGAGACGGCGGCCTTGGCCTCGTCCACCGAGTGGGTGAGCTGGTTGGAGAGGTAGCGCTGAACAATCTTGTCCACACCGTTATCCAAGGTGGCGGAGAACAGCATGCGCTGGCCCTGCGTGGGAGTGGTGTCCAGAAGGCGCTTGACAACAGGCAAGAAGCCGAGGTCAGCCATGTGATCGGCCTCGTCCAGGACGGTGATCTCAACGCTTTCCAGCGAAACGATGCGCTGCTTCATGAGGTCTTCAAGGCGGCCCGGGCAGGCGATGACAATGTCAACACCGGCGCGCAGCGCCTTTTCCTGGCGAGCCTGTGAGACGCCGCCGTAAATGACAGTGGTGTTCAGGCCCATGGCCTTGGCGAGGGGCTCGATGGTGTTGTTCAGCTGGGTGGCCAACTCGCGTGTGGGTGCCAAAACCAGGCCCATGGGACGGCCCGGCTTGCGGAAGTAAGGGGCTTCACGCTCGGCCAAACGGGCAACGAGCGGGATAGCGAAGGCAATGGTCTTGCCGGAGCCGGTGCGGCCGCGGCCCAGCACGTCACGTCCTGCCAGAGTATCTGGGAGAGTCTTGACCTGAATGGGGAATGCTTCTTCAATGCCCTGAGCGGCGAGTGAAGCAACGATTTCCTTGGGCGCACCAAGGGCAGCAAAAGTTGTCATGTAAAGAGAGAATCTTTCGTAAGGCGGTTCAACGTCCCACAATCAGTTTTGACCGCGGGTTCGCCGATTCAATGCCAGAGCGAGTCAACCGCGGCTGCCTCAAGGCAACCCCATTGCGGGACTAGATGCATGCGTTCATCGACGCAGAATGCGCTTGAAGCACATTAAGTATGTTCATACTATCAGCGGCACGACGCCGGGCACCCCCAAAGTGCCGCATCTCACCCTCGGCGAGCCTGCCCCATGCACAGAACACCGCCCCGTCAACCCCTGGATACGGCCCATTTCACGAAGTCGCCACAAAAAATCCCGGTACCCTTAATGGTGATGAGTGAAATCCCAGCTTCCAGCCCCGAACTGCCCGCATCCGCCCCCGATGCCTCTCTCACCGGCCACTGCGCCAGTGACCAGCAGCGGGCCCCGCGTACCGAAGACGGTTCGGCACGGCCAATTACCCCGGGCAGCCAAGCCGCAGAAGGCACCTACCGCTCCCAGCCCGTCTCTTTTGTGCGCCGCGGTACGCGTTTGCAGGGACGCCGCCAGCAGGCCTGGGATGACCACTCCGATACCTTGGCCGTGGACGTTCCCCGCCACATCTCTGACACATCGGTGCATCCCGATTACGTTTTTGACGCCCAGGCGGAGTTTGGCCGCATAGCCCCTCTTGTTGTTGAAATTGGCTCCGGCCTAGGCGATGCCGTGATCCACGCCGCCAAGGAAAACCCTGACAAGGATTTTTTGGCGGTGGAGGTCTACACGCCCGGGCTGGCTCAGACCATCCAAAAGATTGTTGCCAACGGGCTGGAAAACGTCCGTGTGGTCCAGGCGAATGCGCCGGAAGTTCTCAGCTCCATGCTCCCGGCGGGTTCCGTCAGCGAAGTATGGGTGTTCTTCCCAGACCCCTGGCACAAGACCAAGCACAACAAGCGCCGCATGGTCAAGGACACCTTCGCCCCGCTCGTGGCTCGAGTCCTGACGGAAGGTGGCTTCTGGCGCCTGGCCACAGACTGGTCGGCCTATGCAGAGCAGATGCTTCAGGTGGGCATTGCCTCCCCTGACTTCAGCAACCTGCACGACGGCGAGCGCACCGGTGCGCACAGCCCCCTCACCGAGGCGCGGCGCAGCGGAGTTGATTGCGAGCAAAGCCAGGACCTGGACCTAGTGGGCGGTTGGGCCCCCCGCTTTGACGGGCGCATCCTGACCAGCTTTGAGAGCAAGGCGCATAAGGCTGGGCGAGTCATCTTCGATCTCACCTTCCGCCGGAACTAACACCACCGGCACCGTCCTGGCCACTGCGCCATGCGGGCTAAGGGGTGGTCCACTGCTTCATGCAGCGGACCACCCCGCTTTTTTTGTTTAACGTATGCGCCCGCCGGGCTTCTATAACGGCGCAGCTGGCACAGTGGCGCCCCTTAGCACCCCACCCGGGCACATACAGAACGGGCGTCATAATTACACAAGTGGGCGTCATTTTTAATGACCCAAAGGGGCCAGATTCCTCTTCCGCAAGTTAAAGTCGCATGAATTAGGCAAGAATTAGATCAGAATTAGCACACCCTAACGTTGACTATTCCAAGGGCTGTAGAAAACCTCTTCTAAGCCACATATGGTGAGCTCATGACTGCTGAACCAATTGTCGCTGGGGTCGATGGACCGGCGTCGGACGCGATGTTAAAACTGGGCCGCTTTTTCACCAAGTGGGACGAGAGCGCTGATTCCCGCGCCGTGTTCCGGGAGGGCGGCCGGGCCGGTGACATCTTCTACCGGGACCGGTGGAGCCATGACAAGGTGGTGCGCTCCACGCACGGCGTGAACTGCACGGGCTCCTGCTCATGGAAGGTTTACGTCAAGGACGGCATCATCACATGGGAGTCCCAGCAGACCGATTACCCCAGCGTGGGCCCGGACAGCCCCGAGTATGAGCCCCGCGGTTGCCCCCGCGGCGCAGCGTTCTCCTGGTACACCTATTCCCCCACCCGGGTCCGCTTCCCGTATGCCCGCGGCGTGCTGGTAGATATGTACCGTGAGGCCAAGTCCCGTTTGAAGGACCCCGTCCTGGCCTTCGCGGAGGTTGCCGGGGACCCGGAAAAACGCAAAAAGTACCAAAACGCCCGTGGCAAGGGCGGTCTGGTTCGCACCTCGTGGGCTGAGGCCCTGGAAATTGCCGCCGCCGCACACGTGAACACCATCAAGAACTACGGTCCGGACCGTTGCTCCGGCTTCTCCCCAATCCCGGCCATGTCCATGGTCAGCCACACCATCGGCACCCGTTTTGTCCAGCTCGTGGGCGGGGTCATGACGTCCTTCTACGACTGGTACGCCGATCTTCCCGTCGCCAGCCCGCAGGTCTTTGGCGATCAGACGGACGTCCCGGAGTCCGGGGACTGGTGGGATGCCACGTACTTGATGATGTGGGGCTCCAACGTCCCCGTCACCCGCACCCCTGATGCGCACTGGATGACTGAGGTCCGCTACCGCGGCACGAAGGTCATCGCCATCAGCCCCGATTACGCGGACAACACCAAGTTCGCCGACGAATGGCTCCCGGCCCAGGCGGGCACCGACGCCGCCCTCGCCATGGGCATGGGCCACGTGACGCTCAAGGAGTTCTTCGTGGACCGTCAGGTCCCGTTCTTCCAGGACTACGTGCGCCAGTTCACCGACCTTCCCTTCCTGGTGCGCTTGGAGAAGAACCACGACGGGACGTACAACGCCGGGAAGTTCCTCACCGCCGCCTTCGTCCCCGGCAATGAGCTCGAAGAGGACGCCGCGTTCAAGACGATGCTCTTTGACAAGGTCTCCGGCACGGCCATCATCCCCAACGGAACCCTGGGCCACCGCTATTCCAAGACCGGTGAGGGCAAGTGGAACCTTGACTTGACCGGCATCGAACCGGCCTTGAGCCTGGAGGAAGTCTCCACGGAGTCCGCAGAAGTCCTTCTGCCGTGCTTTGAGGATCCGGGCGGGGCAGGTTCCGTGTTGCGGCGCGGCGTCCCCACCACTGTGGTGGGCGGGCACCTTGTCACCACCGTCTATGACCTCATGCTGGCGCAGTACGGTGTGGGCCGCCCAGGCCTTCCCGGCGACTGGGCCAAGGACTACAACGACACATCCACCCCCTACACCCCGGCGTGGCAGGAGGAGATCACCTCGGTCCCCGCCCAGGCCTGTATCCGCATAGCCCGCGAATTTGCCCGCAACGCCGAGCAATCCAAGGGCCGCTCCATGATCATAATGGGCGCCGGCATCTGCCAGTGGTTCCACGGCGACACCACGTACCGTGCCATTTTGGCCCTTGTCATGTTGACCGGCTGCATGGGCCGCAATGGCGGCGGCTGGGCCCATTATGTGGGCCAGGAAAAGACGCGTCCGCTCACCGGGTGGGTGTCTCTTGCCAACGCTCTTGACTGGTCGCGCCCGCCGCGGACAATGATCGGCACCGGCTATTGGTACATGCACACCGACCAGTGGCGCCAGGACGGGTACTCGGCCGATGCGCTGAAATCGCCCCTGTCCACGGGCAGCCTGGACGGCATGCACACGGCTGACGCCCTGGCACAGTCCGCCCGGCTTGGCTGGATGCCGTTCTACCCGTTCTTTGACAAAAACCCGCTGGATATCGCCGATCAAGCCATCGCGGCGGTCGCCGCCGGTGAGGCACCCGATGAAAAGACGTGGGTGGCGCAGTCGCTCAAGAGCCGGGCACTGGATCTGGCCATCGAGGACATCGACGCCCCCGAAAACTGGCCCCGCACGCTGATCCTGTGGCGCTCAAACCTGTTTGGCTCCTCCGCCAAGGGCAACGAGTACTTCCTGCGCAATTTGCTCGGCACGCACAATAACGTGATGGGTCAGGACAGTGAGGCCTCGCTGAAGCCAAAAACTGTCAAGTGGCATGAGAAGGGTCCTGAAGGAAAGCTGGACTTCTTGATGTCCGCGGACTTCCGCATGACAAGCACCACGCTGCTTTCCGACGTCGTTTTCCCGGCGGCCACCTGGTACGAGAAGCACGATCTCTCCTCCACTGACATGCACCCGTTTGTGCACGCATTCACCCCGGCCATCGATCCGCCGTGGGAAACCAAAACCGACTTTGAGATGTTCCACCTCCTCGCCGAGGAATTCTCCCGGCAGGCGGCAAAGCACTTGGGCACCCGCAAGGACCTGGTGACCGTGCCCATGATCCACGACACCGTGGGCCAGATCGCCCAGCCAGGCGGGGTGGTCAGCGACTGGCGCGAAGACGGTATCGACGGCGTACCGGGGGCGAACATGCCCAACTTCACTATTGTGGAGCGCGACTACACGGCCATCGCCCACAAGCTGGCCGCCGTTGGACCTCTGGCAGACAAGCTCGGCTTCACGGTCAAGGACGTCAACTACAAGCTGGACAAAGCCCTGGATCACCTGGCCAAAGCCAACGGGGTCATGATGGGCGGCTACGCACACGGGCGCCCGGCCATTGATACGGACGCGAAAATGGCTGAGGCCATCCTGACGTTCTCCGGCACCTGCAACGGCCAACTCGCCGTTGCGGGCTTCAAGGAGTTGGAGAAGCGCACGGGTGTGAAGCTGGCGGATCTGGCCGAGGGCAGCGAAGAAAAACACATTTCCTTCGCCATGACCCAGGCCGGGCCGGTTCCTGTCATCACGTCCCCGGAATGGTCGGGTTCGGAGACGGGCGGGCGGCGCTACTCACCGTTCACCCAAAACATCGAACGGCTCAAGCCCTTCCATACGCTCACCGGGCGCATGCACTTCTTCCTGGATCACGACTGGATGATCGATATTGGCGAGGCCTTGCCGATCTACCGCCCACCGCTGGATATGCAGCGTTTGTTTGGGGAGCCGAAGTTCGGCCCCAACGGGGAGAAGGAGGTGGTGGTGCGCTACCTCACCCCGCACTCCAAGTGGTCCATTCACTCCGAGTACCAGGACAACCTGCTCATGCTCTCGCTTTCCCGTGGCGGTCCCACGGTGTGGATGAGTCCGCAGGATGCCAAGTCCATCAAGGTCATGGACAACGACTGGGTGGAGGCGGTGAACATGAACGGTGTGTTCGTGGCCCGCGCCGTGGTTAGCCACCGCATGCCAGAGGGTGTGGTGTACGTCTACCATGCCCAGGAACGCACTATCGATGTGCCCAAGTCCGAGGCCACCGGCCGGCGCGGCGGCATCCACAACTCTCTGACCCGGCTGTTGGTCAAGCCGTCTCACCTGATTGGCGCCTACGGGCAACAGACCTACGCGTTCAACTATCTTGGCCCAACAGGTAACCAGCGAGACAACGTTTCCACTATTCGTCGCCGTTCCCAGGAGGTGCAGTACTAATGCGTGTAATGGCTCAAATGGGCATGGTCATGAACTTGGACAAGTGCATTGGCTGCCACACGTGCTCCGTCACGTGCAAGCAGGCATGGACCAACCGGGCAGGGGTGGAATACGTCTGGTTCAACAACGTAGAAACCCGCCCCGGACAAGGCTACCCACGCCGCTACGAGGATCAGGAAAAGTGGAAGGGCGGCTGGGAGCTGAACAAGCGCGGCCGCCTCAAGCTCAAGGCCGGTGGGCGTGTAAAGAAGCTGTTTGGCCTCTTCGCCAACCCCATCCAGCCCGAGCTCAAGGACTACTACGAGCCCTGGACGTACGACTACAAAACCCTCGTTGACGCCCCCTTGGGCGATGACTTCCCCGTGGCACGGCCCAAGTCCCTGATCACCGGCAAGGACACCAAGATCACATGGAGCGCCAACTGGGATGACGATCTGGGCGGCACCGAGGAAATGGGTCACCTGGACCCGATCGTGGAGAAGGTGCGCCGCGAGTCCGAGGACAAGATCAAGTTCGAGTTCGAGCAGACGTTCATGTTCTACCTGCCCCGCATTTGCGAGCACTGCCTGAACCCCTCCTGCATGGCTTCATGCCCGTCCGGCGCCATTTACAAGCGCGTGGAGGACGGCATTGTTCTGGTTGATCAGGACCAGTGCCGCGGCTGGCGCCAGTGCATGACAGGCTGCCCGTACAAGAAGATCTACTTCAACCACAAGACCGGCAAGGCCGAGAAGTGTACGTTTTGCTACCCGCGCATCGAGGTGGGCCTGCCCACCGTCTGCTCTGAAACCTGCGTTGGCCGGCTGCGGTACTTGGGACTGTTCCTGTACGACGCCGATGCCGTCACCGCTGCTGCCTCGGTCACCGACCCGCAGGATTTGTACCAGGCGCAGATGGATGTGCTGCTGGATCCCAACGATCCCGCCGTCATCAAGGCCGCCCGGGAGCAGGGCATCGCCGAGGACTGGATCGATGCTGCCCAGAAGTCTCCCGTGTATGCGCTGACCAAGGTATACAAGCTGGCTCTTCCATTGCACCCGGAATACCGCACCATGCCCATGGTTTGGTACATCCCGCCGCTCTCCCCCGTGGTTGACCTGCTCCGCGATCAGGGCCACGACGCGGAGGATTCGGGTGTGTTGTTCGGCGCCATTGACGCCTTGCGTATCCCGGTGGAGTACCTGGCGGAGCTGTTCACCGCCGGGGACACGGAGCTTGTCACGGGTGTGCTGCGCAAGCTGGCCGCCATGCGAGCCTACATGCGCGGTATTTCTCTGGGTAACGATCCCGATGAATCCATTCCTGCCTCGGTGGGCATGGACGGGGAAACAATGTATGAGATGTACCGGCTGATGGCGATCGCCAAGTATGAGGAACGCTATGTGATCCCGAAGGCACACGCCGAGCAGGCACATGACCTGGAGGAAATGGGGTGCTCCCTGGACTTCGACGGCGGACCCGGCATGGGCGCCATGGGAGACTCCCCGTTCGGCGAAGCAAGCGGACGCCCCACCCCGGTTGCCGTGGAAACGTTCAATGCGTTGCGAGACCGCCAAACCTCCGACTCCGTCGCGGGGGCAGACACCCTCCGTGGGCGTGTGAACCTGCTCAACTGGGATGGCAACGGTGCACCTGCCGGACTGTTCCCCCAGCATCACCCCACCGAGCCGGACCGCGATGAGCGTGAGGGCGACCTCGAGAGCGCAATCGAAGGCGGTGGCGGTTCATGAGCCGCAAAGATCAGGTGACGTTCCTGGCTGCGGCGTGGTGCCTGTCCTACCCGGATGAGCTGTTGCTGGAACGGGTTCCGCTCATGCGGGCCGCACTCGGCGAGTTCCCCGGAGCCCTGGCCCCGTTCGCCGTGGTGCTTGATTCCTTCCAAGACAATGATTTGATGGCGCTGCAGAGCCAGTACGTCGCAGAGTTCGATCTCGGCAAGCGCCACGCCCTGCACCTCTCCTACTGGACCGACGGCGATACCCGCCGCCGCGGCGAGGTCCTCGGGGCGTTCAAGAAGGTGTACCGCGGTTCCGACACCCTGGTGAACACGCGCGGAGAATTGCCCGACTTTTTGCCCATGGTGCTTGAATTCGCGGCAACCGTTGACATGGCCACAGGTAAAGAATTGTTGCAGCAGTACCGGCCCAGCCTTGAGCTGATCAAATTTGGGCTGCTACGTGATGACTTGGCGCACACCGAGATTGTGCAAGCCGTTTGCAACACGCTGCCCGGGGCCTCCCCGGCAGATGAACAAGCCGTCATGCGGATGGCAGGCTTCGGCCCGCCCACCGAATCCGTGGGTCTGGACCCTTACGACCCCCGGCTGCTGCCCATGAAAGGGGCATAAGCTATGGATATTATCCTCTGGGGCGTGCTGCCCTACGTCATGGTTGTCATCTTGGTGGGCGGCTCCCTGTGGCGGTATAAGTACGATCAGTTTGGCTGGACCACCCGCTCCTCCCAGCTCTATGAGTCCAGGCTGCTGCGGATTGGCTCGCCCATCTTTCACTTTGGATTATTGGCCGTCATTGCCGGGCACTTCTTTGGCCTGGTGATCCCGAAGTCATGGACCGAAGCGGTTGGCATGACGGAGAGCCTGTACCACTTCAACGCGCTTTTTGTTGGCACCATTGCCGGAGTGGGGACGTTGGGTGGCATCATCATCCTCATCATCCGCCGCCGCAAAACCGGCCCTGTTTTCATGGCCACCACCAAGAACGACAAGATGATGTACGTGGTGCTGGTGGCTGCGATCATCTTTGGCTTGTGGACCACATTGGCCAGCGTGTTCTGGCCCTCTCATGACCTGACCTACAGGGACACCGTCTCGCCCTGGTTCCGTTCGCTGTTCATCTTCCAGCCCGATGTGGCCGCCATGGCTGCGGCGCCGTTCGCGTTCCACCTGCATACCTTGGTAGGCATGCTGTTGTTCATGGTGTGGCCGTTCACCCGCCTGGTTCACGCCTTCACAGCCCCTCTGCACTACTTGTTCCGGCCCTACATTGTCTACCGCTCACGGGACAAGGGGGCCAGCGTGGCAAACCGCCACGGCTGGTCCGACGTTGGCACCCACGACCGAGACACCCAGCACCGCTAGCCCAGGAGAGAGAATGGCACGAGAAACATCCGCACCCGCGCCTGCCCAACAAGTCGTTAAGGGCCAAGCCCTGAACTTGGTTATGGCCACTGCAGCTTCGGTGGTGGCCTTTTGGGCTTGGAACATGATTGCCACCCTGAGCACGCACTACGCCCACAACATGGAGCTCTCTGCAGGGGTCATGGGCGTTCTGGTGGCCATGCCCATCTTTGTGGGCTCGTTAGGGCGCATAGTGGTGGGCGCCATGACGGACAAATACGGGGGACGCGCCCTTTTCACCTTCGTTTTGCTTGCCACTATTCCAACAGTTCTCCTGGTCGCCTTGGGCGGTTCGTTGAATTCCTTCACGATTGTCCTCATTGGCGGGTTTCTACTCGGTGTGGCAGGCACTGTGTTTGCCGTGGGCATTCCCTTTGTCAGCGCCTGGTACCCACCAGCCAGGCGCGGCTTCGCCACGGGCGTCTTTGGCGCCGGCATGGGTGGAACCGCCCTAGCCGCGTTCTTGAACCCGCGTCTGGTGAAGTCCATTGGCTACGTGCCCACTCACTTGCTCGTTGCTGTGTTGCTGGCTGTGATGGCGGTCCTGGTCTGGTTCTTCATGAAGAACGCACCCGATTGGGTACCCAGCAAGGAACCCGTGCTGCCCAAGCTTCTGGATGCCTCAAAGCTGGCTGTCACCTGGAAACTATGTTTCCTGTATGCAGTAGTCTTTGGCGGCTTTGTCTCCTTCGCAACGTACCTACCCACCTACCTGCGCGATGTTTACGAATTTGACCCGAGCTCAGCCGGAGCCCGAACAGCCGGCTTTGCCCTAGCTGCCGTGCTCGCCCGGCCCATTGGTGGCGTGCTGGCAGATAAAATAGGGTCCAAGCCCGTTGTCATTGCTTCGTTGGCGGGCGTGGCCATTTTGGGCTTCCTGGTAGCTCTGGAACCAGCGGCTGACGTTGAAGCTGGCCCCATCTTCATTGGCCTGGCTGCAGCGCTTGGCCTGGGCACCGGCGGCGTCTTTGCCTGGGTAGGCAAACTGTCCCCGGAAGGAAAAATGGGAACTGTGGGCGGTATCGTCAGTGCCGCCGGCGGGCTCGGCGGCTACTTCCCGCCCCTGATCATGGGCATGACGTACAACCCCGATGCCGAAAGCTACAAGTACGCCATTGGCCTTTCACTTCTGGTTGTCACCGCCATGGTGGCCTTGTTGTTCGCGCTGGTCTTTGTTAAAGACCGGGCAAAATCACCAGTGACATCGGCCATCCCATAGTCTTTCCCCCTTTTCCTCCTACCCTGTTCCTCCTTGCCCTTCCTCAAACCCGCAGGCGGCATGCCGGGCACCTGCCCGGCACGCCGCTCCCGTTTTTGACATGGCGGGAAACTTTTTGCTACACATTTTGGCGCAGAGCAGCCCCTAGGTAAAAAATGGCCGCCAATACTGCGTAGGATTGATAGATGTGGTCCTTCGCCTAGGGTCATCCCCAACCGACAGGTGGATAAGTTCCGTGACGTACTCCTCCGCTGGCTCGCCCTTGATGACGCGGATCGCCGAGTTTACTGAGAATTCCATTGCCGCCGGCCGCGCCTACGCCGATGAGGACCGCGTTAGCGACATTGTGTTGGAACCGGCAACGGGCCTGCTCTCCGGCAAGGTGACAGGCACCCAGGTGTACCGGCCCACGGCCAAACTGGTCCGTGAGCACGACGGCGTCATCGCCTGCCGGGTGGGTATCTGCAACTGTTCTATCCGGCAAAACTGTAAGCACGTGGTGGCACTGATTGCTGCGGCCGAGCAGGATCCCTCATTCACTGACTTTTTTGTCCCGGAAGAATCCCCGCGGGAACCCACCTTCCTAGAAACTCTCTTGGCCAAGGCCAAGGACAGCAAGTCTGCACCTGCCCCGAGCACGGAGATCACTGCAGATAACTCCTGGGAGGCCGCCCTTTCGGCGCTATTGCCCCCCGCCGCCTCCGCCCCCAGCCCGGACACTCCCGCTCTGGGCCTGCAGTTTGAACTTCACGTTCCCCCGCCGCGCTTTTCCTACCGGGGCCGGGGCAGTACGGTCCCCTCCCAGCCGGTCCTGAACGTCCGGCCCGTAGTCATGGGAACCCGCGGCAAGTGGGTCAAATCCGGTGTCAGCTGGTCAACGCTGGGCTACCTCTCCTATGGTGGAGCCCACGATCGCACCCAGCTTGAGTGGCTCACCGAGTTCCTGGCCTCGCATAGCCCCCGCCAAACTAATCACGGAAATGCCGGGGCGTGGCTGTCCTTGAACGACTTTGCCGGCCGGAACCTGTGGCAGCTTCTGGGCACAGCCCACAAGAGCGGGATTGCGCTCATTCATTCCGGCACGGGCGATCCCATCCGGGTCAGTGGCGAAGCCGTGACGCTTCAGCTGGACGTGACCCAGGATGACTCTGGCGCCTTGGATGTTGGCCCGCTAATAGAGCTCGAGGGCGCACCCGTCACCGCCGAAATCGTGGGCCAGATTGGCTCCCCCGTCTACGGTTTGTTCTTTTCCGACCCGGCCGACCCCAATGCAACAGCAGCCGCCGCTACGCAAGGCCGCAACGCCGTCGTCCGTGGCAGCGTTACACTGGCTCCGCTGCCGGGGGAAACGTCCCCGCAACTGCTCGAATTTGCGCTGCGCAAGGAAGCCATCCACATTCCGGAGCAGGCCAGGGAGAAATTCCTAACCCACTTCTACCCGTCCCTGAAGCAGACCGCCCCCGTGGTCTCGGCCAATAATTCCGTGGAATTGCCGGCCTACACGGAACCCACGTTGTCCTTGCTGGCTGCCTACGGCAGTGACCATACCGTGCGGCTGCACTGGGAATGGCACTACCCTGTGGGCGCCCGGGTGATGTCGCTGCCGCTGTGGCCCGATCTGGGGGAAACCGCTGTTCGCGACACTGGCGCCGAGGCCCGTCTGCTGGCCAGTGTGGGCGCGCCGTGGGAGGACATCACTGCCATGGGCGTGGCAGCCAATCATGCGTGGGGGGAGCCTACGCTGGCGGCCACTGCGGCGTTGAGTGATCTGAACACCTTGACCTTCACCGAAATTGTCCTGCCACGTCTGGCGGAGCTGCCCGGCGTTGAGGTGAGCACAACTGGAGATATTGCCAGCTACCGCGAGGTCACTGAGGCTCCCATTGTCACCATTTCCACCAAGGCCACGGATGAGCGGGACTGGTTCGATCTGGGCATTGTGATCACGCTCGAGGGCCAGTACGTCTCCTTTGCTGCCGTGTTCTCCGCCTTGGCCGCCGGCAATACCCGCATGTTGCTGCCCAGCGGTGCCTATTTCTCCTTGGACCGCCCCGAACTGCACCAGCTGCGTGCCTTGATTGATGAAGCTCGCAGCCTCAATGACAACAAGGACGGCGAGCTACGCATCAGCCGCTTCCAGGCCGGGTTGTGGGATGAGCTGGCCCAACTGGGCATTGTGGATGAGCAGGCGCAGGCGTGGCGTGCGGCCGTTTCCGGGCTGCTCGACGGCGGCCCACCCGAGCCACTGCCGGCTCCTGTCGATTTACATGCAACCCTGCGCCCGTACCAGCTTGAGGGTTTCAACTGGCTGCATTTTTTGTACAGTTTCGGGCTTGGCGGCGTGCTGGCTGATGATATGGGCTTGGGTAAAACCGTGCAGACTCTGGCGCTGATATGCCAAGTGAAGGCGGATAACCCCGGCCACTCGGAGCCGTTCCTGGTAGTGGCACCCACCTCCGTGGTGGGCAACTGGGCCAGTGAAAGCGTGAAGTTCGCGCCGGGGCTAAAGGTTGTCACCGTTTCGGAAACTTTTGCCAAGTCAGGGCTGGTGTCAGCGGACTTCTTTGCCGAAGCAGACATTGTCATCACCTCCTACGCACTGTTTCGCATAGATTTTGCCGAATACGCGATGCAGCCGTTTGCCGGGTTGATTCTGGATGAGGCCCAGTTCGTCAAGAACCACCAGTCCAAGGCATACCAGTGCGTGCGTAAATTGAAGGCACCGTTCAAACTGGCTGTCACGGGTACTCCCATGGAAAACAACCTCATGGAGCTGTGGGCGCTGCTTTCCATTGTGGCCCCGGGCCTGTTCCCCAGCCCCAAACGTTTTGCTGAGTTCTACCAACGTCCCATTGAGAAGAACGCCGATTCCGAGCTGCTGGGCAAGCTGCGTGCCCGGGTCAAACCGCTTATGCTGCGCCGCACCAAGGAAGCAGTCATTGATGACCTGCCGGCCAAGCAGGAGCAGATTCTAGAAGTTGAACTGAACCCGCGCCACCAGAAGATCTACCAAACGCATTTGCAGCGTGAACGGGCCAAGATTTTGGGCTTGTTGGAGGATGTGAACAAGAACCGTTTCACCATCTTCCAATCCCTGACCCTGCTCCGTCAGCTCAGTTTGGATGTCTCTTTGGTAGATGAGAGCCAAGCCGGCGTGCGCTCCTCCAAGTTGGATGTACTTTTTGAGCAGTTGGAGGATGTGGTCAAAGAAGGCCACCGCGCCTTGATCTTTAGCCAGTTCACAGGCTTTCTGGGGAAGGTGCGGGAGCGTCTCATTGCCGAGGGTATTGATTTTACCTATCTGGACGGTGGCACTCGGAACAGGGCCGCCGTGGTGGATGAATTCAAAAACGGTGACGCCCCGCTGTTCCTGATCAGCCTCAAGGCTGGTGGTTTCGGCTTGAACCTGACCGAGGCTGACTACGTTTTTATTCTGGATCCTTGGTGGAACCCGGCCTCCGAGGCGCAGGCCGTGGACCGTACACACCGTATTGGGCAAAAGAAGAACGTCATGGTGTACCGGCTGGTTGCCAAGGACACCATCGAGGAAAAGGTCATGGCCCTGAAGGCGAAGAAATCGCAACTGTTCTCGGATGTCATGAGTGGGGATTCGCTCTCCAGCGGGGCCCTGACAGCCACGGATCTGGCGGGCCTGTTCCGCGACTAGCCTCACGTCAAACATCTGTGTGGGCCCACGCACGCGAGGGTCCCCGGCCGAGGAACGAGTCCGGGGAGCGGGTGGTGGGCCCACGCCCGCGAGGGTCCCCGGCCGAGGAACGAGTCCGGGGAGCGGGTGGGTGGGCCCACGCCCGCGAGGGTCCCCGGCCGAGGAACGAGTCCGGGGAGCGGGTGGGGACTAGCGTTGCGGGCGCCAGATCACCATGGCCTGGCTACGGGGGCGCGGACGTTGTCCGCGGGCAAGGGCCACAATGTCCCCGCCTGTCAGTCCTGCGGCAAAAACCCTGCTATTGGCACGTAGCGGCCGCGATTCCATTTCGGCGCTCACTGCTTCGAGCTGTTGGCTTAGCTCCAGCACTTTGCTCCGCAACGCATCAACCTGATTCTCCAACTCCATGATGCGCCGAATTCCCTCCAGCGACACGCCCTCCTGAGAGAGCCTCTGCACTTCGCGGAGCATCTCCACGTCATGCTGGGAGTACCGGCGAGCCCGTCCCGGAGCACGGTTGGGCTTAACGATGCCCAAACGATCGTACTGGCGCAGCGTCTGCGGGTGCATCTCCGCCAATTCGGCCGCCACGGAAATCACAAAGATGGGGGCATACTGATCAACAATCATTGCAATTTCCTTTCCAACGGTGGGCCCAATCGGGCAGGCGGGGATTAGAGTTTGGCTTTTTCCGCCAACGCTGCGCGAGGATCGCCATCTGCTGTTGCTTGGGCAAAGGCGCGCACCGCCTCTTCGGCTTCCTTGCTGAGCTTTTGCGGAACTGCCACGTCGATCGTGACGAGCAGATCGCCGTCGCCCTTTTTGGTTTTGACGCCGGCACCCTTGACCCGCAAGGTGCGGCCCGACGGCGTCCCGGCAGGAACACGGACGCGCACCGTGTCCCCGGTGAGGGTGGGGACACTGATATCGGCTCCCAGCGCGGCTTCCGGGAAGGTGACCGGGACGTGGATGCGGATATTGTTCCCGTCCCGCTGGAAGAACTCATGGGCTTTGACATTGACTGTGACCATCAAGTCGCCGGGGCCGGCAGCGCCTTGTTGCCCCTTGCCTTTGACCCGGACCTTCTGGCCATCCTTGATGCCCGCGGGGATGCGCACATCGATGACCTCACCATTGGGCTCACGCAGGGCAATCTTGGTTCCGTGGATGGAGCCACCAAAGGAGATGGACGTGCTGGCAGTTCGGTCTGCACCCTTGGTGGGTGTGGGCTGGAAACCGCCACCGCCGCCAAATCCGCCACCAAAAAGGTCTGCGAATTCCGGCGGTAGGCCGGAGCCGCCAAACCCCGGATTCCCCCGGGGATTCCCGCGGGGTGCGCCACGTCCGCCACCAAAGAGGTCTCCAAAGACGTCTTCAAAACCTCCGCCACTATGGCCCGCGCCGCCGGCACTGAACCGGGCGCCTCCACCCATGGCACGGATGGCATCGTACTGCTCGCGGTCTTCCTTGCTGGAAAGCACTGAATACGCTTCGGAGACGTCCTTGAAAGTCTTTTCCGCTTGGGGATCACCGGAGTTGGTATCCGGGTGATACTTGCGGGCCAACTTTCGGTAGGCCTTCTTGATCTCGGCCTCCGATGCATCTTTGGACACACCAAGGATTTTATAAAAGTCTTTCTCGACCCAATCCTGACTTGCCAAGACGCCTCCTTCCTAAAAATTTGTGGGGTAATGCTTGGGCCCACGCGCCCTAGTGCCCTGGCTGAATCCGCGCCAGCGGATTCAGCCAGGGAGGGCGTGGGGATTAGGCTTCGGGAACTGCCACGATCACCTGTGCGGCGCGCAGGATACGCTCGCCGGACTTGTAACCGTTGCGCAGCACCTGGCTGACAGTGTCAACTTCAATATCAGCTCCGGGCTGCTGGATCAGTGCCTCGTGGACCGTGGGGTCGAACGGAACACCAACGGCGGCGATCTTCTCCAAGCCATAGGTACTCAACACTGTTTCCAGCTTCGTGGCAATGGCCGCAAACGGGCCATCCACCAGATCGCCGTGGGCGCGTGCTGCGTCGATGTCATCCATCACGGGCAACACCGAGTTCAGCACGCCAATGACAGCCATCTGGCCGGCAACTGCCCGGTCGCGCTCAACACGCTTGCGGTAGTTGACGTACTCGGCCTGCAAGCGAAGAAGGTCATTCTTTAGCTCAATAACCTCGTCAGCTTCGCTACCCTGAGCCACGGATTCTTCCGCCGGAACCTCAACACCGTTGAGGATCTCCTCGGCCTGGGCCAGGGCATCGCCCTCGGCTGCGGAATTCTCGGCTGCAGGGGTCTGGGCGGGCTCGCCAACAGGGGCGTCCTCCGGGACCTCTTCGGGGTTTACGGACTCAGACATACTTACTTCGCTTCGTCTTCGTCGATGATCTCGGCGTCAACGATGTCCTCGTCAGCAGCCGCTGCACCAGCAGCACCATCGGCAGGCGCACCGGCGTCGGCCGCTGCACCCTCAGCCTGGGCTGCGGCGTAGATAGCCTCACCCAGCGAGGACTGCGAAGCCTGCAGCTTCTCAAACGCGGTCTTCACGGCTGCATCGTCATCACCTGCAAGAGCGGTCTTGAGCGCGGTGACGTCTTCCTTGACCGGGTTCTTGACCTCGTCAGAGAGCTTGTCATCGTTATCGGCCAGGACCTTGTCCACCGAGTAGTGCAGCTGCTCTGCGGAGTTGCGCAGATCGGCTGCCTCGCGGCGAACCTTGTCCTCTGCTGCGTGCTCTTCAGCTTCCTGAACCATGCGCTCAATGTCATCCTTGGACAGCGAGGAGCCGCCCGTGATGGTCATTGACTGCTCAACACCGGTGCCCTTGTCCTTGGCGGAGACGTGCACAATGCCGTTGGCGTCAATGTCGAAGGTGACCTCAACCTGCGGGACGCCGCGCGGAGCCGGTGCAATACCGGTCAGCTCGAACGTGCCCAACGGCTTGTTGTCACGAGTGAACTGGCGCTCGCCCTGGAAGACCTGGATGGCAACCGAGGGCTGGTTGTCATCAGCGGTGGTGAAGGTCTCGGAACGCTTTGTGGGGATAGCCGTGTTGCGCTCGATCAGGTTGGTCATCACACCACCCTTGGTTTCAATACCCAAGGACAGCGGGGTGACGTCAATCAGCAGAACGTCCTTGCGCTCACCCTTCAAGACACCGGCCTGCAGTGCGGCACCAACGGCCACAACCTCATCCGGGTTGACACCCTTGTTGGGCTCCTTGCCCCCAGCGAGTTCCTTGACCAGTTCCACCACGGCAGGCATGCGGGTGGAGCCACCAACAAGCACGATGTGATCGATGTCAGAAACCTTGATGTTGGCTTCCTTGATGACGTCGTTGAACGGTTTCTTGGTGCGCTCGAGCAGGTCCTTGGTCAGGTCCTGGAGCTTGGCGCGGGTCAGCTGCTCATCCAAGTGCACCGGTCCGTCAGCGGTAACGGAGAGGTACTGCAGTGAGATGTTGGTGCTGGAGGCCGAGGAGAGTTCCTTCTTGGCCTGCTCAGCTGATTCCTTCAGACGCTGCAGGGCGATCTTGTCCTTGGACAGGTCGATGCCCTTGACCTTGAGCTGGTTCAGCAAGAAGTCAACGATCCGCTGATCCCAATCATCGCCACCGAGGCGGTTATCGCCGTAGGTTGCGCGCACCTGGATGGTGGAGAAATCATCTTCGTCCTTGCCAACTTCGAGCAGGGAAACATCGAACGTTCCGCCACCGAGGTCGAAGACCAGGATGAGCTCGTCTTCCTTGCCCTTTTCCAAGCCGTAAGCCAGCGCGGCAGCGGTGGGCTCGTTGACAATGCGCAGCACGTTCAAGCCCGCGATTTCGCCGGCTTCCTTCGTGGCCTGTCGCTCGGCGTCGTTGAAGTAGGCCGGGACGGTAACAACAGCGTCGGTGACCTTTTCGCCCAGGTACGCTTCGGCGTCGTTCTTGAGCTTCATCAGGATACGGGCGGAGACTTCCTGCGCCGTGTACTTCTTGTCATCGATCGCGATGGACCAGTCAGTGCCCATGTGGCGCTTGACGGATGAGATGGTGCGGTCAATGTTGTTGACGGCCTGGCGCTTGGCAATTTCGCCAACCAGGACTTCGCCAGTCTTGGAGAAGGCAACAACGGAAGGTGTGGTGCGTCCGCCTTCAGCGTTGGCAATAACGGTGGGCTCGCCACCTTCCAGGACCGATACAACCGAGTTGGTGGTTCCGAGGTCAATACCTACGGCACGTGACATAAGTGGTTCCTTTCATGGGCCGCTGCCTAAACTTTTCCGTCTGCCCGGTAGGGTGCGGTTTCGCTCACCAGCGGTATTGAGCGTTCTGCACTCAACTTTACTCAGACTCATCCCGGTGTCAAATAGAGTTGAGTGTAGTTGGCTCAACTTTCACTTTAGGCGAACACGTACTGCGTCGGATGGTCGGTTTTGGTGGTCTGCACCACTATTTTCTGGGGTACTTGAGCAGCGGGCGGGCCGGCCTGGCTGAAGCGGCGCACAGTTCGTATGGCAACCGTGCGTAGAAACCATCCTGCGCATGGTTACCCTGCGAACGGTGCGCGGGTCCAACTTATGACAGGGCCTAGCGGCTACGTCCCGGCAGGCGTACGCTCCTTTTCATGAATCAGCACACGACGCCGTCGTGCCACGCAGGCACGCAACAGCCGGGAGCTCAGCCATCACGCGACCAGCAGCCGGAACCGGCGAACCAGGACGTGTACACACACGGTCACCATGCGAGCGTGCTGCGCTCCCACATGGCCCGCACTGCCGAAAATTCTGCCGCCTACTTGATCCCGCACCTCACCCACGGGCTCAGCGTGCTGGATGTTGGCTCCGGCCCAGGCACCATCACAGCAGATTTTGCCCGGCTAGTGGCGCCGGGGCAGGCGGTGGGGATTGACCGCTCACCGGAAGTTGTGGCTGCTGCAACCGCGCTGGCCCGGGAACAGCATTTAAGCAATCTCAGCTTCGAGATGGGGGATGTTTACAAGCTGAACTTTCCCAATGACAGCTTCGACGTGGTCCATGCCCACCAGGTTCTGCAGCATCTGAGCGATCCTGTGGCGGCACTGAAAGAGATGCGCCGGGTGGCGAAACCGGGTGGCATAGTGGCCGTTCGAGATGCAGATTTTCACGGCATGTTCTGGTACCCCCAGCTGCCCGAAATGGAGCAGTGGATGTCCCTGTATCAGCAGGTAGCCCGGCACAACCAGGCTGAACCGAACGCTGGCCGGCGGTTGCTGCACTGGGTCCAGGCTGCCGGATTCACCGATATCACGCCGTCGAGCACCACTTGGTTGTACGCGACAGCCGAAGAACGCACCTGGTTGGCTGGAGTGTGGGCGGATCGGGTGACGGGATCCACATTCGCCGAACAAGCCATTGCCTATGGTCTCGCCGATACCGCAACCCTGCAGCATATTTCGGCTGCCTGGCGCAGTTGGGGCAGTGCACCTGATGGCTGGTTCGCCATGCCCAACGGGGAAGTTATAGCCCGAGCCTAACCCGGGCGTACCAGCGGGCCCGGCAGGGCACTCACCACGCCTGACGGGGCCGGGGCCGCTACTACTTAGCTGTACCAGCTACTCCACCACGAGGAACTGGCCCATCATGCCCATGTCCTCATGCCATAGCAAATGGCAGTGATACATGTAGGGGATCACCGGATCTGTGTGCTCTCCGAAGCGCATCAACAGCCGAATGGTCATGCGCGGAGGGACATAGACGGTGTCCTTCCAGCCGGCCAGCTCGGGCGGCGGCGGCTGGTTGTCCATGCTGAGAATTTGAAACTGCACGTCATGAATGTGGAAGTTGTGGGGCTGGTTGTGCGCGTTGATGACACCCCAGGCTTCTGTTGCCCCGGCCTTCACTTCCAGATCGATTCTGTCCATGTCCATGAATTTGCTGTTGATGGAGTTATCGCTCAGCTGAAACATGCGCATGTCACCGGCCAGTGCCGGATCCGGGTAGTCCATGGTGGCGAGCTGGGTGGGGATCGGTGCGGAAGGGCTCAGCGTGGCTGCTGCCGTGAGCTCCAAGATCTCCAGTTTGTCCTGTGCTCCAACCTCGGCGGCACGCGAATCAGCAACGCCTAAGTCTTGGGGGAAGGACCGCAAAGTGAATTTCTCCCCGGGGGCTGCCGCAACAATGATCTCGGCGCGTTCGCCAGGGGTGAGCATAATCCGGCTTAACGGAACCGGCTGGGCCAGGAGGCCTCCGTCGCTGCCAATCATGGTGAAGCTGCGATCATCGGAGAAGCCGAAGTTGTAGCTGCGAGCGGTTGAGGCGTTCAGCAGGCGCAGGCGCGTGTGCTCGGCAGTGACGGCCAGTACGGCAGCCGCGGTTCCGTTAACCAGCACCGTACCGCCCAGCATCCCAACCCCAACCCTGCCACTCTCAACGAGCTGGCCCTGTGCGTTGAACGTCTTGTCCTGAACAATGACCGGAATGTCATCCACACCGTAGTGACGTGGCAGCGCAAGGCGGCTTTCTTCGTCGTCGTCAATGATGAACATGCCACCGAGGCCCTTGTAGACGTGCTTTTCCGTCTCACCGTGCGGGTGCGGGTGGTACCAGAGGGTCGCCGCGGGCTGGTCAATTCCCCACGCGGGAGACCATGTTCCGCCGGGTTCAACCATTTGGTGGGGGCCGCCGTCGGCCACGGCAGGTAGGCGCATGCCGTGCCAATGCAAGGTGGTGGCCACCTCGAGGCTGTTGCTGATATTGATGCGGATGTCCTCGCCGCGCCGCGCCCGAAGCGTGGGGCCCAGCAACGCGCCGTTGACGCCCCAGGTATCGGCTTTTCCGCCCTGAACAATCTCTGACTGGCCGGCCTGGGTGACAAGATCGAAGACGCGCTGGCCGTCCTTGACTACAGATTCCGCCAGCGGTGGGATGTGCAGCGGGTTACGGAAATCGAGCTTCCCGAAGGTATCTAAGACCTCACGGCCCGTCCTGCCGGAACAGCCTGCCAGTGCCGCAAGGGCGCCGGCTCCCAGACCCAACGTGGTCAGCTGGAGCAGGTGGCGGCGGTTGAGTCCGGGACGTTGCAGTGCATCACTCATTTTCCTCATCTTAGTTGGCGGGTCCCGGCGGGTCATCTTGGCCGTCCCTGCTAGCAGGATTGCTACTAGCAGGATTGCCCCTTGTAGGATTACCCAGTGCAACTCTCCCTCTGGCTGGCCCTTGTCGGCGCCGGCGCCATGATCAGCCTGACCCCGGGCGCAGGCGCCATCAACACCATGTCCAACGCTCTCACCTCTGGGTTCCGGCGCTCCTTTTGGGGCATCCTTGGCCAGCAAGTGGCGCTTGTTATCCATGTGATAGTTGTTGCCGCCGGCGTGGGCATCATCGTCTCCAGCTCGCCGTTCCTGTTCTTGCTGATCCGCTACGTGGGTGCGGCCTACTTGGTTTATCTGGGTATCAGGAAACTGCTGGCGAAGGCTGAGACGGCCGACGCCGGGGACGTACCTGCCGCTGTTGAGCACGGGTTCTCGATGTTCCGCCGCGGGCTGTGGGTCAATCTCCTGAACCCAAAGGCGATCGTCTTCTTCTTGGCGTTCATGCCACAATTCATCCGCCCCTCCGAACCACTGCTGGCCCAATATGTCATTCTGACCGCCACGGTGGTGGTGATTGACATCATCGTGATGTGGTTTGTCTTTGCCGCAGGCGCCAAACAGCTCAAACACCTGACCACCAGCGAGCGCGGTCAACTCATCCTCAACAGGATCTTCGGCATCCTCTTCATCGGCGTGGGCGTGGCACTGGCGCTGGCGTAGCAGCCACCGCGCCCGCACCCCGCTTCCGCACCCCGCTTCCGCGCCCGGCTCCCCCTTCCGCTACCGCCCCCCCCCCACTTCGGCGCCCTTACGACGGGGCGCATAAGTGGGGGGCGGTAGCGCAGACGGCCACCTGTAGCCGCAGTAGCGCCGATAGACTGGCACCATGACCAACCCCTACCGGATCATTACCGTTTGCACCGGCAATATCTGCCGCTCCCCCATGGCTGAGTTCATGCTGGCGCATGCGGCAGCGGAGGCCATGCTGGACGTGGAAGTAGATTCCGCAGGGACCAGTGCGTGGGAAATTGGAAACCCGATCGATCCGAGGGCCAAGAATGTCCTGGCCAAGCACGGCATCACCGCAACGGAGCATGTCGCTCGCACGTTCAACCCCGCCTGGTTCGTCAGCCGGGACCTCATCCTTGCCCTGGACACGGACCACTACGACGCGCTGGCGGCACTGGCCCCCGACGACGCGGCCGCTGCCAAGGTGCACATGCTCCGCTCCTTCGATCCCGAAGCCGCCCACTTGCCAACCGAACAGCAGGGCATTTACGACCCCTGGTACGGAAACGCGCGCGACTTTGACGAAAGCGCGAACCTGATCTCCGCCGCGATCCCCGGCATCCTGGCCCTGGTCCGCGCCCGTGCCTAAGCCCGTCATCATTGCCGTGGACGGGCGATCCGGCGCCGGCAAAACCACCCTTGCCGTGGAACTGGCCACCTTGTTGCGACGCCACCGCAGCATCTCCCTCTTTCATCTTGAAGACATCTACCCCGGCTGGGACGGACTGGCCGGCGGCGTGGAACGCTATATTGAAACTGTCCTGGAGCCCCTGCATTCCGGGAAACCCGCTACATGGACGGCATGGGATTGGGAGGCCAAGCACGACGGCGCCTCCCGCACCACCGAGCTTGCCCCGGTGGTTCTTGTAGAGGGTGTGGGATCTTCCCATGGCAGGGCCAGGGATTTCCTGGACGCCGTCATTTGGGTGGATACGCCCTCCCCCACCAGGAAGAAGCGTGCGCTGGAGCGCGACGGCGAGACCTACGCCCCATTTTGGGATCTTTGGGCTGAGCAGGAGGACCGCCTCCTCGATGACAGTCACCGCCCACAGCTTGCCGATGTGATTGTGGACGGAAGTAATGGTGTGGCCAACGCCCTCGAGGGTGTCTTAACGGCGCTGACCCAGTTACCCAAGCTGGAACACGTGCTCTCCCCGGAACTGGCAGGCCGGCGTGGCCTGGAGTTCTCCGCCGTCAGGATCGAAGGGCTGCCACCTGCCCAGCAGCTGTTCCATTCGCTGTATGGGGCGGCAGAACACGCCATCTGGCTGGATAGTTCAATAGCTGAGACAGGCGGGGCGGCGCAGCCGGCTGGGACAATCAAGCTGGCACGAGATCCTGGGGAGTTCTCGGCAGCAGCCCGTTCCCGCTTTTCCATCATGGCGGATGATTCAGGTTGTTTTGGCCAGCTAGCCCACCACCAGGGCGGGCTGACAACTCTTTCCGCGGGTCAGGTGAGTGCTCATATCAGTGGACAGTTTTTCCCTTGGTTGGACTCGTCGTGGGGGCGCAAGGCCGTGCGCGCTCCGGCTGACTATCCAGGTGACTTTACTTTGGGTTGGCTGGGGTATTTGGGCTACGGTCTCGGCGATCCGGACGGCGTCCAGGCTGCCCCTGCACCTCCGAAAACTGCCGGGCCAAATGACGGGCTACCTACCGGTCCGGATGCTGGGTTGTCTACTGGGCCGGATTCCATTGCTGATGCTGCGCTGATATTCGCAGGCCGCGCCGTGGTTCTTGACCACTGGCAGAACTGCCTCTATGTCCTGACGCTGACAGGCGCCCAGCAGCCCTCGTCACAGCGGGAAGCGCAAGAATTCTTGGAGACCGTCCGCGCAGTTCACGCAGCAGCGCTGGAGAGCCCAGCAGCCCAAACGGAGCAAACCCTCTCGAAAGTGACGCCTGAACCTCAACAGGCACCACAGCAGGCACCACATGGGAAAGCGCCGAAATTCACTAGCAGGGACGGCGAACGCAGCTATAAGAACAAGATCGCGGCGGCACAAGCCCAGATCCGCGACGGCAACTCCTACGAGGTTTGCCTGACAACCACGCTGGAGGCAAACATGCCGGAACGGCTGGATCACTGGGCCACCTACCAGGCTCTGCGCAAGCGCAGCCCGGCCCCGTTCGCAGCGTTCCTCCGGCTCGGTCCGCTGAGCATTGCCAGCACTTCCCCTGAACGTTTCCTGCGCATTGATGCGGCGGGGCTGATGCGTGCCGAGCCTATCAAGGGCACCCGACGGCGTGATCCGGACCCTGCGCTGGATGCCGCGCTCAGGGAGGATTTGGCGTCATCACCCAAGGATCGGGCCGAGAACGTGATGATCGTGGACCTGCTGCGCAATGATCTTTCGCGCTTTGCTGTCCCGGCTTCACTGAGGGTTCCGCGGCTGTGCGCTATTGAAAGTTACGCCACGGTGCACCAGATGGTCAGTACCATCGAGGCGCGGCTGGCCCCGGGCAGTTCGCGAGCCCAAGCAGTGGCTGCCGCATTTCCGGCCGGGTCCATGACGGGTGCGCCGAAGATCAGCACCATGGCCATTTTAAGCCGCCTCGAAGCCGGCCCGCGCGGCGTCTATTCCGGCGCTATCGGCTATTTTTCCCTCAATGCTGCTACTGATTTATCGGTGGTTATCCGCACGCTGGTCCTCCAAGACCTGGACGACGGCGGCACGCACCTTTCGCTGGGGATCGGCGGCGCCATCACGGCAGACTCTGATGACGAGGCGGAGTGGCAGGAGATTCAGGCCAAGGCTCACGGGGTTTTATCCACGCTGGGAGCCGATTTCCCGCGGTAGGCAGCACGGGGCGTTGCCTACTGCAAAGTAGCGGTTAGGCGGGCCACGTTGTCCACATAACGGGCCAGAATTGGGCGTGTGAGCCACTCTTCCAAATGCAGCTCACGTGACATGGAGCGGTAGTGGTCTTCAACAGCGTGCATTTGTTCAACCACTGCGCGGTCGATCATCATGACAGTGACTTCAAGGTTCAGTGAGAAGCTGCGCATGTCCATGTTGGAGGAGCCAATCACGGCAACGTCGTAGTCCACGGTGAAGTGCTTGGCATGGAGCACTAGTGGTTTGGGGTAAAGAAAAATGCGCACCCCGGCCCGCAAGAGCGCCTCGTAATAGGAGCGTTGAGCGTGGTGGACCAGAAACTGGTCACCCACCTCGGAGACGAAGAGTTCCACTTTAATACCGCGTTGCGCTGCGGTGGTGATGGCATAGAGAAGGGAATCATCCGGAACAAAATAGGGGCTGGAGATGGTGATCTGTTTTTCTGCCGAATACAGCAAAGTGTTGAAAAGGCGAAGATTGTTCTCAGTAACAAATCCCGGCCCGCTGGGCACCACCTGGCAGAGGGCTCCACCTTCAAACGTGTCCCAATGGTATGCAGCCATTTGAGATTCAAGATTTTCTTCGGTTTCCGAGGACCAATCAGTGGCGAACATGACGTTCAGGGTGCCAACAATGGGGCCTTCCAAACGTGTCATGAGTTCTACCCACTGACGGCCAACCTTGACGTTACGTTTTTTTCGATAGGAGGGCTCAATGACGTTTTGTGAACCCGTGAAACCCACCCGGCCATCCACCACCAGAATCTTGCGGTGGTTGCGCAGATCCGGCCTGCGCCATTGGCCTTTGACAGGCAGCAGTGGCAGCATGCGCCGCCACTGGATTTTGCTCGCCTTGAGCCGGCGGATCATCCCCAGATAGCCGGGTACCCGCAGTGACCCAATGTGGTCAAAAAGTACCCGCACCCGGACTCCGCGTTCAGCCGCAGCTTCCAGCTCCTGGAACAACCTGTTCGTGCTGGCATCTGAACTCATGATGTAAAACTCGGCGTTGACGTAGTCGGTGGCTTGGCTGATTTCATCGGCCATAAGATCCAAGGACTCCTGGTATCCCTTAATCAGACGGACAGTATTGCCACCAATGGCCGGGAAAAACCCCAGATTCTGGTTCAATTCAATGGCCGATTTAACCCAGGCCGGCCCATCATATTCGGGCACCAAAGACGCAATGCCCTTAGTGCCTTCCATGATGCGCTGGTTGACGGCGTCTTGCTTCTCACGCCGTCGCCGGGAAAGCCGAAAATTGCCGAACATGAGGAAAAGGAGCAACCCTACATAGGGCAGGAAGAAGATGCACAGCAGCCACGCCATGGCAGTAGTGGGGCGCCGGTTTCCCGGAATCACACCCAAAACAACCACTCGGATGCCAAAATCCACCAGTACAATCAGCGCAGACAGCCAGACACTGCCTGTGGGCAGGCTAAACGCCGTCCAAATCACGCATGCCTCCTAGCTAAACCGGCTTTTCA
The DNA here is from genome assembly GCF_040547105.1 of Arthrobacter sp. UYCu511. Lineage (NCBI taxonomy): Bacteria > Bacillati > Actinomycetota > Actinomycetes > Micrococcales > Micrococcaceae > Arthrobacter > Arthrobacter sp. UYCu511. Next base: position 363,375 of record NZ_JBEPPB010000002.1, read on the forward strand.
GCCGCGAGTGACAATAGCCTAACGGCTCTTTCGCACAGGCCCACTCGCAACGCTGGCCGTGTGACGTGCGCCAGCTGTGACTTGCTGTGCTCGGGTGAGGTGCTGCGGCTATGCTGAGCATAATTTGAACTTCCCGAAGTGAGGATGTAGCGCCATGAGCAGCTCAAACAATCCAACCGTCAGCATGGACGTTTTTGCCTTAGATCCGCAAAAAATCACGGAGAAGGCAGTAAAGGGTTTGCGCCTAGCCTTTGCCATTAGCGGCGTTGCGGCCTTGGTTCTCGGTATTATCCTGCTGTTGTGGCCCACCAAGACTCTGGCTGTGGTGGCCGTAATCTTAGGCATCAACTTCCTCATCACTGGTGGTATCAAGGTAGCTGTTGGCATCTTTAGCCACAGCCTTTCCGCCGGGATGCGGATCCTGGATGTTCTCTTGGGCCTGTTCGTGATGGTTGCCGGCATCATCGCCCTGCGTAACTCGGCCGCGACGGGCGAGCTCCTGCTGGTATTCACCGTCATCATGATCGGCATCGGCTGGATTATTGAAGGCATCATCGCCATGGCCGAAGCCGGCAAGGGCCCCACCCGCACCTGGGCCATCGTGTTCGGCGCCATCAGCGTGGTAGCCGGCATCACGGTGCTCGCTGTTCCCGTCTGGACCGCACAATGGCTGTTGCTGATAACAGCCATCATGCTGATCATCTTGGGTGTGGTGGGCCTGGTCCGTGCCTTCACCTTCGGCAAGTCCCTCACACGCTAGTACGACTGCGAGGGACCCAGACCGAGGCACGAGGGCAGGGAGCGGGTGGGGATAAGATCTCAGTCATGACAACTCTGGTTTTCTTGGACCCCGCCCACCCGGCCGGCCGCGTTGCAGACGCCACCGTTCCCAACATTCTGGTTACGGATCAGGGGCTCACCCGCGGTGACGGGATCTTTGAATCCATGCTCGCTATTGATGGGGAGCCACGCAAAATCCGGGCTCATTTAGATCGCCTTGCCGTCTCGGCCAGCACCATGGACCTACTCATCCCTGACGCCGGGGTGTGGCAGGCGGCAATTACGACGGCGCTCACAGCTTATGCTGCCGGGGCACCAGAGGATTCCGCAGACCACGGTGCAAGCAACGAATCTCGCCAGTGCGTGGTTCGCCTTATCGCTACCCGAGGCCCCGAGGGCGCCAACTCCCCCACAGCGTGGGTCACGGTCAGCCCGGTGTCCGCCTCGTTGGCTGCCCAGCGGGAGAAGGGCTTGGCCGTGCTCTTGTTGGAGCGTGGCTATGACAGCGATATTGCAGCCCGTGCCCCTTGGCTTTTGATGGGCGCCAAAACACTCTCCTACGCCGTGAACATGGCCGCACTTCGGCACGCACACCACCAGGGCGCGGATGACGTGATCTTCACCAGCGGTGACGGGCTCGTGTTGGAAGGGCCCACATCGTCAGTTCTTCTAGCACACGTTAGTGACGATTCCGGCGTACCGCTCAAGCGGCTCATCACCCCGCATTTGGACACCGGGATACTGCCCGGCACCACGCAGGGCGCACTGTTCGCAGCTGCGCAGGAAGCCGGGTGGGAGCTGGGTTACGGTCCACTAACACCTGCCGATCTGCTGGATGCCGACGCCGTGTGGCTCATTTCCAGCCTGCGGCTACTGGCGCCCGTGACCACCATTGACGGGAAGGAAATCGGCACGGCCGCCATCCGAGCCGAGCTTACGGCGGAACTATCGGCGCTCCTGGCCACCACGTTGTAAACACATCAGTTCGACTGACCGCTGGGCACAGGCCTAACAAGCGGGCGGAGCTTGTTGCCCAGAAGAATCAGCACCGCGCTGGCGATCAGGAAGGCTACCGCGATCCCCACACAACTGAGCAGCACGGCGCCGTAGCCCCCGTTGCCGGGGTTCAAGAAGGGATAGGCGTACCAGTCCGTGGCGGCGCCCCGAATCAGGGAATAGGCCAAATATGCCAGCGGAAACAGCACTGCAACACCCAACCGGGTCAGCGGGATGGGCCGGCGCGGCGGTTGGATCAACCAATCCGCGACAACCGCAATGGGCATGATGTAGTGCAGCCAGGTATTGATCCAGGGCAGGAGCGCGCCGAGATCCACCTCGCGCAACAGGGCGGTGAACACGATCCCCACCAGGGCCATGCACACCACCGATACGCACCGCAGAACCTGCCAAGCCGGGCCCAGCTCCTTCCCGCGCCAGGTCAGTACTGACTCCGTGAGCAGGACGGCGGCGGCAAGAATATTGGACAGGTTCGTGAAGTAGCTGAAGAAGTTCAACACGTTGAAACCGTGGCTCAGGTGAATGCCAAATTGGATGCCCACTGCCACAAGAGTGAACGCGCCGAAGAGAAACCGTAGTGCCGCCAACAATCGCCGAGTTGTCATGGGTTTCATCATGTCATGGACGCGGCAGAGATATCAGGTCCGTCCCGCCACCATGTGAACGGATATCTGGGTGTCGCCGTCATGTTTGTGCACACTGGCAGGTTCTTCACCGGACCCGGCACGTGGTGTGCTACTTTCAAGGTGAGTAATGAGTGCCAGCGTTAAGCCCTGACTTGCTGGCCGGCAACCCTCTTTCCGGCGGGGTGCCTCAGGTGACTACTCGGCAAACCAGCTACCTAGGCTGGCGTTTGCAAGCGTGAACTTTCCTTGTGGTGCGGGCTCAAGAGCGGACATTTACAACCAACTCTTCGTCAACTGCCACCAGCTCCCGTTTGCAACGCGCAGCCATTTGCAATGAGGAGAGAACCATGACCGCGGACGAATCCCCCCTGGCCTACCGGCTCATCACCGGCCCTGATGACCGCTCTTTTTGCGAGCGCATTTCCACCGCCCTTGCCGACGGCTATGTGCTGCACGGCGGCCCCGCCCTCACCTACAACGGCACCAGCGTCATTTGCGCGCAGGCCGTGATTCTTCCGCAGGCCGTGGCCAGCAGCGATGCCGCCGTCGCCACTGCCGTGGATGATCTCGACGCCGAACTTGAGTTTGATGGCGAGGGCATCGCATGAGCTACGCGGGAGATGTGAGCCCGGGCGCAGCCTGGGAAGCTGTAGCCGCGGGGGCAACACTCGTGGATGTACGGACAGCGGGCGAATGGGCACACATTGGCGTCCCCGACACCTCAACGCTGAAATCAGAACCGGTTTTTATCCAGTGGAATCTCGCCGCGGGCGCCCGCAACCCTGATTTTCTGGCAGAGCTGGCGGCAGCAGTACCCCCGGAAAAGCAGCTGATAGTGCTGTGCCGCTCCGGTGCCCGCTCTATTGCCGCCGCCGAAGCAGCCACAGCCGCCGGGTACACCGCCTACAACGTACTTGAAGGCTTTGAAGGAGAAACTGATCCCTACGGAGATCGGATTCTCAACGGCTGGAAGAACCGCAACCTCCCCTGGCGCTAAGGAAATATCATTGAGCAACTTTAATGAGCACGCAGCCACTTGGGGGCAGGACACCCAGGCGGTACGCGGCGGGCTTGACCGCAGCAATTTTCAAGAAACCTCCGAAGCCCTCTTTTTGAACTCCGGATTTGTCTACGAATCGGCGGAAGCTGCCGAGCAGGCGTTCACGGGCGAGGTGGACCGCTTCGTGTATTCGCGCTACGGCAACCCGAGCGTGGCAACCTTCCAGGAACGGCTGCGGCTGTTGGAAGGAAAAGAGGCGTGCTTTGCGACGGCGTCGGGCATGTCAGCCGTATTCACCGCCTTGGGTGCCTTATTAGCAGCCGGGGACCGAGTGGTGGCAGCACGGTCCCTGTTCGGCTCCTGCTTTGTGATTCTGAATGAGCTGCTGCCGCGGTGGGGTGTGGAGACCGTATTTGTTGACGGGCCGGAACTGGATCAGTGGCGCGAGGCCTTATCGGTGCCCACCACGGCCGTTTTCTTCGAGTCACCGTCGAACCCCATGCAGGAAATCATTGACGTGGCAGCTGTGTGCGATCTAGCTCATACCGCTGGCGCGCAGGTGGTGGCCGACAACGTCTTCGCAACTCCCTTGTTGCAGCGTTGCGGCGATTTCGGCGCGGACATCATCGTCTATTCGGGCACCAAGCACATTGATGGCCAGGGCCGGGTGTTGGGTGGCGCAATCCTCGGCACCAAGGAGTTCATCGAAGGGCCCGTCAAGAACCTGATGCGCCACACGGGCCCGGCGCTCTCCGCGTTCAACGCATGGGTGCTCACCAAGGGCCTGGAAACCATGAATCTGCGGGTTACACACTCGTGCAGCAATGCCTTGGCACTCGGAGAATTCCTTGAAGCCCAACCGCAGGTGGCACGCGTGCTGTACCCGCATCTGCCGTCCCACCCGCAGTATGATTTGGCCAAAAAGCAAATGAAGGCCGGAGGCACGGTGCTGACATTTGAGCTGGCTCAGCCAGTGTCGGGTACTCGCAAGGATGCCGCGTTTGCGCTGCTGAACGCGCTGTCCGTGATCGATATTTCCAATAACTTAGGGGATGCGAAGTCTCTCATCACTCATCCGGCCACAACCACGCACCGTGCCATGGGGCCCGAGGGGCGCGCCGCGATCGGTCTCAGCGACGGGTTCTTGCGCCTGTCGGTGGGATTGGAGGATGTGGATGATTTGAAGCTGGATCTCGCGGTGGCCCTGGCGGCCATTTAGGCTGGCCAAAACAGCAGTGGCAAGGCCGCTGGCGTTTGTACTCAGTCTTGGAAGTACTCGATCTCGGCGCCAATGGTGTTCAACCGCTCGGCCAGATCTTCGTAGCCGCGCTCAATCACATATATGTTGCGCAATTCAGAAGTGCCCTTGGCGGCGAGCATGGCCAGCAGGATGCAGGCGGCCGGACGCAGTGCCGGCGGGCAGCCAATCTCGGCGGCACGCCACGCAACGGGGCCCTTGATGTCAATGCGGTGCGGATCCAACAGGCGGACGCCGGCGCCGAGGCGGTTCAGTTCCGTCAGGTAGATGGCCCGGTTCTCGTAAACCCAATCGTGGATGAGCGTGGTGCCCTCGGCGCAGGAGGCAATCACGGCGAAGAACGGCAGGTTGTCAATGTTCAGGCCCGGGAATGGCATGGGATGGATCTTATCCGGGGCAGCCTTTAGCTCGGACGGCAAAGTGGTGATATCCACGAGCCGTGTCTTGCCGTTGCGGGCCATATATTCAGCCGATTTAAGGTAACAAAAACCCATCTGCTCGAGGACCTTCAGCTCAATTTCCATGAACTCGATCGGCACGCGGCGGACCGTGACCTTGGACTTGGTCACGATGCCGGCGGTGATTAGGCTCATGGCCTCGATGGGGTCCTCTGATGGGGCGTACTCAATGTCAACGTCAATCACTGACTTGCCCTTGATGGTCAGCGTGGTGGAACCAACACCGTCCACCGAGATGCCCAGACCCTGCAAGTAGAAGCAGAGGTCCTGGACCATGTAATTGGGGCTGGCATTGCGGATGACAGTGGTTCCGCTACGCAGTGCCGCAGCCATGATGGCATTTTCCGTGACAGTGTCCCCACGCTCGGTCAGGACAAAAGTGCGGTCTTCGGCATCGCTGACAGGTGCCTGTACCTGGTAGAAACCGTCATGTGCGTTGACGATGAGGCCGAATTCACGCAGCGCCTGCATGTGCGGCTCCACCGTGCGGGTGCCAAGGTCGCAGCCGCCGGCGTAAGGGATACGGTACGGGTTAGCTTCATCAAGGAGTGGGCCCAGCAGCATGATGACGCTCCGGGTGCGCTTGGCTGCGGCAACATCCATGGCAGCTAAGTTCAAAACGGCAGGGCGGCGGATCTGGAGGTCGTTGTCTTCGAGCCAACGGCACTGGACCCCGATGGATGTCAGAAGTTCAACAATGCGGTTGACCTCTTCAATGCGAGCTACACGGCGCAACGTGGTGGTGCCGCGGTTGAGCAGACTGGCGCACAGCAGGGCCACTCCCGCATTCTTGCTGGTGTTCACATCAACGCTTCCGGAGAGTTCACGCCCACCGCGCACGCGCAAATGGGTGACCTCGTTCTTACTGACCGCCCCCAGGCTGACCAGATTGGCCTCCAAGAGCGCTTCCATGCGTTGGATCATTTTCAGGCTCAGGTTCTGTTTGCCCTGTTCCATCCTGGCTACAGCACTCTGACTTGTCCCCAACTGGGTTGCCAGTTCGCCTTGGGTCCAACCTTTTTCATTACGTGCGTCTCGCACCAACACACCAACGGTTTCTGCAGCCACTTGAGTCATAACAACTTTTATATCACAGGATGCATATTATATAGGAATTATGTGACCTGATGGTCAATTATGGCAAAAAACCTCTAAATTAACCGTTGCATGCGATAAATCCAGGCCGCTCCAGTCCAAGCTGGCAGGCTCTCCCTTTACGGTACCCCGGCTTGTGCCAGCTGCCCCACACAACGCCCATTACACGCCCAACGCTTAACCAAACACTTGCCCACATTGGCCCGCTGCCGCCCTTGAACCGCAGCGGGCACAGAAAATTACGGGGTCTAGGAAAAGAGCGCGATGCTTGCGGCCAACGTTTCCGCCGAGTGCTGGAGCTGTTCAGCCTCGCGCTCATCCAGATGGGTGTCCAAGACCCGCTGCACTCCACCAGCTCCAACAACTGAGGGCACGCTCAGGGCCACACCATCAATACCGCGGTAGCCGTGGAGGACGCTGGAGACAGGCAGAATACTGCGTTCATTTTGCAACACAGCCTCCACGATGCGGGCACCGGAAAGCCCTATGGCGTAGTTCGTGGCACCCTTTCCGGCAATGACCTTGTAGGCGGCGTGGACCACGTCATGAGTGATGGTTTCGAGCCGTTCGCGGGGAAAGAGCAAGCCTTTAGCGCCATCAGTCCACTGCGAGAGTGGAGTCTGCCCAATAGTGGCAGAGGACCACAACGGAAATTCGGTATCACCGTGTTCGCCAATGATCAGCGCGTGCACGCTCTGCGGCGCAACGGCCGCCGCCTCGGCTACGATCCAGCGCAACCGGGAGGAGTCCAGCACCGTCCCGGAGCTGAAAATCCGCCCGGGAGGCAGGTTGGTGATGCGTTCGGCTACAGCGGTGAGCACATCGCACGGGTTTGTGACAAGGATGAAAACGGCGTTGGGCGCCAGCGCCACCATGGGCGGCAGCATCTTTTCCAGGATGCCCACATTGACCTCAGCCAGCTGCAGCCGGGTCTGCCCCGGTTCCTGCTTGGCCCCCGCAGTGATGACGATGACGTCCGAATCGGCCACCAAATTTATGTCACTGCCGCCGGTGATTCGTGAGGATCCGGTAAAGGGCGTGCCGTGGGCCAAATCCAAAACTTCGGCATCAACCTTGGCCGTGGCAATGTCATAGAGCACCACCTCGCGGGCGGATCCACGGATCAGGGCGGCGTAGGCCAGTGAGGTCCCGACACTGCCGGCGCCAACAATGGTCAGTTTGGTACTGCGAGGGATAGTCATGCTCCAAGTATCCCCGCCCAGCCGGACAGACACGGATTATGTCCTAGCACTTCAGCCAGAGCGCAAATCCCGTTCCCCGCGTGCACGCCGCGGGGAACGGTGCGTTAAAGCCGGAACTATCAGAACACTGGATTCCAGGTGCCCAGTACGACGGCGGCGCTCACTGACACGCCGGCGATCACCAATCCTGTGGCCACCACCGCGATGTCGATATGGCTGAAGGTCGATTCACGGGCCCAGGTCCGCTCACCCGTACCGAAGCCCTTCGCCTCCATGGTCACTGCCAACCGCGATGCCCGCCGAACAGCCTGCACCAGCAACGCCATGGCCTGTCCCAGTTGCGCCTTTAACCGGCTGAACAGCCCGGAAGCGCCGCCCACACCACGTGCGCGGCGTGCCATCCCCAACGTTTGCCATTCGGCCACAAGCAACCCCACTAGGCGCATCGCTGCGAGCGCGCCCAGTACAAAGCGATGGGGCAGGCGCAGCTTTTGGGCCAGCGCATCGGCCAAATCAGTGGGGTCGGTGGAGGCCAGTACGATGATCCCAGGCAGGGCAATCGCCAGACCACGCAAGGCGATAGCCACGCCAGCCTCCAGGGATCCGGTGCTGAAGGTGACCGGGCCCAAGGCCAGCAGCAGTTCACCGGTCTTGGGCGCCAAAAGAGCTGTTCCGTAGCCACCCACCAGGGAAGCCAGCAGGATGGGCCAGCCGCGGGTCAGTAGCATTCGCAGGCTCAATCCAGCCAGCGGCAGAAGTATGCATTCGAGTACGAGTGCCACCGTGGCAGAGACCCAGTCCACACTCACCAGCAACACCACGGTCAGGGCCATTCCGGCTCCGAGCTTCGCCAACGGGTTGGCCCGGGCCAGCAGTGCGGTGGACCGCGGTGTAGCAATAATGTCAACGCTCATCGCTGCGCCATCCTTGCAGCCGCCTGCGCTCCGGCAAGGTCCGCTGGTGCGCCCAAGACCAGCCGCTCCCCACCGAGCACTGCGCTGAAGGCGGCGTCATGCGTCACCGACACCACGGCCGTGCCTGCATCCAGCAGCTCCGTTAACAAGGAGGCCAGCTCGGCCCACGTGTTCGCGTCCTGTCCAAACGTAGGCTCGTCCAAGACCAGGAGTTGTGGGCTCGCCGCCAGCACTGTTGCCACTGACAGCCGCCGCTTCTCCCCACCCGAAAGTGTGAACGGGTTGGCGTCCGCTAAGTGTTCCAGCCGTAGGCGCACCAGTAGTTCATCCACGGTATCCTCGCCACGGCCTAGCAGCCTCGGCGCAAACAACAGCTCATCCCGGACCGTACCAGCAACAAATTGGTGCTCGGGTTCCTGAAAGACGGTGCCAATCCGGCTGATCAAATCCCGTCCACGCCATTTCAGCGGCTCGGGCCCGGCACCGCGCGCCAAGGGTTCCAGCGCAGCCAAGTGACCACTCACTGGGGCCAGCAGCCCGGCCAGGGTCAGTGCCAGCGTTGACTTTCCAGACCCATTGGGGCCGGTCACACTCAGCGCTTGCCCGGCACGCACCTGCACTGAAGGCACCACGGCCGCCGGTACCACCGGGCGGCGCTTGCGTCCCTTGGTGCGGGAGAGCGCCAAAGCCTCCGCCTCTAACAGCAGGGGGTGCCCGGCGTCGGACGGGTTGGTGATGCGGGCACGGACTTCCGGGACGTGGCCAGGAACCCAAATACCAGCCTTGGCCAGTAAGTCCCGGCTCTGGGCAAGAACCGTGGCGGGAGGACCGTCGAACAGCACGCCACCGGGCTCTCCCAGGGCGGCCGGAGCCAACACCACTATCCTGTCCACCACCTCCAGCCAGACGGAGACGCGGTGCTCCACCACAACCAGGGTGGCCCCGGTTTCATCGAGGCTGCGGCGCACGGCGTCACGGACCTCCACCACACCGGCCGGATCCAGGTTGGCGGTGGGCTCATCGAGCAGCAGCAGGCCGGGCCGCATGGCCAAAATACCGGCTAGTCCCAGGCGCTGCTTCTGCCCGCCGGAGAGTGCGGAGCTGGAGTGGTCCAGTGGCAGGTTCAGGCCCACCGACTCCAAGGCAGCCGGGACGCGGCGCCAAATTTCCTCGCGCGGCACGGCAAGGTTTTCAGCGCCGAAGGCAACGTCGTCACCAATGCGTGAGAGCACCACCTGAGCATCAGGGTCCTGCTGCATGAGCCCGGTACGGCCGCGCGATTCGTGCACAGGGCGCCCGTCAATGAGCAGCTCACCCATCTCATTGGCGTCCTCGTCATCCCCGAGCACACCGGCTAGGGCGTGCAGCAAGGTTGATTTTCCGGCACCCGAAGGGCCCAGCAGCAGTACGCGTTCACCCGGGGAGATTTCCAAATCCAGGCCGTGGAGGGCTTGGTTGTTCCGGCCCGAATGCTGCCAGCCCCACCCCCTGACAGAGACCTGTACTGGTGCACCGCGGTTCTGCACGATGGCCATGACTAGATTGCCTTTTCGGTGGCGGCCCCACGTGAGGGCAGGTTCGCCAGCGCGCCTGTGCGTGCCAACCCGCGCACGGCCAGCCAAGAAATTACCCCCGCAATGAGAGCACCGGAGACCATGGCCAGCACCGCGTAGACGAGCTTCCATTCCAAGGCCCAGGCCACGTTGTAGATAAGGTTTTCATAGACGCCCAGCGCCAAGCCGGCCAAGGTTCCGGCCAAGATGGCAACGGGAAGATTGAATTTGCGGTAACGGAATACGGCGAAGGCCAGCTCGGCGCCTAGGCCTTGAATCAAGCCTGAGAGCAGCACCGTGAACCCGAAGTGGGTTCCCAGCAGTCCTTCAACGGTGGCGGCGATCAATTCGCAATATAACGCCGCGCCCGGTTTGCGGACCACTAGGGCACCCAGCACGCCGGCAATCAGCCAGCCGCCAACGTAAAGTGCACCAACGGGTGGGAAGGCTACGGTGAAGGCTGCGATGAAACCGTAGCCGGCGGACCAGAGCCAAAAGATAACGCCAACGGCAACACCCAGAACCGAGACGACAACAATGTCGACAACCCGCCAGGTGCTTTTGTTCTTTTGTTGCGTGTTTTTCGGGGCGGACGTGCCCGTAACTGACTTACTCATGTTTCCTCCTTTTCAGGAGGGGCGGCTGCAGCGGTCTTTCCGCGCAGCCGAAGAGAACTCGACTCCCTTCGCCGGTACTAGCCGGAGCAGGTTCGAGGGTCTGCGGCGAACCGCACTCTCAGCGCCGACACCCGATAAATGGGTGCACGCTCCCCTGTCGTGTTTGAATTGCGGCTTCAGCTTACCCCCGCTCACACCCGGTAGCCAATGCGTGGAAAGAAATGCGTCATGAAAAAAGTACTGCAGACGCCCACCGTGAGATGGAGGCCTGCAGTACTTGATGGAACCTTTTTCAGTTTTTGCTGTTGCTAGTGCTGGCGCGCCGTACGGCGGCTAGCCATGATCAACCCACCGAGCATGAGAATCACAGCGATCCCACCTGCTGCACCGAGGTTGAACCCGGTGCTGGCGAGGTCATCACCGGCACCTGCCGTGGCGCTGGCACTGGCGGAAGGTGTGGTTGAACCGTCCTTCGTGGGCGAGGCACTCGGTGACGGGGTGTCACTGGGTGCGGTACTGGCGGTGGCCGATTCGGCCGGAGTAACCGTGGCCGTCGGAGTCGGGGTCGCCGTGGCCGTCGGAGTCGGTTCCACCACTTCCTCACCAATGTACGGGCCGCCAGCCACAGGACCGGTGGCGCGCAAACCAAGCTCATAAACGGCCAAGGTCTGCTCACCCATGGCTGCTGCGCCCGGAGTGAATAGGATGCGGATACCCTCAATGCTTTCCTGCTCCAGAACAGCTTCCTGGAAACTGCGTTTCGGATCCAAGGCACCCACGGTGACCCATTCGCCGTCGACCTTAACTTGCAGGTCCCCTGCCACATGGCCCACCACAACGGCTGACTTCATGGCGGCCGGTGCATCCAGGGTATTGGAGAGGTATGAACCCTCTACCGGGGCCTGGGCAGGCTCGAAGGCTGTGGCAATGGTTGCGTCAAAGGCACTCTGCGCACCAGTACCATTTGCGCCCGGCAGGTTGCTGGCCAACCTTTCACTGGCTTCCAGGGCCTGGAACTCGCGGATCTTCACCCACTGGCCACCCGGGTTGGTGCCCGTGGACACCAGACGGATGTACCGTGCGCTTACAGGAGTATCAAAGTTCTGCTCAATGCGCGGCTTGCTCTCAAACACTCCGGCCTGTGTCCAGGTGGCATTGTCCGCCGAATACTCCACCCGTGCGTGGTAGAACATGTCACCGTTATTGGTGTCGGAATCGGCCTGCTGGATCAGCACCTTGCCCACCGTCTTCACGGCGCCTAAGTCAATGGTGACGGTGGAACCGTTCACGGGAGGTGCACTGGACCACCAAAGAGTGCTGGGATCGCCGTCAACCATGCGTGTGAGCGCGTTGCTTTGGTAGGTGGGAAGTGAGGAAGTAGCCGTTGCGGGGAAGTAGCTGGACGCTGCCACGGGGCTCAGGTTCAGCCAGGTGTTGTACCGTCCCTGTGCCTCTTTGCTAAAGATTTCAAAGAGTCCATCTCCCACCGAAGGAACAATGACGTTAGGGGTGATGCCAATGTTGTTCGGCCCAACATCGGGCACGGTGGCCGCCTTGGCCAGAGCAATATCTCCATTGGCTGCAAGCGCACCATCCGTGGCGGCTACGCCATTTCCCGCCTTAATGGCCTCCAGCATGCTGATTTGCTTCTCCATGGCCGTGGCCCAGTGTGCTGCGGCGTCAATCCACGGCTTGGAATCATCGTAGAAGCCTGTCATGGCCATATCAGCCAAGGTTTCCGGGCCTGCTGCAATGGTGGCCAAACGAGCCTTCAACGGTGCCATTCCGGCCGTGTTTCCGGCGTCGAAAGCTGTCCAGAAGGTTGCGATGTCTGCGCTCAGGGCCGGCGCCGTTTTGGATTCCGGACGGTAGGGCTTCCAGCTCTGGTTCAGGTCCACGAAGGTTTCCAGAGACGCCCTGATGGCCTCATTGGGGCCTGCAAGCTCACTGATAATGGAGGATTGTGTTGTTGCGGGCACATACTGGGGGCCGTTCCAGGAGTAGTCGCCGAACCCGGCCAGGGCGATCATCGAAGAATACGGTTCGATCATCGGGTTGGAAGTGATGCCGTCAATGTGTTTGTACAGGTTGGCGTCGCGGCCCTCCAGCGGGTTCAGAAACAGGCGTCCGCGCTGTCCATCATTCACGGGCAGGTTGTCCCAGATGTAGAAATGCTCGGCGTTGTAGGAAGTCACCGCCTTGGTTACTGAAGCTTCCGTAATGGTGTTGGAGAAGACGCCTTCGCCGGTCCACTGAATCCGGATCGAATCATCCGTCTGCAGACCAAACTCACCCTTGTAAGGGTCCGGACCGGAACCGGCATAGTTGGTGGGCACTGTCTGCAACGGTGCCAGCCCATGGACGTTAATGTAGTCCCTGACGATCCGGTTCAAATAGAACCCCTGGCCCTGGGCAAGTGAACGGAATCCCGGCAAGGTGAATTTTGCCTTGTCCGCGGCACAGTTCAGGTACGGGTTGATGTCATCGAGCGCAATGTAGAAGCTGCTGACACCGATTGCGCGCAGCTGATCAAATTTGGCCACGGTGGCGGCGAAATCCTGATCGTCGGAGTAGCAGACGTCATTGCCCGGTGAGAGTGCAAAAGTGAAATTAACGTGGTTGGCATTGGCCTCATCCACGAGTTCTTTCAGATCGTTAAGCTGCGCCTGCGGGTACAAATCACGCCACTTGGCACGCAGGTAATTATCGTCCTTGGGCGTGTAGATGTAAGTGTTCATCTTGTGCTTGCCGTAGAAATCAAACTGATCCAGGCGGGCCTGATGAGACCACGGGATGCCATAGAAGCCCTCAATGCCGCCACGGATGGACATCAACGGCCAGTCCTTGACCGTCATGGCTGGCGCCACACCGTTGGCAACAACCTGACTCAGGCTCTGCACGGCGTAGAAGGTACCTGTGGCATCGGTGCCGTTGAGCACCAGTGCGGGCTTGCCGCTGATGGTTCCGGTGGCGATGACATATCCATCAGCATCCAGTCCAGCTGCGCTGCCGGATCCCACGGCCGTGAGCGCGGTGGATACAGCCGGGTTGTCCGCAACGGTGCCAAGGAAGACTGTGGCGCCGGTGGTGCCCGCACCGCTGACAAAGGTGGCGGTACCACCGGCAGCGGTAATTACTTCCGCTAGCAGCTTCTTGGCTGCGGCATCCGTATTTTCACCGACTGCCACTTTTACTGCGCCTGTCAAGGGAACAGCAACGCCTGCGGTGCTGACTTCCTGGGGAGTGGGCAAAATTTCGGCGGCCGAAACCGCTGCCTGGGCGGCCGGAATCGCTGACGGAGACAACGCAGCCATTCCACCTCCGGCAATAATCGCCAGGGCCAGAGCCCCGGAAGTGACGTTCCTATACGCTCGTTTCAATCTGTTCCCCTTGGTGCTTCACGCTCACGGCAAACCATGTTTGATATGGATCACATTCGCTCGCAACTTTAGCGATGTGGCGCGGATCACGTCAACTGGTTACGGGCCCGGCTTGCCTTGTGAGAGCACGCAAAGCGCCAGTGAATCTCGCCAGCTCCCGGGTTACCCGCTGCAGCTACGGCAGCGAAAGCGCTAGGCTGAACTACAGTGCTTTCCCGCACCAGCGTGAATCCCCACGAAGGAGTCCTTTATGAACATCGTTTTTAAATTGCTCGGAACCGGCATCAGCCTCGGTGCCGGCTTTGTTGCCAGCAAGCTCGTGGACACCGTCTGGGAAAAGAGCACTGGCAACAAGCCGCCCAAGGATGGGGCGGATCTAAATAACAGTCTCCGTTCAGCACTGACCTTTGCGCTGGTCTCCTCGGTGGTTGCGGCCATCATTCAGACCCTGGCTTCACGCACCACCCAGAAGGCCATTGCACGCTTTAACAAGCACCCCGAAGAAATCTGAGCCCACTCCTCCCAAAAACGCAGCAGTCCCTCCCCCAAAAGTTACTGCGGCTCCCGAGTTACTGCGGCTTCCGTGAAACTACGACGGCGGATGGCTAGGGCATACTTTCCTCTTCCACCACTGCGGCAACCACCTGATCTAGCTCATCAACACTGAGCATCTCAGGGCGGCGGTGTTTGGTCCGGTAGCCGGCCCGGCCCACCATGTGCGCCGATACCGGCACCGTGAGTAGCTGGAACAGCCAGGCCACAAGCAGAACCGGCAGCAAAGACCAGACGCGCATTTGCAAGCCAATGGCCGTCAACATCAGCAGCAAACCTAAAACCTGTGGCTTTGTTGCAGCATGCATGCGGCTCATCAAGTCCGGAAACCGCAGCAGCCCAATGGCGGCGGCAAGGCTCATGAGTGCGCCACCAAGCAGGGCGATCACCGTCAAAACATCAATGAGCGTATTCATCCGTCGCCTCTCTTATGGGCCGCAAAACGAGCCACCGTGACTGATCCAATGAACCCAATCACCGTCAGGACCACCAGCAGGGCCAGATTGTCCGTATGTTTATTTGCGGCCATGTCCGTGGCCAGTGCGGCGCCGAAGATGGCCAGCAAAACATCAGCGGCGATCACCCTGTCCAGCAATGACGGCCCGGAGGCAATCCGGTAGATAGTTCCGGCAGCCGCGAGCGTGAGCACCGCTGCAACAATAATGACCACAACATCCATGACGCTCACTGCCCCTCACCTAGGTCTTTTTGCTGATCGGGACTTTGCTGATCAGAATCTTGCTGATCGGGACTTTTGAGGATATCCGCATACGCAACCATGGATGCCCCAGTGCGTTCAGAGCGCAGCTCCGCCAGCTCTTCCTTGGTCCCCATCACAGTGATCAGCCTGGCTTCAATGTCTTGGATCCCTGTACGAACCCGCTCCACGCTTTCTGGAGTGGGCGCGTTCATTGCGTGGACGTAGAGAGTGGCGCAACCCCTATCCACTTCAACCACCAGGGAACCCGGGATCAGTGAGAGCACGTGACCCACCGCGGTCATGAGCAGATCCGAGGGGCTCCGAAGCGGGACGGCAATGACTGCGTTGCGGATTTTGGGCCCCTTGGCAACCGCCCAGTACAGCACTTGGCAACTGGCAACGGTGATTTGCTTGAGGAACCACAAAAGGAAGATCACGGCCTGCAGCACGCTAAAGCGGCCACTGAGCTCAATGGGCGGCAGGTAAAAAACTTGTGACACTGCTAGCGCTATGAGGGCCCCAAAAAGAAGATTCCCGGCACTGAAGTCCTGCCACAGGGCGCCCCAGACAAGGACCAGCCAAATAAGCAGCGGTAGTTTTTGCAAAGGGTTCAGCTTGCGCCTGGCGTTGATGCTCTGGCTCATGGCGTACCTGCCCCTTCGCCAAGCACGGCTTCAATGTAGGGAGTACGGGCCAGCATGCTGGTGGCAGCATCTTGGCTCAGTTCAAACAATGGTCCCGCAAAGATGCTCATTGCAAGGCCCAAAACCACCAAACCCATGGTTGAATACACCATCATCTTGGGCAGGATGGGGATCTCGTTCTCCCCTGAGAAACGTCCTTCGGTGGCATCCACATGTTTGCTAGTGCGCAATGCGCTCATGCTGGGCTGGCCGGAGGAGTCAGGGGCTGTAGCCAAGAGGACGGGGTCCGGGTTCTCGGCGTCGGCAGTGCTGCGCCAAAATACTCGGTTCCATACCCGGGCCATGACCAACAACGTCAGCAGGCTGGCCACAACACCGCCAATCACCACTGCGTAGGCCATGGGTGAGCCGTCAGCCACCCCCGCTTGCAGCAGCCCCAACTTCCCCAGGAACCCTGAGAAGGGCGGAATGCCGGCCAGATTCATGGCGGGAATGAAATAAAGCACCGCAAGGATCGGGGAGAGCTTTGCCAACCCACCCAGACGCATGATCGAGGATGTTCCGCCACGGCGTTCCACCAACCCTGTCACCATAAATAGCGAGGTTTGAATGGTGATGTGGTGAATGACGTAGAAAATGGTGGCGGCCAGCCCCAGCACGGAGGAAAGTGCTACACCAAAGATCATGTACCCAATGTGACTGACCAGGGTGAAGGAGAGCATACGTTTAATGTCCGTCTGTGCCAGCGCCCCAAGAATTCCTACGATCATTGTCAAAAGGGCAACAACTAGCAGCACCGCATTGAACTTATCGGAGGGAAAGAGCAGGGTTTCCGTGCGGATGATGGCATAGACGCCAACTTTTGTGAGCAGCCCGGCGAACACTGCAGTTACGGGGGCGGGGGCGGTGGGGTAGGAGTCAGGCAGCCAGAATGATAGCGGGAAGACGGCGGCCTTGATGCCGAACGCTACAAGCAAAAGAACATGCAAAAGGTCTTGAGTTCCCGAGTCCAGCTCGCCAATTTTCACGGCCAGATCCGCCAGTGTGACAGTTCCAGTGGCACCGTAAACCATGCCGATGGCGATCAGGAACAGCAGCGAGGAAACAACACTGACCACAACGTAGGTGATGCCAGCCCGGACTCTCGATCCGGTGCCACCTAGTGTCATCAGCACATAACTCGCGGTCAAGAGGATTTCGAAGCCAACATAAAGGTTGAACAGGTCCCCTGCCAGGAAAGCATTAGAGACACCTGCCACCAGGATCAGATAGGTGGGGTGGAAAACAGACAGGGGGCCACCCTGTTCACCGTCAGCCGCGCCCTGACCTGATGCGTAGGCAAGGACGGCCAGGCTCACCGCTGAAGAAATCACCAACAGCAATGAGGAGAACTGATCGGCCACCATGACGATCCCAAAGGGCGGCGCCCAGCCACCAAGATGGACGGCAATGGGCCCCACTGTCCACACACTGGCCAATACCCAGACCTCCAAACCAAGGGTCAGGGTGAGGGTTGCCAGGCTGACACGGCGTTGAGCGCGCGGTTTTCTGATCAACACAAAAGCCAAGGCGGCGCCCAAGAAGGGCAGAACTACCGCGAGCGGGGCGAAACTTGCAACATTCATGCCTTATCCTTTCTGGGCTTTTTGTGGGGGACGGCAGGTTCAGAAAGTAGCTGCACTGCCTTCTTCGGCCCTATACCTGGGATGGTTTCGCGCTTAGCTGCGGGCTGGTTATTCTCATGGAAGTCGGAGACTTCAATGGGGATTTCGGAGTCCTCTTCATCGTCATACAGCGCCTGCTTGGCAACCCGAAGGTCTTCCCTGTCCACCTGGATGTCATCGGCTCGGCTGAGCAGCCAGGACCTGTAGATCAGGCTGAGCATAAACGCTGTGACGGCGAAGGAAATCACAATAGAGGTCAGGATAAAGGCCTGCGGCAAGGGATCATTATATTCCGTTGGCGGAATGTCTTTATTGAAGATGGGTGCTAAACCGGCATAGCCGCCCGTGGCCAGCAAGAGCAGATTGGTGGCGTTGGCCAGCAACATCAGCCCAAGCAGCACGCGTGTCAGGCTGCGTTCTAACAACAGGTAAATTCCCACGGCATAAAGAACACCCATCACCAGCAGCAGTGTGAGGTTGACACTCATCGAGAAACCTCCAACGGCTCGTCGTCCTCAATCATCTCCATGGAGTCCAGACCGTCCTCTTCATGTTGGTCAATCTCCGAGCCCAGGCTGCGCAAAACGTCAATCACGAGCCCCACAACCACCAGGTAGACGCCAATGTCAAAGACTGTGGAGGTCACAAACTTCACATGGCCAAAAACCGGCAGATCAAAAGCAATAATGGCACTTTGGAAGATTTCCCCGCCAAAGAACAGTGGTGCCAGTGCTGTCAGCGCCGCCATGGCTAGGCCCAGACCCAGAAGAGTTCCCGCTGAGATGCGGGTGGCCTCGGCTAGTTCAAAACGTCCGCCAGCAAGGTATCGGATGGTCAGGGCAAGCCCTGCTATCAACCCTCCTGCGAAGCCTCCACCAGTGCCGTTGTGCCCCACCAGCAGCAAGTAGATGGAGATGATGATGATGCTGTGGAACAACAGCCGGGTGACAACTTCAATAATGATGGAGCGCCGTTCTGGTGCCAGCGTCCGCCCGGCCACGAGCCAAGGGTTGCTCGGTGAGGCAGTGAATTTCTTGGCAAGGTGAATGGTGGGTTCAAACTGGGACACGGGCAGCTTGCCAATGCTGCCCGTTTCCACGGTCTCTGCCCGGGGAAGGCGCTGGCCGCGGCCCCTGACAAAGATCAGGCTGGCTACACCTGTAGCGGCGATGGCCAGGACGGAAATCTCACCAAAAGTGTCCCACGCCCGAATGTCTACGAGGGTCACGTTGACAACGTTGAGACCACCCCCGCCCTCATAGGCCAGCACGGGCAGGGCAAGGCTCACGGGCTCATGGATCCTGGCCCCCATGGCAACGACGGCCACAACCACCATGGTTGCGCCGAAGCCAATGCCTAAGATCAGCCGTACCAGGCGGTGACTGCCCGCCTGCTTGCGTTCAAGCAATCCAGGCGGCAGTGAGCGCATGGCCAACACAAAAGCCACCAAAATGATGGTTTCTACAAGCATCTGGGTCAAAGCCAGGTCCGGTGCTCCCTGCAAAGCAAAAATCAGCGCTAACCCGTACCCGGTGACGGACACCAACAGTACGGCCATGAAGCGCTTGTTCGCCCTGGCTGCAGCAAGTGCGCCGATGATAACAACCGCCCCAGCAATGATTTGGAACGGCGAGCCTGGGTCAACAAAGTAAATATCTTCTGTCCAGTCCTGCACATTCAGGAGCAAGACAGCTAGCACGGAAACTATCGCGGTGGAGAGGATCACGGAAAGATAAAAGAACAAGGAACCACGCTGGGTGCGGCCCGTAACCCAAATGGCTACAGCATCCAGCACCACAATTGCTTTCCGGTAGGCACGCTCAAAATCAATCCCCGCAGGCAACTTAGCTTGGAAGGCTTCAAACTTATCCCGCAGTTTAAACAGAATGACTCCCACTGCGATCACTAGCGCGCTGAGTCCCAGCGCGGGTGAGAAGCCGTGCCACAACGCCAGATGCATGCCGTCCGGGTCATAGGCGGGGAACTGATCGCTATAGGGTCTAATCCACGTTTCAACGAGGTGCGGGAAGAATCCGTAAACCAGCGTCAGGAGGCTCAGTAGGGCAGGGGCTGCCAGGAAAAGCCAACTGACGGGTTTGAAGGCTGTGGACATGCCCTTGGACTTGGTGGCGAAACCGCCCCACAGGAACCGTGCACTGTAGGCAAAGGTCAGCACCGAGCCCAGAACCATCCCGGCCAAGACAGTCCACCCCACCACGGGGCCGGCTGGCCCATAAGTGGCAGAGGCAATGAACGCCTGGAAGATGCCCTCCTTAGCCACAAAACCTGCCATGGGCGGCAGCCCGGCCATTGACGCAGCCCCGATCAGGGCAACGATGCCCAGCTTCGGAGCCGATTTGAAGACCCCTGAAAGCTCACGAATATCGCGGGTACCGCTTTGGTGGTCAATGATCCCCACCACAAGGAAGAGGGAGGCTTTGAACAAGCCGTGCGCCAGGACCATCGCCATACCGGCCATGGCAGCTTCCTGACCGCCAAAGCCCACCACCAGGGCGATGAAACCGAGCTGGCTGACAGTGCCATAGGCCAGAATCTGCTTGAGATCGTGCTGGCGCAGGGCCCGCCATCCGCCCAGCAGCATGGTGCCCAGCCCCAGCACCACAATGATGGGCTGCCAATATTCGGTCTCGGAGAAGCCCGGAGACAGACGGGCAATGAGGTAGATCCCGGCCTTCACCATTGCTGCTGCGTGCAGGTAGGCGCTCACGGGTGTGGGGGCTGCCATCGCGCCCGGCAGCCAGAAGTGGAACGGTAGCAGCGCCGACTTGGTCACGGCCCCCACAAGGAGCAGGGCAATGCCAATATCCAGCATCAGCTGGGGACTTCCCACGGCGGAGATCAGCTCGGGTGCCTTCGCCAAGATCTCGGAGATGCTGTATGTGCCGGCGCTTTCACCCACCATGATCAAGCCCACCAGCATGGCCAGCCCGCCGAAGGTTGTCACGATCAAGGCTTGCAGGGCCGCACGCCTGGCGGCGATGCGAGTGCGGGCGTAACCAATCAACAGGTAGGAAAGCACTGTTGTCAGTTCCCAGAAAACAAACAAAAGGATGAGGTTATCCGCCGTCACAAGACCAAACATGACACCTGCGAAGGCGAGCAGCTGGGCACCAAAGCCGGCCAAGCCGGCGTCGTTGGTCTTGAAATATCTGGCGCAATAGGCCAGCACCAGGGCACCAACCCCAAGCACCAGCAGTGACATGAGCCAGGACAGCTGGTCCATTTTGAAGCTCAGGTTCAGATCAAGGACGGGAACCCACGGGATCTCCAGCGACGGGCTGGGCAACGTGGACGAATACACATTGTTGTACTGAGCCACAAGCCAGACGAAACTGATCCCGGGCACCGCAGCAAGGATGTAAAACGCCGAGCGACCCCATCTGGAGAACAAAATGGGCGAGAAAATGGCCACAAGGAAGTGTGCACACAGGACAAACAGCACTAAGGGCTCCACATGTTTCGGGCTGGAAATGAGCGAATCACGGGGGTTAAAGTCGGTTCCCGACACCGCTAGTCTACCAACCCTGCCCCTTCTCAGGGTGAGCTTTGGCTCCATGTCGGTGTCCCGAATGCGGCTGCCCGGGACCACCTGCGCGAAATGTTCCGGCGCCTTACCCCGCCCCGTTGATTCCGCCGGATAGCATGTGCCGTATGACTGAGTACCCTCCCTCTGCCGCCGCCTTCACCGCGACTCCGGCCAAAACACCGGCAACCAAGTGGCAGATCACGGCCTGGGCGCTGTGGGATTGGGGCGGCGCCGCCTTCAACGCCGTCATGACCACGTTCATCTTCACCGCCCTTTATCTAACGGGCGATGACTTTGGTGGTGCCGACAAGGCAACGGTCACACTGGCATTTGCCATGTCCATTTCTGGTTTGGCCATCGCCTTGCTGGCCCCGGTTGCCGGGCAACGCACCGATCACAGCGGACGCCGCAGGCTCTGGTTGGGCATCAACACCTTGATTGTGGTGGTGCTGACGGCAGCGTGCTTCTTTGTTCAGCCCCAAGAGTCTTTTTTGCTCTTCGGGTGCATGCTCATTGCTGCCGGCCACGTCTTCTTTGAGCTCGCGGGTGTGAACTACAACGCCATGCTCTTGCAGATTTCAACGAAGAAGAGCATTGGCCGGATCAGTGGCATTGGCTGGGCCGCCGGATACCTCGGCGGAATCGTG
Organism: Arthrobacter sp. UYCu511; assembly: GCF_040547105.1. Lineage (NCBI taxonomy): Bacteria > Bacillati > Actinomycetota > Actinomycetes > Micrococcales > Micrococcaceae > Arthrobacter > Arthrobacter sp. UYCu511. The sequence continues at coordinate 385,029 of NZ_JBEPPB010000002.1, forward strand.
GCCTTGCTCATTGTCTACTTCGCGTTGATCAAGCCCGAGGTAGGCATCTTCGGCATCACGAGCGCCGACGGCATGACGTACCGGGCCGTGGCCGTGTTCTCGGCCCTGTGGATATTGGTGTTCTCAATCCCGATCATGTTCGCCATCCCTGAAACCAAACGCGATCCAAATATGCCCAAGGTGGGATTCATCCAGTCCTACATGGAGCTCGTTCACACTATTGTGCGGCTCTGGCACACTGAACGGCACACTTTGTACTTCCTGATTTCCAGCGCCATTTTCCGTGACGGCCTGGCCGCCATCTTCACCTTTGGGGCGGTCTTGGCGGTGGGGTCCTTTGGTTTTGCCACCGGTGACGTATTGATCTTCGCCATCGCCGGCAACGTGGTGGCCGCAGTGGGCGCCTTATCCGCCGGATTCTTCGATGACAAGTTCGGCCCCAAGGCCGTCATTGTGACCTCACTGATAGGCCTGCTCATTTCCGGCGGGGCCTTGCTCTTCCTGGATGGGAAGAACGCGTTTTGGGTCTTCGGGCTGATCCTGTGCCTGTTCGTGGGCCCGGCACAGTCCTCTGCAAGAACCTTCATGGGCCGTTTAGCGCCGGAAGGGCAGGAAGGGGAGATCTTTGGGCTGTACGCCACCACAGGCCGCGCCGTATCCTTCTTGGCCCCACAACTGTTTGGGCTCGCCATTGTGATCTTCGGAGCGCAACGGTGGGGCATCATTGGCATTTTGGTGGTGCTGTTGCTCGGCTTGTTGCTACTTCTGCCCGTCAAGGCCCCGCCACACGGTGCGGGCTCACACTAGCGGCACGGCTAGGGGAGGATAGTCCCCGAGCCCTAAACACCACTGCGAACCCTAGATCTTGGTGCGGTGGAAATTCTGGAATGACTTCGAGGCTGTGGGGCCGCGCTGGCCCTGGTAGCGGTTCTGATGAGCGCCCGTACCGTAAGGGTTTTCGGCCGGGGAGCTGAGCTGGAAGAAGCACAGCTGGCCAATCTTCATACCGGGCCAGAGTTTGATCGGCAAGGTTGCCACGTTGGAGAGCTCCAAGGTGATGTGACCGGAGAAACCCGGGTCAATGAAGCCGGCGGTGGAGTGTGTGAGCAGGCCCAGGCGGCCCAGAGAGGACTTGCCTTCGAGGCGTGCAGCGACATCGTCGGGCAACGTCACCGTCTCATAGGTGGAGGCCAGCGCAAATTCACCCGGATGCAAAATGAATGACTCGTCGGGTTCAACTTCCACCATCCGGGTCAACTCAGGCTGCTCCTCCGCCGGGTCAATGTAGGCGTAACGGTGGTTGTCAAAGAGCCGGAAGTACCTGTCGATGCGCACATCAACGCTCGATGGCTGCACCATGGAAGGGTCGTAGGGGTCCAAGACAATCCGCTTGGCGTCAATTTCGGCACGTATGTCGCGGTCAGAGATCAGCACCCTCTAAAAATAGCGTATTTAGACCAAGATCAGCAGAATGATCCCCTTGGCCGGGCCGGAAAGGGCCAGGATCAACGCGGCAGGACTAATATGTGCGTTCTTGGCGTTGTACTAAAGCCCATAGATCCGCGCAGCGCAGCTAAGGTAAGAACCATGAATATTGAAGAGACGCCTCTTCCCGGCATTGGTGTGCGTAGGGAATTGCGGCTTGCTACCGGACGGCGCGTAGGCGTGGTGACCCACCGGGATGGTCACGCTGAGTTAATCCTGTCCCGTGTTGATGACCCTGATGCTTGTGCCGCTTCCATCCCGCTCACCGCCGAGGAAGCCGCCGGGCTGGGACAGTTGCTGGGATCGGCGCAGCTCATTGCCCAACTCAGCACGGAACAAGAAAACCTCACGGGCATCACCACGCACCAATTCATGATCCGTCCGGGCTCCACCTTCGCCGGGCGCACGCTGGGGCAGACCCAGATGCGCACGCGCACGGGCGCTTCCATTGTGGCCTTGCTGCGCGATGGTGACGTGGTGGGGTCTCCGCGCCCTGATGAGGTCCTCCATGTTGGGGACATGGTGGTCATTGTCGGCACTGAAGACGGACTGGCAGAGGCTGCACATATTTTGCAGTCCAGACCCTAGCCCGCCATGGATTCAACGACCCTTTCCCTGGTTCAGCTCGGCATCGTCTTTTTCGGGCTCGGTTTTTTGGGTCGTCAGGCTGGACGGATCGGCATGTCCCCCGTCCCCCTCTACCTTTTAGGCGGTCTGGCCTTTGGAAAGGGCGGCCTGGTCAACCTTGGCGGCATTGATGGATTCGCCCATATTGCCAGTGAAATTGGTGTCATCCTACTGCTGCTTATGCTCGGTTTGGAATATACGGCCAAGGAACTCGTCACGGGACTGAAACAGTCGTGGATGGCGGGGGTGCTGGACTTGGTGCTGAATATGCTTCCGGGTGTTGCCGTGGCATTGATCTTGGGGTGGGGCCCGGTGGGGGCACTGGTCATGGCTGGCATTACTTATAGCTCATCATCAGGGATTATCGCCAAGGTTTTAGGTGATCTAGGCCGGCTGGGTAACCGTGAAACGCCCGTCATCTTGGCCATCTTGGTCATCGAGGATCTGGCAATGGCCGCCTACCTGCCCATCCTGACGGCCGTTTTAGCGGGAGTCTCATTCCTGGGCGGGCTCACCGCAGTCGGAATTTCCTTGGCCGTGATCACCTTGGTGCTGCTGGGTGCGCTGCGCTACGGGCATATGGTCTCGACTGTTTTGGACAGCCCTGACAGGGAATCGTTCCTACTCAAGCTGCTGGGCGCCGCCTTGTTGGTGGCTGGTGTAGCCTCGGCGCTGCAGGTCTCAGCGGCCGTGGGCGCCTTCCTCTTGGGCATCGCGATCTCCGGCGGTACGGCAGAGAACGCCGCCCGCGTGCTGGAGCCGTTGCGAGATCTTTTCGCCGCCATGTTCTTTGTCCTGTTCGGCTTGAACACCGATCCCCACACCATCCCGCCCGTGCTCGGGTTCGCCCTGCTGCTGGCCCTGGTCACTACCATCACGAAGGTGGTGACAGGCTGGTGGGCGGCATCGCGGCAAGGCATCGGAATACCGGGCCGGGCCCGTGCCGGCGCCGCCTTGATTGCCCGCGGCGAGTTTTCCATCGTCATTGCCGGGCTAGCTGTGGCCTCGGGCGCCGTCCCCGTTGAACTGGCCGCGCTAGCTACCACCTATGTGCTGATCATGGCCGTCAGCGGCCCCATCGCAGCCCGCTATGTGGAGCCTCTTGTGCGGCTGATCCAGGGCAAAAAGCAAGAGCCTGAGCCGATTTTCTAGACCCACCCTCTTCCCAGAGCAACCATTCTTGTTCAGTACCACGGCCTCACACCGGTTGCGGTATCAGTGCCACTTGTGAGGTGCGGCGGCATGAAGAAAGTAGCGGCTCGGAGCTGCCCGGCAAGCAGCAGCGGATGATCTGCTCAGTAAATTGGAACGGCTTGCGGCACTACATGCTTCAGGCGCCCTCACCGATACCGAGTTTGCCGCCGGCAAGGCCTCCATCATCAGCTAACTATGCATGCCGCTGGCAAGATCGGCGCAAGCAACCCCGTGTCATTGGTCATGACCATGGCCTTGCTCGGGCTAGAATCAATAGCGGAACAAATGCTGCAGCTTGCTGTGGACGTTCCATTGCGGGCGTAGCTCAATGGTAGAGCGCTAGCTTCCCAAGCTCGATACGCGGGTTCGATTCCCGTCGCCCGCTCAGTTTCCCAGTTTGGCCCCCGACATCTCGGGGGCCAAACTGCTTTAACATTTGGTGCTGCCAGTGGCGCCGTGCCGCTAACCCGTACTCAGCAACCCGCAACCTGCAACCCACAATCCAAATTCTGACCCCTACCTCGAGGTGCCCGGTTGCAACCATGCACATCGAAGCGGAGGTCAAAAGCCACTGCTCACCGTTGCATGAGAGCACCCACATCGACGCCCCATGCGTGTAGGGTCAAAAAGAAAGGGCCCTGGCGGGTTCTTCGATGAGGAGCAACGATGACCCACGATCCACACACCGTTCACCATGGACCCACACTTCGTCTTGGAGTTTTGGGCAAGTCACACAAGCCTGATGAGCGGCGCGCCCCCATCCACCCCGACCATTTCTCCCGGATTGAGCCTGAGATCCGCGCCAAAATGGTGGTGGAGGAGGGTTACGGCACCCGTTTTGGCATGTCCGACGCCGTGCTGGCCACTTTGGTGGGCACAGTGGCCCCCCGCGAGCAGGTCATTGCGCAAACAGACGTAATACTCTTGCCCAAACCCCAAGCCGCCGATCTGGCCGATCTGAAAGACGGGCAGGTCCTGTGGGGCTGGCCGCACTGTGTCCAGGACCGTGCCATCACACAGCAGGCCATTGACAAGAAGCTGACGCTGATTGCCTTTGAGGCAATGAATCATTGGGCCTCCGACGGCGGCTTCGGCCTGCACGTGTTCCACAAGAATAACGAGCTGGCAGGCTACTCCTCGGTCATGCATTCGCTGTCATTGATCGGTTCCACCGGAGACTATGGCCGCCGCCTGAACGCCGTCGTCATTGGTTTTGGTGCCACCGCCCGTGGCGCGGTGACGGCATTGAGCGCGCTGGGCATCCATGAGGTGCAGGTGCTGACCAGCCGCAACGTGGCAGCCGTGGCCTCACCCATCCACTCGGCAGAGATGGTGCAGTTCGATTTCGCCCCAGAACCGCCGTACACCGGTTTCGTCATGCTCGATGACGGTGAGGTGCCGCTGGCCGATTTCCTCGCCGAGGCGGACATCGTGGTCAATTGCACCCTTCAGGACCCGAACGCGCCCATGACGTATTTGACCGAGGCCGATCTTGCGGCATTCCGGCCCGGCAGCCTGATCGTGGATGTGTCCTGTGACGAAGGCATGGGGTTCAGCTGGGCCCGCAACACCACGTTCACCGACCCCATGTTCACGGTGGGCGAGAACATCAACTATTACGCCGTAGACCACACGCCGAGCTACCTCTGGAATTCGGCCACCTGGGAAATCAGCGAGGCGCTCATGCCTTTCCTTGAAACGGTGCTGGGAGGCCCCGAGGCGTGGACTGGCAGCGACACCATCACCCGCGCCATTGAAATATCCGACGGCGTGATCGTCAACCCGGCGATCCTCGAGTTCCAGAATCGCCAGGAAAGCTACCCGCACCTGCCGGTGGCTGGCTAAACGGTGGGGGTGTGCGAGGCGCACCCCCACCTACTTTTTAGCTGCTCAGCTCGTCTTCGGGACAATAAACACGGGCTTCTTGGCGCTACGCAGGTTGATCTGCAAGGTTAGCTGCCCGCGCTTGGCCAGAACCAATCCGATCACCACGGCGGCCAAAGCTGGCATGCCGCCAGCAACCACCGTTGCCCACTGGACACCCCAATGCTCGGCCAGCCAGCCCATGAGCGGGCCACCCAGAGCCTGACCACCCATGAGCACCATGATGTACAGGCTCATAACACGGCCACGAATGCGCACGTTGGTTGACATTTGCACCAGCTGGTTGGCACTGGTCAGAAACAGCAGGGAGGCGAACCCTGCCACCACCATGACGGCTCCAAAGGTAACCATATTGGGGGCCAGTGAGGCAATCATGAGCACCACCCCGTAGCTACCGGCAGCTGCCATCACCCCGCGCAGTCGCAGCGTGGCAAAACGGGTGGAGGCGATCGCCCCGCACAGGGCGCCGAGCGCAACCAAAGTGTTCAGCAGGCCGTAGCCTCCGGCCCCGGCGTCGAACACGTTGTTGGCATAGGCCGCCAGCAGCACGGCCAGGCTCAAGCCGAACACGGCAAAAACCGCTGCCATCATGGCCGGCCAGAAAATGGTGGGCTTGCGCAGCACGTAGCGTACGCCTTCCATGAGCTGACCCTTGGCACGTTGCACGGGCGGCATCTTGACCAGTTCGCTGCTGCGGATCAGGCACAGCGAGATCACGGTGATGGTGCAGGCCAGCGCATTGGCCGCGAAGGCCCAGCCGCCGCCCACTGCCATGATCAGCACGCCGCTAACGGCGGGGCCGATCATGCCACCCATCTGGAAAATCGAAGAGTTCAAGCTGATGGCGTTGCGCAATTGCCGCGGACCAACAAGTTCGTTGACGAATACTTGACGTGCAGGCTGATCGGCCACCACCACCAAGCCAAGAACAAAGGCAATCACATAGATGTGCCACACCTGAAGGTTGCCGGTCAGCGCCAAAACGGCCATGAGTGTTGCCAGCACTCCGGCAGCGCCCTGGCTGATCATGAGGATGAGCCGTTTGGAGTACCTATCGGCCAAGATCCCACCCAATGGCATGAGTAGCAAGGAGGGCAGAAATTGCATGAAGACGGTGATTCCAACTGCGGTCACCGAACCTGACAGCTCCAGAACCACCCAGTCCTGGGCCACCCGTTGCATCCAGAGGGCAATGACGGCAAGGAGGTTGGCGGAGGCAAAGATGCGGTAATTGCGGATTTTCAGCGAGGAAAATGTCTGACTCCACGGCGGGCGCGTGGCAACTAGGTTGATGGGGGCGGTTGGGGAAGCGTTCAATTCAGCTGGTGGGGGCGTCAACGCGTTGTTCCTGGGACTCGAAAAGTGGATGGGGCTAAAAAGGCGGAGGGGACTTTACCTTTTCAACCCTAGACGGCACCAAGTTATGCCGAAAGAGTATGATGCCTATAAATACTATTGAGGTACGTAATAGTTCTGAGGATGCGCATGCCCGAATCACCTACTTTTGACCCCATCCAGCTCAAAAGCTTCCTTGCGCTTGCCGAAACCCGCAACTTCACCAGGGCAGCCGAGCGCCTGGGCATTAGCCAGCCCACCGTGAGTCAGCATGTGCGTAAGTTGGAGCAGGCCGCGGGAAGGGTGCTTGTCACCCGAGATACCCGCGTGTTGCGCCTGACGGACAATGGGGACGCCATGGCCGGTTTCGCCCGAACCATCTTGGCCGCTAATGACGCCGCCACACGCTACTTTTCCGGTGCCGCCATGCGCGGGCGGCTGCGTTTTGGCACCGCGGATGATCTGGCCATCACGGGCCTGCCACGGATCCTGCGTGAGTTCCGCCAACTGTACCCACAAATCAACCTCGAACTCACGGTGAGTCAGAGCGATCAACTGCACCGCCGGCTAAAGGCTGGCGCCCTGGATCTGGTATTCGTCAAGTGGGTCTCTGGCGCCCAGGAAGGTGAAGTGGTCAAGCAGGACACCTTCGCCTGGGTGGGGCTGGAGCAGACAGTTTTGGAGCCTGGCGCACCCGTCCCCGTCATTGTGTATCCGGCCCCGAGCCTGAGCCGGAAACTGGCACTGGATGCCCTCGAGCAGGCCGGCCGCACGTGGCGTGTCACCTGCACCACCAAACAGATCAGTGGCGTTCTGGCCGCGCTCCGTGCCGGGATTGGCATTGCCGTCATGCCCACCTCGCTGGTGCCGGAGGATCTCAAGGTGATCACCAAGCGCTTTGACCTGCCGCCCGTGGGTGATGTGGACTTCACACTGATCCGCAACCCACTGGCCAACACGGAAGTGGTGGATGCCTTGACCCAAGCCATCATGGGCCGCAAGCTCACCCCGCTGGGCAGGCGCTAGAACTCTCGAGTGAGGCCAGGTTAGCAAGCTCACAACCAACCCATGACCGGGAGCGGTAGACTTGAGCCCGTTATGATGCGAACCATGTTTAAATCCAAGGTCCACCGCGCCACTGTCACCCACGCTGACCTGCACTATGTTGGCTCCGTGACAGTTGACGCCGATCTGCTGGACGCTGCAAATATCCTCCCCGGCGAGCTGGTCTCCATAGTGGACATCACCAATGGTGCCCGCCTGGAAACGTACACCATTGCCGGTGAGCGGGGCTCCGGCGTCATCGGCATCAATGGTGCCGCCGCGCATCTGGTCAACGTTGGAGATCTGGTCATCCTGATCACCTACGCCCAGATGAACGACGCCGAGGCGCGCGATTACGTGCCCACCGTGGTCCACGTTGATGCGCAAAACGCAATAGTGCAGTTGGGCACCGATCCCGCCGAGGCCATCACCGAGGGGCTGCTGCGCCCCGCCTTCGCCCTGCGCCCCTAACGCACTGCACCCTTAATACCCTGCACCCTTAACACTAGGCCTGCTGTCACTATGCTGTGATGTGTGCTGGCTGTTATTGAGGGATTCTCCGTAGTTTGGCTCATCATCTTGGTGGGCTGGTTTGTGGGGCGTAAAAAAGTTCTGGGCGAGAACGCCCAAACCGTACTCAGTAGGCTCTCCTTCTTCGTGGCCAGCCCCGCGCTTCTCGTGGAAACCCTGGCCCGCGCACAGTTGCGCACTGTTTTTGCCCAACCGCTCCTAGTGGCTGCTCTGAGCGCAATCATCACGGCCACACTGTTCTTGCTAATTGTGAAGTTTTGGCTCAAACGTTCCCTGGCTGAGTCGCTGCTGGCGGCCATGTCATCCTCCACCTCCAACGCCGCCAATCTGGGCATTCCCATTGCGGCATACGTTCTAGGTGATGCCGCCCTGATTGCCCCGGTGCTGGTGTTTCAGCTAGCTTTTTACACTCCCATTTACCTCATGTTTTTGGACAGTCTGACCAGCGGCCACCGCGCCACGCCCGGACGCATCCTCGTACAGGTTGTGCGCAACCCCATGATTGCAGGCACGGCTGCCGGCTTGATCCTGGCCAGCACAGGATGGGTGCTGCCCGCACTGGTGGCAGAACCCCTCCACCTCATTGCCGGTGCCGCTATCCCGGCCATCTTGATTGCCTTTGGCATGTCCCTGGGAACCACTAAACCGCTCAATGCCGCCGATGAACGGCGTACCGATATCTTGCTGGGGACGGGCTTCAAACTCATCCTGCACCCGTTCGCTGCTTTTCTCTTGGGACATTTTGCCTTGGGGCTGGACGGTGCCGCGCTGTTCGCCGTGGTGGTTGCCGCAGCCCTGCCCACGGCCCAGAACATTTATGTCACCGCCCAGCGCTACCAGGTGGGCCTTGCAGTGGCCAAGGACACCGTGCTGCTTACCACCGTGTTGGCCATCCCGGCCATGTTCGTGGTTGCCCTCCTCCTCGGGTGAGTCACGTGCGGGTGAGTCACGGTACGCTGTCGTTATGGCTACCAATTCCGCAGCAGAGTTGCTCACCACCATCCAGGCCGGCTACATCTTTGAGGGCCCGTCCATAGCCTTGGGCGCGGCCATGATCGACGGCGCCATCCACCCGGAAGCGCAGGTGTCACTGCCGCTGGCCATGATGAACCGGCACGGTTTGGTGGCCGGGGCCACCGGTACGGGAAAAACCGTCACGCTGCACATGATGGCTGAACAGCTTTCCACTGCGGGCGTCCCAGTCTTCATGGCGGATATCAAAGGTGATCTGACGGGCCTGGCCACGGCGGCTTCGGGTAGCGAGAAGCTGACGGCACGCACCCAGGCTCTCGGCCAGCAGTGGGAATCCACAGCGTTCCCCGTCGAATTTCTGGCTCTGGGTGGCAACGGCAACGGTGTTCCCGTGCGGGCCACCGTCACCTCATTCGGCCCCATCCTGCTGGCCCGGGTACTGGGCCTGAATGCCACCCAGGAATCCAGTCTGCAGCTGGTCTTTCACTACGCAGATACCAAAAATCTAGAACTTTATGATCTGGTGGATCTACGCGCTGTCATCACGTTCCTCACCTCGGATGAGGGCAAAGCGGACTTGAGCGAACTCGGCGGGCTCTCCAAGGCCACGGCCGGAGTCATCTTACGTAATCTGATCACCTTGGATGCCCAGAGCATGGGTGAATTCTTTGGCATGCCCGAGTTCGACACCGCCGAACTTCTGCGCACGGCCCCGGACGGCCGCGGCGTCATCACCTGCCTGGAACTGCCCAGCATCCAAGACAAGCCACTGCTGTTCTCCACGTTCCTCATGTGGTTGCTAGCGGATCTTTTCCGTGAACTCCCCGAGGTGGGCGACGCCGAGAAGCCCAAGCTCGTGTTCTTCTTCGATGAGGCGCACTTGTTGTTCAATGGCGCCAGCAAGGCCTTCCTGAACGCCATCACTAGCACGGTGCGGCTCATTCGTTCCAAGGGTGTGGGTATTTTCTTCGTCACCCAGACGCCCAAGGATGTGCCGGGCGAGGTTTTGGCCCAGCTGGCCAACCGCGTCCAGCACGCCCTGCGCGCCTTCACCCCCGAGGATGCTAAAGCGCTCAAAGCAACCGTCTCCACGTTCCCCACCAGCAGTTACGATCTGGGCGAGATCCTGACCAGTGCCTGCATTGGTGAGGCCGTGGTCACCGTCATGAATGAGAACGGTGCTCCCACCCCCGTGGCCTTGACCAGGCTGCGCGCTCCGGGCTCTCTCATGGGTCCCAGCACGGAGGACACCGTCAAGGCTGTCATCGCAGCTTCGGCCTTGCTGGCCACCTATGGGACCGCCGTGGATCCCGTCTCCGCCTATGAAAAGCTGGCGTCTGCCACCAAAGCCGCCCCCAGCACAGGCCCTGCCGTGGGGACACCCCTGCCGCCACCTCCCCCTGTGGCGCTTCCCTCCCCCGCGGACGAAAGCGGCATGGCCTCCGACGTCATTGGAGTCTTGGGCGGGGCGTTGGGTGGGGGACTAAAAAGCATGGTCCGCTCCATGGGCTCATCCCTGGGCCGGAACCTGATGCGGGACATGTTTGGGACTGCGCCGCGGAAACGGCGACGCTGACGTGGCGGGAGGGCCGGGTTGATGACAACTGAGTACAGAGCCCTGATTCAAGCCCCTGCCCCTGAACCCGGTACAGTTGACCGCGTGAAGAACGGGACCCAACTCATCAAGATCGCCGCCGTCTGGCTGCTGATTTTCCTGCTCGGTGTTGCCGCGTCAATCGTGACCATTGCGGTTGTCAACACCAAGGATTTTGGGCCTGAGAAGACTGTGGCCAGGTATCTGGACGCGCTCAAGGCCGGTGATGGCGGGACCGCAAGGGGCCTGCTGAACGCCAAAATCCCCGGTGCAAACGCAGCAGCCCTGGACGGCAAAGCCTTGGCGCAGTCCCAGAAGGACGTCAAGGAGCTTTCTATTGCTCCTTCCGTCCCTACCGACGAGAACACAGAACGTGTCACTGTCAGTTACACGGTTACTGATGTCCCGTTGAGCACTGATTTTGTGCTCCAAAAGGGCCCCAAACACTGGTTGTTCTTTGACAGTTGGGAAATGGTTCCCGTCACGCTGCCGGTCATCAACGCCTCCGTGGTCAACGCCAATCAATCCAGCATCAACGGCGTCGAAGCCAATATGCCTGATGGTAAGAACTCCTTTGCCGTCTTCTACCCCGGCAACTATGAGCTGGAATACCGCTCGCCACTATTCGCGGCTCCGCCCGTGACGCGCACCGTCACCGGGTCCACCGAAGCAGTCTCCCCTGTCAGCCTGGCAACAGGACCCACCAGCGATCTGCTGGCCCAGGTAGATGGAACCATCCGCAAGTATTTGGATGCCTGCGCCAAACAGGCTGTTTTGATGCCCACGGGCTGCCCCCTGAACGCGGCCACCAACAATAGGGTTCTTTCCTCCGTTGCGTGGTCAATTGTGGAGTACCCAGCCATCACCATCACACCGTTTGGTGGGCAATGGATCATGGCGCCGCTGAAGTTTAAGGCTCAGGTGGCGTTCAAAGAACAGGACCTTTTCACGGGCCAGGTCTCCCCCGTCAAACAAACGTCAGACTTCAGCTTCACCACCAAGCTGACCATCACGGCAAACAACGTGTTGGTCACCCCGGTGCTCGACTTCTAAGAGCGTCTTCGCCGGGCAGTGTTTTTGCCACATGCGCCCACCGGCTCATTCCAAGAATAAGAGGACCGGACCCTTGCCGGGTCCGGTCCTCTTATCTAACTTGCAAAACTAGTACAACAGCGCAGCGTTTAGACCCCGCGTAGATCCAGCACCAGCTCTGTGGCCCCTGCTGCTGAAAGCACTACCGGGATACCCCAGTCCTGCTGGTACAGGTGGCAGGCCGCATGATCAGGGATCTCACCGTTAGCGTCCTCGGGACCGTCGCACGCGGCGGCCCTGGCGGTCAGGTGCAGCACACCTTCGGGAATGCCGGCGGCCAGAACCAGTGTCCGGTGCAGGCCCACGGAGGTTCCGCCGCCGCTTAGCAACAGCTCCGGCGGTGTGGAAGAGACCTTCAACTGGGTGGGGTCCCCCCAGCGGTCATCGAGTTTCTGCCCGGTTGGTGCGGAGAAGTTAATGGTGAGTTCCAGTTCACCGGGGGCAACCTCGGTTTTGGGCCGCTGCGTCTGAGCCGCTCCCTCATCTACCTGCAAGGCGTTCTTGGGCAGGGGAAGGCGGATCAGCTGGTGCTTGTTGGACTCAACCACAATGAGCAGCGGCACCTCTCCCGTTTCATCCAGCAGAACATCACTGGGCTCGGCCAAACCGCGGGCCAGGGTACTGACGGTTTTTGTGGCCGGATCATAGCGGCGCACGGCACCGTTGTAGGTGTCTGCAACTGCCACTGAACCATCAGGGAGCACCGCCACACCCAGTGGGTGCTGCAGGCGCGCTTGGGCTGCCTCGCCGTCACGGAAACCGAAATCAAAGAGTCCCTCGCCAAGGGCCGTCTCAACGTCCACCGCGCCTCCGTCTGAGAATTTGAGCACGCGCAAGGCGGATGTTTCAGAATCAGCAACCCAGATATTGCCCTTGGCGTCTTCTGTGACACCTGAGGGCTGGGCAAACCAGGCCTGCGCTCCCGGGCCATCCAGCAAGCCTTCAAGGCCATTGCCAGCGATCACAGTGACGGCGCCGCTGAGCGGGTCAAAATCAAAAATCTGGTGGGTTCCAGCCATCGCCACCACCACTGTCTCCAGAGCCGAAGAGTAGGCAACGTCCCACGGAGAGGACAGTGCTATCTCAAGCGGCGCGGTGCCGAGGTAAGTCTCCGAGGCTGCTTCGCCGTGGTCAGTCACACGGGCGGGGCCAGCATCCAGGAGCCGCTGGATACCGTTGCCAGCCAACGTGCGGACCGCCCCCGTTGCCAGCGTAATCCCGCGCAGGCGGTGGTTGACCGAATCCGCCACAACAACGTCGTAACCCACCGAGGCGGCGAGCTGCTCCGGGAGCAGTGCCAAACCATGAGGTTCATTGAACATGGCGTCCTCGGCCGTGCCGTCCAGGAAGCCCTTGGTGCCCGAGCCTATGGTGCGGACCAGGGTAGTCAGATCCGGGCTGGTTTCCACGAGGCGGTGATGGCCGGTGTCCGAGACCAAGAAGTTGCCATTGGTCAGGGGCAGCACCTTGCCGGGGAATCGAAGATCGCGAATAACAGGTTCTGGCGCAACGTAGGGGCCATCTCCCCGGTGCAAAGTGCCCTTGGCCTCATGCTCGGCAATGAGCTCGGGGATCAGGGTGGCCAGGCCAGCGGCATGGCCCTCACCTGATAGGTGCGCCACAATGTAGCCCTCCGGGTCAACAACCACCAGCGTGGGCCAGGCCCGGGCGGCGTACGCCTGCCAAGTGACCAACTCGGGATCGTCAAGGACCGGGTGTTGGATATCGTAACGTTCTACGGCAGAGGCAAGGGCTACCGGATCAGCCTCATGCTCAAACTTGGGAGAATGCACACCAACCGTCACCAGGACGTCCTTGAATTCGGTCTCCAGGGGGCGCAACTCATCCAGGACGTGCAGGCAATTGATGCAGCAGAAGGTCCAAAAGTCCAAAATGACGATCTTGCCGCGCAGCTTTTCCAGAGTCAGTTCAACGCCACCGGTGTTCAACCAGCCGCGACCTTCAAGCTCCGATGCCCGCACCCTGACAGGGTTGGCTGAGGTGGAGGTGGTTTTTGTTGCGGAATCCACTAGTTCGCTTCTCCTTGTGTTCCGGCCGGGGTCTCCGACTCACGGATATATCTGTTCTCGGTGGTGCTGTTCTTCGCCGCCCTGTTCTCGGCGTCTCCGGTCTCGGCGGGCCGCTCCTGCTCAGCGACTCCCAGACCGGAGTCTCCGTGGGTGGCGCCCGCGGTGGCACGGTGGCGCTGCGGTAGGTGCGGAACCCGGCCGCTGTTCGCCATGGCCGTATCACGGGCCGCCAGCTGGGCGAACATGTCATTGTAAGCACCCAGTTCGGCGTACTTATTCCTGTCCGCTGCCCGGTCCTTGCGTTTAGTCTCCCGCGCATCAGACTTTGACCACATATAGGCCACACCCATGGCGATCAGAAGAGTGGGGAATTCTCCCAGCCCCCACGCAATGCCACCTGCGGTTTGCTGGTCAACCAGCGCGGAATCACCCCAGGGCCGGCCCATGTTGCCGAAGTACTCACCGCTGAGCAGTGAGGTGGACATCATCAATGACACGCCAAAGAATGCGTGGAAGGCCATGGTGGCCAACAGCAGAACCAACCGCAAGGGGTAGGGCGCCCTGGTGGGAAGGGGGTCCTCACCGATCATGCTCTGCACAAAGATGTAACCGGTGATGGTGAAGTGCACAATCATGAGTTCATGACCCACGTGGTAGCGCATCGCGAAGTTGAAAGCCGGCGAGTAGTAGAACAGGAACAGGCTGCCGGAAAAGTTTGCGGCAGCAAACAACGGGTGCGTGATGACTTTGGAGTACTTGGAGTGAACCAGTACCAGAATCCATTCGCGGATTCCCCGCGATCCGTCCCTGCGTGGCGCGAGCGCCTGCAAGGCCAGCGAGATAGGTGAACCTATCGCCATGAACAGCGGGGCCACCGCCATCAGTGCCATGTGCTCCACCATATGGGCGCTGAAGGTTACGGCACCATAAACGGCCGGACCACCAGAGGTGATGTAAACCAGGGCCAGCAGGCCAGCGAACCAGGAGACGCTGCGCAGCACAGACCACTTGTCTCCACGCTTGCGCAATTTTATGACGCCCATCAGGTAGGCGGCACCGGCCAGCACGGCAAAAGCCACCCACAGCCAGTCCATCCGCCATTCGCTGAACCAGCGCGAGGTCACCAATTCCGGCGGCAGCGGGTAGCCCGTGAGGATTTGTGCAGGGGAGAGAGCCTCGACGCTCAACTCGCGGGACTGCGGTGGTGCCGAGCGGCCAAGGCCAACGGCAATACCGCTGACAATGCCCATGACCAACAGCTCCACAAAAATGAGCTGCCACAACAAGCGGCGGGAATTTGCC
Organism: Arthrobacter sp. UYCu511; assembly: GCF_040547105.1. NCBI lineage: Bacteria > Bacillati > Actinomycetota > Actinomycetes > Micrococcales > Micrococcaceae > Arthrobacter > Arthrobacter sp. UYCu511. Next base: position 400,119 of record NZ_JBEPPB010000002.1, read on the forward strand.
GTCTCCTTCCGGCCGCCTGCCAACCGTGGAATAATCCATTCCCGGTGCATGTAACCAATGACTCCCAGCACTACTGTTGCCGCGGACTTAGCCACGATGAGTTGTCCGTAGGTGGAGTAGAAAAGGTCATGCCAGCTGGTGATGCGGATGGCCGCGTTGATGACGCCCGAGCCGGCCACGGCCACGAAGGCAAAAAGTGCCAGCGCGGAGAAACGCTTCAAGGTTTGGGCCGTGATCTTGCCTAAAACCCCGGAAATTACCACTAGGACAATGATGCCCCCCACCCACAGGGAGGCGCCGGTAACATGCAGGAACAGCGAGTTCACTGCCCCCTTGTGGTCAGCACTGGAGGCCGAATGCCCAATCAGGGCCTGCGGGATGAAGGAGAGTACCGCCAGCACCAGAGGCACAGCCAATGCGCTGATATTGCGCAGGCCAAAAGTCAAGGTGGTGACTACAGCGGCAACAATCGTGATGATCAACCAGGCTTGTCCCACAGGAAGATCGGTGATGAAGAACACCAACATGTTGGTGTAGTCACTGCTGCCGTTCAAGGCTAGACCCGAAATGCTGGAGTACGTCAGTACCAGTACGGCAATAGCTGAAAGGGTCCATACTCCGCCAGCCACCATGGCAAGCGTCATGGCCCGGGCAAAAGCTGGATGTTCCGGCACTGTGACGCGCTTGGCGGCGTCGATCTTCTGGCTACCCGAATGCGGACGGTGCGCCTTGAGGTCCTTAGGCAGAATCACTACCGCGAACACCAACGCACCAATGACCGCGGAAAGGGCCAGATTATGAATGGTGGTAGCCACGGGCAGGCCCCAGCGCGTGAACGCGCCCGGATCGGCGAGCAATTGCACAGCAGTGGCCCCGGTCCACAGCAGCGATAACACCACTGCCACCATGGCAGCTGCCAAACCCAGCCACCACCAGGGGCTGGGAATACCGTCGGCAAAAGTACCCCCACGCGCTGGAGCAGGGGTGCGGACTGTGGCTGCTGAGGAAGACTCTTTGGGTGACACCCTCCCATTCTCCTGCACCTTGTGAACATCGGGCGAATCAGGGATCTCACAGGAATGTCCCGGAGCCAATAAAAACTGGCCACCGTTTCCCCCGAACGTTGGGCAGCGGCGCCGCAGCCGGGTAGGAACCGGCCTTAAATGTCTGAAGGCGGCCCGCTGTTGCCGGCCGCCTTCAGGGAAACTGTGCAGAAATTACTTCTTGACAGCAGCCTTCAGCTTGGAGCCAGCGGAGAGCTTCACGCTGTGGCCTGCTGCGATCTCAATTGCCTCACCCGTCTGGGGGTTGCGGCCGGTGCGTGCTGCGCGGTCGGTGCGCTCGATGGAGAGCCAGCCCGGGATGGTGATCTTTTCGCCAGCTGCAACGGAGCTCTCGAAGACGGAGAAGAGTGCATCCAAAACAGCGTTAACTGCGGTCTGGCTGGTCTCAGCCTTTGCAGCAACTTCAGCAACCAATTCGCTACGGTTCTTAGCCATGTTTGTCCTCCTGGACGTAAAGTGAATCCAATTCCACGCGGTTGAGTGTCAACCACTGCTAGCGAACTTACCAGTATTTCCGCGGAAATCCGGCAAATTTGGGCGTTTTTCAGTGATTTCGCAGACAAATTCCCCGGATTCTAGGGTTATTTCGCTCTCAGCCGAGCTTTTTACCTCCCCCAGCCGCGAAGTCCGGGGCCAGAACAGGGCCGCAACACCCGCCACCGCAGCCACCCAGAAGGTCGTCTGAGCAAATTAAGAGGGCAGCAAAAAGGCGGTGACCCGAAGGTCACCGCCTTTTTCAGACTAGCTTTACCAGCCTAAGCCGGTATTACCAGCTGGACTTCTTGATACCGGGCAGTTCGCCAGCGTGCGCCATCTTGCGGAAGCGTACACGGGAGATGCCGAACTTCTGGAGCGTTCCACGCGGACGGCCGTCAATGGCGTCGCGGTTACGAACACGTACCGGCGAGGCGTTGCGGGGGAGCTTCTGCAGGCCCAGGCGGGCTGCTTCTTTCTCTTCCGGAGTGGAGGCCGGGTTAACGAGGGCCTTCTTGAGGGCGAGACGCTTCTCGGCGTAACGCTCTACGATGACCTTGCGCTGCTCGTTCTTCGCGATCATGGACTTCTTAGCCATAGTCTTAGCGCTCCTCTCGGAATTCAACGTGCTGACGGATCTTGGGATCGTACTTCTTCAGAACCAAACGGTCCGGAGTGTTACGACGGTTCTTGCGTGTTACATACGTGAAACCAGTGCCCGCGGTGCTCTTGAGCTTGATGATCGGACGTACGTCCTTGTCTTTTGCCACTAGAGCTTCACCCCACGAGCGAGAATGTCGGCGACGACGGAGTCAATACCGCGAACGTCGATGGTCTTGATGCCCTTGACGGAAAGCTGCAACGTAACGTTGCGGCGCAAGGACGGTACCCAGTAGCGCTTCTTCTGGATATTCGGATCGAACCGACGCTTGTTGCGGCGGTGCGAGTGCGAAATGCTATGTCCGAAGCCCGGCTCGGCTCCAGTCACCTGGCAATGAGCTGCCATGATCACTCCTAATAAATATGTGAATACGGTTCACTGGTGTAAACCGTGCGAATAGGCAGCGTCCGCTCTTGGACAGCATGATTCCCAACCGTCATTTTCATGATGTTGAGGAAAAGGCCATCGAAGCGACTACCCGAATGCACGCAACTTGAGCCCCTAACTACCGGCCAGCGGGAGGATAATCACCGCAAACCGGAGCAATTGCACACGCTCCGCGCTACCTAGCGCCTACCCAGTCTAGTTGGAAAGGCTCGATTATCCCTAATTGGCCCATATCATGGCGCACATCAAACGGGCAGACGGTGGCGGAAAGGTATCCTCGCGCCCCGGCCGCCCGTCCCCCAAATCCTTCAGTGCTCCACGCCCAGGGCCCTAGGAACAGGGCCCTAGGCTCAAAAATTACGGGCGAAACGGACGGGCCAAATCCCCCGGATTTCTTGGTGGTCAGCCGGCTGATCCACCGCCATTGCTAAAACGGATTCAGTTTCATCCGCAAAGAATTGCTCACCAATAAATTTTTGCGTTTCAGGCACGTCTAATTGCCTCTGTACTAAATTCAAGACCGATCCCACTGCAACGCTCATGGCGCATTCCTTCCAGCATCCCCAGCATTTTGATCTTCCCTTGATCGTTGCTTTAGACACTACGGGCGGGCAGGAGGCACGGCATCGGTAATTACTACGTATCTTTCACCCGGAGGGGCACCACTGCATGGTTTGGTGCATGCGAAAAAATCAGGCCAGCGGGGATTGCAAGGCCGGCCAGCGGGCGCTGAGGTTGTCTCCTGAAGATACCCCGCGCAGGCGGCGGCTCACCCAAGGACCCACGTATTCTTTGGTCCAGGCTGCGTTTTCCTTGATGGTGACAGCCGTGGTGCGCACCGGGATGGGCGGCAAATCCGGCAGCGGAATACGGACAGTTTCACCCAGTTGTTCAAGGACCCGGTTGGCCATGTTGATGTGGCCCGGGGTGGACATGTGCATGCGGTCAATGCCCCAGAGACGCCAGTCGTTGTACTCGCGGAAACGCCAGTAGTCCACAAGTTCGGCGCCGTGGGACTCGGCAACCTCGCGGACAAGTTCGTTGTAAACAGCGGTGCGGCCGCGGATGCTGGCGAAGACCTTGGATGAGCTGGCGTCGTACCCGGTGAAGACCAGCAGGCGCGCACCGGTGGCCGCCAATTTGCCCAGCCCGTCGGAATATTTGGCGATCATGGCATCAATGTCCACCTTGGGGCGCAGGATGTCATTGATGCCCGCGTAAATGGTGACCAGGGTGGGGTTCATGGCCACGGCCGCATCTATCTGCTCAGCGAGAATCTGGTTCATTTTCTTGCCGCGGATGGCGAGGTTGGCATAACCCCAGGACTCTTCCGGGTGGGCCAGGGCCATTTGCTCTGCGGTCCTGTCCGCCCACCCCCGGACCTGGTTGGGAAGGGCAGGGTCGGTGTCACCCAGGCCTTCTGTGAATGAGTCGCCCAATGCCACGTACCGTGCCGAGAAATCCACGCTGCTCCTCGCCGCCAATCAAGCAAATAGCCGATCACCTGCGGTCTTGTTTCGCCAATAAATTAACTACGCTAATCCTATGACTTGGTTCCACTTTTCTAGGGTTCCACTTTTTCTGCGAGTGGGCTCGCCAGCCAGTTTGTGGGCTAGCTGGTACCGCAGCGCGGCAGGAACAAGCGGAACTTAGATGAGCCTTCGCAGGTCGGGGCTCCTCGGCTGGGCCGATTTAGGCGACCGTTTCGAGTTCTTCGCCCGCGTGTTCTTCTTCGCGGGCGGCCCGCAGCGCCGCGTATGCTCCTCCGGCGTCCCGCAGCCCTGCCGGTGTGCCCACTTCGGCGAGCAAACCACCGGCGAGCACTGCCAACTGCTCGGCGTCTTCCACCGTGGAGAGCCGGTGCGCGATGATCAGCGTGGTGCGTCCCACCGCCAGATGGTCCAGAGCCAGCTGGACTGCCGCTTCCGTGGTGTTATCCAGCGCCGAGGTGGCCTCATCCAGCACCAGCACCCGCGGATTGCGCAGAATAGTGCGGGCAATGGCCAGCCGTTGCTGCTCGCCCCCGGAGAAGCGGTGACCGCGGGCGCCCACCAGTGTGTCCAGCCCCTCCGGCAGAGACGCAATGAGGTCCGCAATCTGGGCTGATGCGAGCGCCTGCCACAGGGTTGCGTCGTCAGCATCCGGAGCGGCCAGCAACAGGTTTTCGCGGATGCTGGCGTGGGCTAGGTAGCTTTCCTGCGAAACCACACCAACAATTCGCGCCAGCACATCCGGGGCAATCTGGCGCACGTCCACACCGTCAATTGTGACGCGGCCACTCGTGACATCGTGCAGCCGGGGCAGCAAAGAGCCCAGCGTTGACTTGCCGGAGCCGGTAGGGCCAACCACGGCGGTGCTGGTGCCAGCCAACAGCGCAAGGTCGATGCCGCGCAAAACGTCAGCTCCGCCGTCGTACGCAAAATGGACATTTTCAAAGCGAACCTCACCCCGCACTGTGGCGGGATCCAGAGGAACCGGGTTCTCGGGGGCGGTGATCTCCGGAACCATGTCCAGGTATTCGAAGATGCGGCTGAACAGGGCCATGGCGCTGACCCACTGGACGCCGAGGTTCAGCAGGCCCATGATGGGGCGGAAAATGGTGGATTGCAGGGCGGTGAACGCCACGATGGTGCCGATGCTCAGCGTGGTCCCGGGCAGACCGCCGACGAAGTAGATCAGCGCGGGAATGGCGGAGAAGATGATGCTCATGGTGGCCATCCGCCAGCGGCCGGCCAGCTGCGAGCGCAGTTCCAGGCCAATGAGCCGTTCGGAGCTTTCGGTGTACCGGGCGGCGTCGCGGCCCGTGGTACCGAGCGTTTTGGCCAGGCGCACCCCGGATATGCTCAGCCCCTCCTCGACGTACGTGTTCATGGTGGCGAGCTCGGCCTGCATGGTAGAGGTGATGTCGCGCCGCAGCAGGGCCACGCGGCGGGAGAACCAGACGGCGGGCGGGATCACTAACAGGGACAGCAGAGACAGTTGCGGGGACAGCACCACCATGGCCACCGCAGTGGCAACGGCGGTGGTCACATTGGAGGCAATGCCCGTGGCCGTTGAGGTGATGACTGATTGCATGCCGGAAATGTCGTTGTTAAGCCGCGATTGCACCTCGCCGCTGCGGGTTCGCGTAAAGAATGCGAGCGACTGTTTTTGCAGGTGTGTGAACAGCCGGGTGCGCAGTGTGTGCATGATTTTTTGGCCCATGGCCGTGGTCATCCACGTCTGAATCACGCCGATAAACGCGGTTGCCGCGGCCACGGCAATCATGGCGCCTGCCAGCAGACCCAACAGCTGCAGGTCCTTGGCGGGCAGCGCTTGATCGATGATGCCGCGGACCAAAAATGGTTGCGCCAGTCCAACAATGCTGGAGACGCTGATGAGAAGCACCACGACGGCGATGGTCCCCTTGTGGGGTGCAAATAGTGCCGCGATGCGGTTGAGGCCAACGGGGTGGAGCTGGATCTGCTTCTTGTCCGCAGGGTTGATGCGGGCGGGGCCGCGCATGGTGAAATTTGAGGGGCCGGTGTCTTCACGGCCTGAATTTTGCGAGCGGTTCTTTTGAGGGCGGATGTTCTCCGTCATGGGCGACACCTCCATATGGTGTGCGGGGCACGGGACTCGCGCCAACTCATACAGAGGTTACCTCACTATGTGGTTTGAGGTCAAATTGTTATGCTTGGGCCTATGGCTTCCCCTGACGATGCACCCGAGCTCGGCGAGCTCTTTCACGCCACATTCCGGGGCTTACGCCGCACCTGGTCCGAGCAACTTGCCCCGTGGGGTCTGACCCCGCACCAGTGGCGAGCGCTGCTGACCCTCATGCGGCCTGGAGGTGGCGCCCCGGCCGCAGACTGCACCGGTTCCGGTGATGTGCGGTTAAAGGATTTGGCGCAGCGGCTGCGGATAGCCCCGCGATCGGCCACCGAAGTGGTTGATCAGCTCGAGGCCAAGGGTTTGGTGCGCCGCGAACCGGATCCTGGCGATAGGCGGGCCACACACATTGTGGCCACGGCATCCGGGGAACAACTTTTCGCCAACGTTCAAGCGGAGCGGCGCGGTAAATCCAGCGAATACTTTGCCCGGCTCAACGAGGCGGACCGAACCGACCTGGCCAGAATCCTGTCCCAACTCCCTCACTGACGGGTGCGCTCCCGCACTTTCGGGGCGTTCCCTAGAGACCGTCGGTTACCTTACGGGGGTTTTCACCGCACCCTCCGCACCCAACTACCGTCCCTATCCCAGCAATGGTGCGTTTTCGGCCGACGCTATCCCGGATCGACACGGCGCAGGCACTGGCCACCGTTGATGCGGCGCTGGCTCTGCTGCGGGAGCCAGCCACCGTCTCATAGGCAGCCGGGTTCATAGGCCACCGGAACCAAAAACGCACGGAGCATCACCCGGCTGGGCTCAGCCCTGCGGGGGTCCGGGGATATTAACCATCCATGGGACGCCGAATTTGTCCGTGAGTATGCCGAACGTGTCACCCCAGGGTGCTGTGGTGAGCGGCTCGGAAATGATTGCCCCGTCGGCGAGCGCGTCCCACCAGCCTCGCAGCACGGCGCCGTCGTCCCCACTGAGGGAAACGTTCGAATTGGCGATGAAGTCCATGCCGTTGGGGACATCGGCGCACATGATCACAAGTCCGTGCTCGCTGGTCAGCATGCCGTGCATGATCTTGTTTGCCTCGGCGGGGTCCTCAAACATCGGCATCTGCCCATAGGTACTTAGCTCTAGTGCCCCACCAAACACTAAGTGGTAGAACTCCAAGGAGGCACGAGCGCTGTCGCGGAAGTTCAGGTAGGGGTTCGGTCGCACAGTCATGGCATTCCTCCTGCGGGGTGGCGATTCACGGTGACCGTTGAGATTGCCCTCCCCAGGGCTGCCCACGTCACCCATTGGGTGGGAGAGCGTTCGTCAAAAACGCCCCGAAGGTGGGAGAGCGTTTGTCAGAAACGCCCCGAAGGTGGGATAGCGTCGGTTCTTCGGGTCAGCCGGGGAGCGCTTGGCCTTTGCGCCAATAGCCCATGAAGGCGACGGCGTTGCGGTCCATCCCCACATCCCGCACTAAGTAGCGGCGTAGCGTCCGGATGGTGGCCGCTTCCCCCGCAAGCCAAGCGTAAAGCCCGTGGCCGGGGCTTGCGGCCGGGGTCTCCCACAGGATGGAGGCGTCGATGTCCACGTCCTCGGGCTCCTCTCCGCGTTCGCAGGCGGCAGGGGCAATAAGAGCCTCCACATCCGCCACTAACGCCTGACCGTGCGGCTTCTCCCCCCGAGCAAACCAGCGGACCTCAACCCCAGGCGGGACAGCCAGGTCCAGGAAATCCTCGGCGGTGGGCACTTCTAGGACTGCGTGGCCGGTGGCGTGCTCCGGCATGCTTTCCAGGATGGCGGCAATGGCGGGTACGGCCGTTTCGTCCCCTACCAGCAGCATCCGGCGGCCCTCGCCCGGCGCGTACTCAATGCCCACGCAATCTCCCCACCGGGAGCACGGACCAATGATCATCATGGAATCCCCTGGCGCGGCAGCCGCAGCCCATTCGGCGGCCGGCCCCGAGCCGCCGTCGAGATGCAGCACAAAGTCAACATCCAGCTCGGCCGGAACGGCAGGGCGGCCACCGGCAGCGGGCACCGCACGGCGCAAGGCCCGGACGGTGTAGGTGCGCATAACCCCGCGCACCGACTCGTCCAGGGCGCGCCATTGTGTGTACCAGTCGTTCTGCAGGGAGCCGCGGATATGGCTCAGCTGCGGCAATGCGTGCCCGGGCGAGGGGATCATGACCTTGATCCGCAAATCCAGCGTTTGCCCGGCTGCGTTGGCACCAAACAATGCCAGGTCATCCCCACGGAAGGTGATGCGACGGAAGTGCGGGCTCAGCTGTGCCACCGCACTGACTTTTAGGTCAAACGCCCTGATGGGCCGGATCTCGTCCGCCTGCACGGTGCCGACTTCCCCGTTCTGTTCCTCAACTGCTGCGCTCATGCCTGCACTCCTTCCACTTCGGGCACACTCTCAAGACCCTGCAATTTCGCCGCCGCAGCTTCCGCCAGCAGCGCGGCCCGGCGCCCAATGGGCACCACCATGGGCGTGCCCACCACGGGATCGGCCACCACCACGGATTCAAGCCCAAACACTTTCTGCACCAGCTCCGCCGTCATGACCTTTTCGGGCGCACCCTGAGCCACCACTGCCCCGTCCTTCATGGCAATCAGGTGATCGGCGTAGCGCGCGGCCAAGTTCAAATCGTGCAGCACAATGGCCACCGTAATCCCGCGCCGCGCATTTAATTCCGAGACCACATCCAGCACCTCCACCTGGTGCGCCAAATCAAGGTACGTGGTGGGTTCATCCAGCAGCAGCACATCGGTCTCTTGCGCGAGCGCCATGGCAATCCAGACGCGTTGGCGCTGCCCGCCGGAGAGTTCGTCAATGCTGCGCCCGGCCAGTTCCGCCGTACCTGTGACGTTCAGCGCGGCAGCCACAGCGTCATCATCCGCCGTGCTCCACTGCCGGAACCAGCCCTGGTGCGGACTGCGCCCACGCCCCACAAGGTCGGCCACGCTAATGCCGTCCGGTGCGGTGGGCGTTTGCGGCAGGATGCCCAGCTTGCGGGCCAGGGTACGGGTGGGGACCTTGTGAATATCCTCCCCGTCCAGATGGACGACGCCGGCACCTGGCTTGAGTAGCCTGGCCAACCCGCGCAGCACCGTGGATTTGCCGCAGGCGTTGGCGCCCACAATGATGGTCACCTTCCCTGCCGGCAGTTCCACGTCCAGGTCCGCCACAATGGTCCTCTCGCCGTAGCCTAGCGAGAGGCCGGTGGCACTCAGGGTTGCTACCGGGGGCATCGCATCCGGGTTGTTTGGGCGCATGGCCATGTCAGCCTCCTTGGTTGGCACGGTTGGTGTAAATGAGCAGCCACAGCAGGAACGGCGCACCAAGCGCGCCGGTGACAACACCCACGGGCAGGGACGTTCCGGGTATGGCATTGACGGCGACAAAGTGGGCTGCGAGCACTATTGCGGCCCCCACTAAACCGGATAGAGGCAGCGACGCCGCTCCCCCGTTCAGCCGCTTGGCGATGGGTCCGGACAGGAACGCCACGAAGGCAATGGGCCCGGCAGCCGCCGTCGGCAGTGCCGCGAGCAGCACGCCGAGAATGGTCAGCAGCAGCCGGGCACGCGGCACATTGAAGCCCAGGCCCGCGGCCGTATCACCGCCCAGCGAGAGCCCGCGCAGCTCCCGCGAACCCACCGCCACGAATGGTGCCAGCACCACAAGGGCAATGGTCAGCAGGCCCACCCGCTCCCAGTTGGCGGAGTTCAGCGAACCGGTCAGCCACACCATGAGCTCCTGCGCATTGCTGACGTCCGCGCGCGACATTAAGAACGTGACCACGGCCTGCATGAATGCTGCAGCGCCGATCCCGATCAGGATCAGGCCTGTGCCGCCGCGTCCCCGTGCGAGCACTGTAATCACCAAGGCCACAAGTAGCGCGCCAATGATCGCGGCCACCGAAACACCCGCCCCGCGCACCCCGAACAGCACCACGGCGGCAACCGCGGTGGCACTTGCCCCGTAGCTGATGCCAATGATGTCCGGGCTGGCAAGCGGGTTGCGCAGCATGGTCTGAAACACGGCACCGGCCACGCCGAACGACGCCCCAGCCAGCATTCCCAACAGCGCCTGCGGCAGCTTGTTTTCCATGACAATAAAGCTCGCCCCGGGGATGGTCTTCCCGCCGAGCATGGCGAAGAAGTCGGGGATGGTGACGGTGTAGCTGCCGAGCAGGATGTTCACGGCCAACAGCGCAAACACCAGAGCAGCCATGGTGCCCATAAGGCAGGCACGACGGCGGCGCGGCGCCTTCCGCGCATCCCTCACCCAGGAGCCATCCACCATACTGGGCGCAGTCTTGCCATGACCTGTCACGGCAGTCTGGAAACTCACAGCTCTGCCTGCTTTCCGCGCCGCACCACGGCAATGAACACCGGGGCGCCAATGAGCGCAGCCAGAATCCCGGCAGGCACCTCACTGGGCAGCAGAACGACCCGGCCCACAACATCGGCAGCCAGCAAAATGGCGGGTGCGCCCAGCAGTGAAAGCGGCAGCAGCCAGCGGTAATCCGGGCCCACCAGTCCGCGCAGCAGGTGCGGAACTACGAGTCCAATGAACCCAATGGGGCCGGCGAGCGCCGTCGCGGAGCCGCAGAGCAGCACAATGCCGACGGCGGAAATGGCACGCCCCAGCCCTGGCCGGTGGCCCAGACCGCGGGCCATGTCATCACCCAGTGCGAGCATGTTCAGCAGCCTTCCTGTGCACAGCAGGATCACGGCGCCGACGGCCACAAACGGCAGCACCGCCACCACTGAATCCCACGACTTCCCGGCCAAGGCGCCCACCTGCCAGCGGCGAAACAGCTCCAGCGAATCCTGGCTCGTGACCAGCATGGCGCTCATGAGCGAGCCCATCCCGGCCGCAATGGCAGCCCCGGCCAGGGCTAGTTTCACAGGAGTTGCGCCGCTGCGACCCAGACTGGCCACGGCATAAACCACGACGGCGGCCACCGCGCTCCCCGCAAACGCCCACCACAGGTAGCTGGAGACGTTCGCAGCACCAAGGAAGAAGATCCCGGCCACCACGGCCAACGCGGCACCGGCATTGATGCCCAGAATGCCCGGATCGGCCAGCGGGTTGCGGGCCACGCCCTGCATGGAGGTGCCGGCCAAGCCCAGTGACAGGCCAACAATGAGCCCGGCCACGGTTCGAACAACACGCGAATGCACAACAGCATGGTCGCCATTGGCCGGATCAAAATGGAACAGCGCATCCAGCACCGTGCCGGGGGCGATGCTACGTGCGCCGATGGCCAGCGACACCAGGGCCACCACGCCCAAGACGAGCACCAAGGCAGTCAGCCACAGCAGGCGTCGGCGCGTGCCAAACGTCTTGGCCGGCACTGTGGGAAAACGCTGGCTAGAGCCCTGGCTGGCGGCAGTTGTGCGACCCGGGGTGGGCACAGCGGCAGCGGCGAAGGGCACGGAGGCTGGCTCCGGCGTCGTACCTTCCTTCACTGACACTGCTGCGCTGGCCATAAGATACGGCCCTTAAACCTTCTCGGCAGCGGTGTTGATCTGCGGCAGGAACGTGTCCAGCGCCCACGGCAGGCTCAGCGGTGATGCAGCAGAAATAGCCAGGGTGAGGGTTTGATCGGAATCGGCCACGAAGGCGCCCGTCTTCACTGCCGGGATCTGTCCCAGCAGTGGGTCCTTCGCAATGGCTTCCTTGGTTTTGTCATCCGGCACCCAGCTGACAAAGACGTCGGAGACCAGCTCGTTGGCCTTCTCAGCGGACCAGGGGAGGTAGAAGTTTTTGGCGCCCTTTTCGGCCTCTACAACAACGGGAGCCAATTCCATGCCGATGCTGGTGAGGAACTTGGGCCGGTTGTCGCCGGAGAGGTAGACGTTGACGCCGTCGGACTTGGCCGGCTCAAGATTGCCGTAAATGAACGTCTTGCCCTTGATGGCGGGGTACTTGGCGGCCTGCTCGGCAACGGTCTTTTCCGTGGCACCAATGAGGTCCTTGGCGGCCTGCGAGCGGCCCAGTGCTGCACCGATCATGGTGGTGGAATCCTGCCAGGCGGTGGCGTAAGCGTCCTTCGGGAAGGCGATGACGGGGGCGATTTTGCTGAGTTTGTCGTAGTCTTCCTGCGTGATGCCAGAGTAGGCGGCCAGGATCAGGTCCGGGCTGGTCTTGGCAATTTCGGTGAAGTTCACGCCGTCGGCCTCCGAATACTGTACGGGCGCCTTTTCGGTGCCAATGGCGGCGCCGAGCTTCTCCAGCGCGGCATCCTTCCACGGCGCCGAGCCCTGGGCATTGCCGCCCCATTCATTCGTGGGCATGCCAACGGGGACCACACCCAGGGCAATGACAATATCGTCATTGACCCAGGAGACGGTGGCGATGCGCTGCGGGGCGGACTTGATGAGCGTCTCGCCGTAGATGTGCTTGATGGTGACGGGGAATTTATCCGCTGCGGCCTGCGTGTCCTGCGGCTCAGTTCCACCCACTGCGCCCGTGGAACAGCTGGCCAAGCCAACTCCCAATACGGCGAGCGATGCGCTCAGACCCAGCTTGAGACCCTGGCGGCGAGTAATTTCCATAGCACTTCCCATTCCGTAAACCCCCAAAACTACGCTCGCCAGAGTTAGGCAAGCCTTAGCTACGTTACGGCACCTTGAAGTGATTAGGCAACATTTTGCTGGCCTATTTGACGGTCGGGGCTTGGTGGTAGCAAAAACTCGGGCATTTTTACGCTGAAATGTGCCTAGCATCACGCTCCCGAGTCAGCTGGACGGCACCTCAGGGATCGGCGCGGCAATTAGGTGCGGGTTGAACCGGGCGCAACGTCCAATGGCTCTCATCCAGCCCCTGTACCAGTTTGCGGCCAATGCGGGCCAGGTCAGCAGCGTCCTTCGTGCTCAGTTGATCGAACACGCTGGCCCGCACGGACTCCACATGAAGTGGCGCCAAGGCCCGAATGAGTTCCATCCCTGACTCCGTAATGGATGCCTCGGTTACCCGGGCGTCCTCGGCATGGACGGAACGCTCCACGAGGCCGCGGGCCTGCAACTTTTTGACCACATGAGATAAGCGTGAAAGGGATGCGCTGGTGCGGGCGGCCAGTTCACTCATGGGCAGCATCTGCGCCTCGGTCTGCGCCTCGGAGAGCATGGCCAGGATGTTGTACTCAAAAAGAGAGAGCTTAGCTTCCCGCTGAAGCGCCCCTTCGAGCGCACCTGGCAGCAGTGTCATTACGGACAACAGGGAGAGCCACGCGGCGCGCTCCTGCACATTCAGCCAGCGGGGCTCCGTGTTTGTCATGGCGCCATCTTTTCACGCCCCGCCCAACAACACGGACACCCCCCGCGCCCTCAACACTGCACACGCTCTCAGGCATCCACGGGACGCGTTGGCGCAGTGCCCGCTCCGAACGGCCGACCTCCCAGGGCTTCACGCCCGTGCGCCGTGGCCCAGCCCGAGGTGTCCGGACCAACCGGGACAATCTGTGTGGGGTTCAGATCCGTGTGGACAATGTAGTAGTGCGCTTTGATCTGCTCGAAATTCACGGTGTCACCGAACCCGGGTGTCTGAAAGAGATCACGGGCGTAGGCCCAGAGGACGGGCATCTCGGTGAGCTTGTTCCGGTTGCATTTGAAGTGACCGTGGTAGACCGCGTCAAAGCGAACCAGCGTAGTAAAGAGGCGCACGTCTGCTTCCGTAATGCTCTCACCCATGAGAAAACGCTGGGTTGCCAGGCGCTCCTCGAGCCAATCGAGCGCCGTGAACAGGCGGCTGTAGGCTGCCTCGTAGGCTTCCTGGCTACCGGCAAACCCACAGCGGTACACGCCGTTGTTGATCTCGGTGAAGACGCGCTTGTTGACTACTTCCATCTCCTCGCGCAGGGCTTCCGGGTACAGGTCCGGGGCGCCCTCACGGTGGAATTCACTCCATTCTGTGGAGAAGTCGAGGGTGATTTGAGGGAAGTTGTTGGTTGCCACTGCCCCGCTGGGTATATCCACCATGGCTGGGACGGTGATGCCGCGAGGATAGTTGGGGGTGCGTTTGAAGTACGCTTCCTGCAGACGTGCAATGCCCAGAACCGGATCAACCCCGCCTTCGTCTAGATCGAAGGTCCAGGAGCGGACATCATGAGTGGGACCGCACACACCGATAGAAATGGCATCTTCAAGGCCCAAGAGGCGCCGAACAATGGTGGAGCGGTGCGCCCACGGGCACGCCCTAGAGACCACCAACCGGTAGCGGCCAGCTTCAACGGGGTAGCCATCAGCGCCATCACGCGTAATACGGGTTTCAATATAATTGGTGTCCCGCGTGAACTGTGCTCCCGTCACGTAGGCGCTTTTGGTGCTGAATTCTGTCTCGCTTTTGGTGCTTTCTGTGGCCATAAAATTAGCCTATGCCCCAGCTATCCAATCCAGCCACACCTACCGCTCCGAATAGCTCATGAACCCCTCCCGCGATGTTTGCTGCCTGAATCCATCCGGGGTAAGTTCGCTGTCACAGACAATGACTCTTTACTCTGAAATTTTCCCTTGCCTATGATCTATTGGCAGAAGCTAAGCATCAGCAACAGTCAGGACTATCCATGGCGCCACAAGAAGCCACGGCAGCAACGCACGGCACCAGCATCTCCGCGCGGGAAACCATCGGCAAGGCAGGGCGTGCCATGGTTGAATTCCACGGCGTCAGTAAGATCTATCCGGGTCAAGCCGCTGTTGAGGACCTCACCCTGAGCGTGGATACGGGCAAAATCACTGTCTTTGTGGGCCCGTCAGGTTGCGGGAAAACCACGTCGCTGCGCATGATCAACCGCATGGTGGAACCCACTTCCGGCACCATTACAGTGGGCGGGCGCGATGTCAGTAGCATCCCCGCCCATGAGCTGCGCCGTTCCATGGGCTATGTCATGCAACAAGCAGGGCTACTCCCCCACCGCACAGTCATCGATAACGTCTCCACCGTGTTGCGCCTGAACAAAGTTCCGCGGGCGCCCGCCCGCCAACGCGCCTTGGAGCTGCTAGAAACCGTGGGGTTGCCTGCCTCGATGGCAAAGCGCTACCCCAACCAACTCTCCGGCGGACAGCAACAGCGTGTTGGAGTGGCCCGTGCTCTGGCCGCCGATCCTCCCGTGCTGCTCATGGATGAACCCTTCTCCGCGGTGGACCCGGTGGTCCGTGCAGAGCTCCAACAAGAACTGCTCCGGCTGCAGCGAGAACTGGCGAAGACCATCATCTTCGTCACGCATGACATTGACGAGGCCACCATCCTTGGTGACCGTGTGGCTGTTTTTGCCACCGGAGGCAGGGTTGCTCAATATGCGCCGCCCGAAGAAATCCTGCGCGCCCCTGTGGACGATTTCGTGGCCAACTTTGTTGGCCGAGACCGCGGCTTCAGGCACCTTTCCTTCAGTCCGGGCGCCTCCATACCCGTGCACCCGGCACCGCTTTCAACAACACCGCAATCCGGCTGGACTCTGGCCGTAGATGATGAGCAGCGGCCGCTGGGCTGGCACACCCCCGGCACGTCCGCCAGTCCCGGTAACGCCAAAGCCACCACGGGCCTGATCCCCGGCGGCTCCCTATTCCGTGCGGGCGATCCCCTTCGCAACGCCCTCGACGCGGCGTTGTCCTCCCCCTCCGGGCTGGGAGTTGCCGTTGATAGCGAAGGGCGCGTGACCGGCGTCGTCCTTGCCTCCGAAGTGTTGGCAGCCATTGAGGCCGCCCGGGAAGGCCGGCTCTGATGGACTGGTTCCTGGCAAACCTGCCGCAGGTGCTCAACCTGACCGGCTACCACCTGATTCAGTCCGTAGTGCCGCTTGTTTTGAGCGTCATCATCGCGATCCCGCTCGCGCAGCTGGCCCGCTTGAATAAGGCCGTAGGCGCAACCATTCTGTCCGTGGGCTCCCTGCTGTACACCATCCCGTCGCTGGCACTGTTTGTGATTCTGCCCAGCATTCTTGGCACCAAAATACTGGACTTCGCCAACATCATTGTTGCCCTGACCATCTACGCCGTAGCCCTGCTGGTCCGTTCCACACTGGACGCGCTCAACTCAGTTGAGCGCACCATCCGCGAATCCGCCACCGCCATGGGCTACCGGCCGCTACAACGCTTCCTCACGGTGGATCTGCCGTTGTCCATCCCGGTGTTATTTGCCGGTTTGCGCGTTATCTCCGTCAGTAACATTTCCCTTGTCACGGTGGGTTCACTGCTGGGCATCCCCAGTTTGGGTTTCTTCTTCACAGATGGATTGCAACGCAATTTTCCAACTGAAATTGTGGTCGGAATTGTCATTACCCTCATTTTGGCCTTGCTCATGGACGTGCTTTTGGTGCTCTTGCAGCGCTTGCTGACACCGTGGTTGCGGGCCAGCAAGGCGTCCCCGCAGACCATGGAGGTGAGCGCATGAGTGCCACAGCAATGCTGCTTCCGGCCACGAAATACACTGCTTCTGGCGCTTTCGCCCAGGGCTGGCAGTGGCTCACCGATCCGGTTAACTGGCAAGGACCCATGGGAGTGCCCACACGCGTGTTGGAACAACTGGGTTATACCGGGCTGACCTTGGTAATTTCCTTAGTGATCGCGGTTCCGGTGGGCCTGTATGTGGGGCACACGGGCAGGGGGCGCGCCATCATCATTGCCCTCGCCGGCATGCTCCGGGCCCTGCCAACTTTGGGTGTCATGACATTGTTTGCCCTGATTGCCACCTCCACCTTGTCTCTCATGCCAGCCATTTGGTCACTGGTGTTGTTGGCGGTGCCGCCCATTGTGAGCGCCACCTATGCCGGAATTTCCTCCGTTGAGCGGGACTTGGTTGATGCCGCACGCAGCATGGGCATGACCGAGCCGCAGATCCTCTTCGGAGTAGAGGTACCCAACGGGCTGATAGTGATGCTTGGCGGCTTCCGCTCAGCGGTCCTGCAAGTTGTTTCCACAGTGGCAGTGGTGGCACTCTTGGGCCTTGGCGGTTTAGGCAGGTACATCATTGACGGCTTGGCGGTGCAGGACTACGGTCAAGTTCTTGGCGGCGCAGTGGTAATTGCCGGGTTGGCCATAGCTTTGGACGGGCTACTAGTCTTGGCCCAACGGCTTATTGTTTCTCCCGGGTTGCAGCGTTCCGCCGCTCCCACCGAAGTGTCGGCACCACAGGCACAGCTGGCAGAACCGGCACCAACCCGTTAGTCACGTCGATTTATGCAGTCTCATCTAGAGGAGTAAGAACATGAACAAGCACTTGCGACCCACCCGCCGGGCCATCCTGGGGGCGGCAGCTGGCCTCTCCGTGGCACTAGCAGTGACGGCTTGTGGCGGCGGAGATCCGCTGGCCAGTGACAGCAGCGCACCCGCTGGCGGCGGCGAATCGGTAGTTGTGGGCTCCGCCAACTTCCCCGAAAGCGCCACGGTGGCAGAAATTTATGCCGGCGCAATCAATGCCGCAGGCGTTACCGCCACCACAAAGCTGAACATTGGCGCCCGTGAGGCCTACATCACCGCGGTTAAAGACGGCTCCATTGACATCATCCCGGACTACAGCGGGAACTTGCTGGGCTATTTTGATGAGAACACCAAGGCCACCACGGCCGAAGAGGTCCTCGCTGCCCTGCCGGCTGCCATGCCCGAAGGCCTCTCCGTGCTGAATGCCGCCAAGGCAGAGGACAAGGACGCCATGGTGGTCACCGCAGAGACGGCCGCCAAGTACAAGTTGACCTCCATTGAGGACCTGGCGAAGGTGTGCAGCGAGCTGACCATAGGTGCCCCTCCGGAATTCGCCACCCGCTCCTACGGGCTCCCCGGCTTGAAAGCAAACTATAACTGCGTGCCAAAAAAGTTCACACCGATCAGTGACGGCGGCGGGCCGCTGACGATCAAGGCGCTCCTGAACAATGAGATCCAGGTGGCAGACATCTTCACCACGTCCCCTGCCATCCCGGCCAACAAGTTGGTGGTCCTGACCGACCCGAAGAACAACTGGCTGGCACAGCAAGTTCTGCCCGTGATCAAGACCGCCTCGGTCAATGACGCAACCAAGAACGCTTTGAACAAGGTTTCCTCCCTCCTGACCACGGAAGATCTGATCAAACTCAACGATCAGGTGAGCGGCACAGCGAAGATGGACCCCAAGGATGCCGCGGCACAGTGGCTCAAGGACAAGGGCATCACCAAGTAAGGAACTCTCATGGCCTCCAAGAACAAGCCCGAAACTGTTGATGTTGTGGTGCTCGGCATGGGTCCGGGCGGCGAATCGGTTGCCGGTGAGCTGGCTGCCGCGGGCTTGTCCGTGGTGGGTGTTGAGGCCCGGCTTGTGGGCGGGGAATGCCCGTACTATGGCTGCATCCCGTCCAAAATGATGATCCGGGCAGGCAATGTCATGGCCGAGGCATTGCGTATCCCAGACCTCGCCGGAACCGTGGAGGTGGCACCGGATTTCACTCAAGTGGCCCGGCGCATCCGTACCGAGGGCACCGATAACTGGGATGACACGGTAGCCGCCGAGCGGTTTACGGCCAAGGGCGGCGTGCTGGTGCGTGGCACGGGCCGGCTCACTGGTCCCCGTGAGGTCACTGTTTCCACGCACGACGGCGGCCACCGCACCTTCCGCGCCAGGCTAGCCATAGTGCTCAACCCGGGCACGAATCCTGCGGTTCCGGAGGTGCCGGGCCTTGCTGGGACGCCGTTTTGGACTAACCGGGAGGCGGTCCAGGCCGCGGATGCCCCTGCCTCCATGGTTGTGTGGGGCGGGGGACCCATCGCTGTTGAGTTGGCACAGGCCTTCACCCGTTTTGGCACCAAGGTGACCATGGTGCTGCGCGGGTCACGCCTGCTCACACGGGAGGAACCGGAGACCTCCGAACTGCTGGCCTCGGTGTTACGCAACGAGGGCGTGAAGATCCTGACAAATAAGGCGCTCACGTCGGTGACGCATGCGCAGGGCCGTTTCCAGCTGAGCTTTTCCGACGGCATCTCCCCCTCATCTCTGCGGGCCGATCAACTGCTCGTGGCCACCGGACGCGCCCAGGCTCTGGCAGAGGTGGGCCTGTCAGCGGCAGAAATCAGCTGGGATCTAAAGGGCGCCCCCGCGCTCGATCAGTACCTACAACTAGCGAATGGGCTCTACCTGATTGGTGACGCTGCAGGGGCCGGAGCATTCACCCACATGTCCATGTATCAAGGAAATATTGTTGCAGGGCACATCCTGGCCCGCCATTTAGAACAAGCGGACCGGGGCACCGCAGACAACCACGCCGTGCCGCGCGTGACGTTTACGGATCCGGAGATCGGCGTAGTGGGCCTGACCGAGAGCCAAGCCCGGGACGCCGGCCTGTCGGTGCGGGTGGGCCTGACAAAGGTGAGCGAGTCCGCCCGCGGCTGGATCCATGGCGCAGGCAACGACGGATTCATCAAGGTCATTGAAGACGCCGATCCGGGAGTTTTAGTGGGCGCCACTTCTGTGGGGCCCATGGGCGGGGAGGTGCTGTCCATGCTGGCACTGGCCGTGCATGCGCGGATCCCCGTCTCCACGCTGGAATCCATGATTTACGCCTACCCCACGTTCCACCGGGCCATCCCGGAAGCCCTCAAAAACCTTCACTGATGCTCCCGTGCAGCATGGACTAGACGCTGGGGCACATCGCCACAGTGTCAATGGCAGCAGTGGCCATGGCACCAGAGGCAATGGCAGCAGTGGCCATGGCACCAGAGGCAATGGCAGCAGAGGCGGAGCCTGGAGATCAGTTGCCAGCTAATAACACCTGGCGGACGGCTGCGCTGAGTTGCATGGCCCGGCCGGTGGTGGAGCCTTCCTCATTCCAGGCTGGCACGTAGCCAAATCCAATCCCGTACAGCGGGTCAGCGTAGCCCAGTGCTGCGTTGGCGCCATCGTGGCCGAAGGCTTGGGCACTGCCAAAGTCCATGCGCGGGTGGGCTTTCATGAACGTGATGGCGAAGGCACCAGTGTCGCAAAAGACCCTGTCCAGCCCCCACACCTGTTCCTGGCTCATGAGGGCAATCGTTTCCGGGGTTAGATAAGCCGGCTGGCCCTCAATTCCGGTGATGGCACCCGCATACACGCGGGCCAGCCCGTCAGCGGAGCCTACGCCGGCTCCGCTGCAACTGCCTGCGGCCCGGACGCTGCGCACATTGGGCAGTTCCAGTAAGTTTCCTGCCTGCACATTGCCGGAGACTCCAGCAAGGGAGAACGGGTCAAAAAAGGCCGGGGGAGCCTCCTCATCAAAGAGTACGGGACGGAAACGTGGCTCTTCCGACTCCGGCAGCCCCAGGAACATGTCGGCGGCGAAGGGCACACGGATGCGGCGGTTGTAAACATCCTGCAGCCGCTCCCCCGAAACCCGGCGGCACAACTCCTCCAGGAACACGCCCATGGTCAGCGCGTGGTAACCAAACGTGCCGCTGCCGGGGCGCCACATGGGCGCCATGGCGGCCAACCGGGCAGCGACAGCGGGCAGGTCACTGTATTCCTCCATGGCGAAGCCACCCTGGGCCCCCACCAATCCCGCCTGGTGTGAGAGCAGTTGACGCACCGTCACGGACGCCTTGCCGTTCTGCGCAAATTCGGGCCAGTAACTAGCAACTGTGGCGTCCAAATCCACCAAACCGTCCTGGACCAGCAGGCTGAATGCCAGGGCGGAGACGCCTTTAGAGCAGGAGAACACGCCCGTGAGGGAATTGGCAGAGGAATCCGGGCCACCCACCAGGTCCACTACTTTCTCCCCCGCAACGTAGACGGCCAGTTGCGCACTGTAGCGAGGGTCGGCGTCGAGCATGGAATCAAAAAGTTCACGAACGCTGGTGAACTTCTCTGTGGTCAAACCTTGGGATGCACCGGCGCCGCGTGGCAGTGAATGTGTCATGCCTCCACTCTAAGGACTTCTAGACACTTATGGGCAGCAATGTCCCGGCACCATCCCCACTCGGGGCCGGCCGGTGCGCCCGCCGTGAAACGCCCTGAGCTCTCCCCGGCACCACCGGCCCCGAAGGTTGGGCCACAGTCCGGCGTCGGCTCGCGGCAGCCGCGGAGCAGGAGCCGGGGCTCAGCATTCACTATGGGAATGAGGCCGTGAAAATCGGGCAGGGCACCGATTCGGCGTGGGCCGTTGATGCCGGGGGCGCCGCGGCGACATCCGGCTCGGTGCTGACGGGCACCGCAGCGACATCCGGCTCGGTGCTGACGGGCACCGCAGCCTGGTCCGCCAGCATGTGGACCCGGGATACCCGGATACCCTGATGCGTGGTACACGATCTGGACCGGGAAAGCACCCTTTGAGGCGGCCCCCCGGATGGCAGCAGGGACACAACTATATGGACATGAGCTCCCTGCCGAACCAGGACGGGGCCATGATCGTGGGAGAGACGAAGACCATCGCCGAATACGTCCCGCGCCGGGTTCGACACGGGGCTGGGGGATGCTCAATCCCTAGGCGAACTCACTCTCCACGGGGTGATCGGGCTGCGCGGCAGCCAAGTCCGCAGCGCCTACGAGCATCAGCGGTTGCCAACGGCACAAAGAATGCTCCGGTCAGGACAAGGTTTTGCCGCCACCCTCAGGGGCGGTTCGGACAGCTGAAGCCACCCGCGCGTGGCGCCGCACTAGACTGGCCGTACCGAGCGAACAATTCCCCTCCCGGAAGGTTTTTTGCCCATGCATGACAAGCACGCCTTGATTCAGGACCGGCTCAAGCGAGTCCTCACGGAGCGGATTGTTCCGGCCATCCACACCCCCGTTGCGCCGCTAGAGTTACGCGCCTGGCATGTGGAGGGCGGGCAGGGCGAACCTGTGGCACCAGCCATCGCACTCGGGTTGAGTGAGAGCACTTTGCCGGACGACGCCGGACACCCGGCTCGCGCGGAAGCCCCACCTGCCGCTGAGGTCGTTTTTGAGCCATTCGCCGTGGGCCAGGCGTGGGGTCCACCGTGGGGCACCAGCTGGATTCATCTCACGGGCGCTGTCCCCCAAGAGGCGCGCGGGCAACGGGTGGAGCTCGTGGTGGACTTAGGCTTTAGCCAGTCGTGGCCCGGCTTCCAGGCCGAAGGTCTCATTTACCGTCCCAATGGGGAGACCGTGAAGGCCCTGAACCCGCTGAACACCTGGGTGCCCGTGGATGGGATCGCTCCCGGAGCGCCGGCGCAGGGCGGGGAGGAAATCGATCTCTATGTGGAGGCGGCTGCGAACCCGTTCGTGTTCACCGACAACCCGTTCGTCCCCACTCCGTTGGGCGAAAAGTTCACGGCCGGGGACACCCCGCGCTACACCATGGCCCGCGCCGACATCAACATTTTCCACACCGAAGTGTGGGAGTTGGTCCAAGATCTTGAGGTGCTGGACCAGCTCCAGCAGGAGCTGGATTTGGGCAATCCCCGGCGTTGGGACATCCTGTACGCTCTGGAACGCGCGCTCGACGCCGTCTCCCTCACCGACATACCCGGCAGCGCTGCCGCGGCCCGGGCACATCTAGCGGCTGTGCTGGCCCAGCCGGCCAACGCCAGCGCGCATCAGATCACCGCCATTGGGCACGCGCACATTGACTCGGCGTGGCTGTGGCCCGTGCGCGAGACCGTGCGGAAGGTGGCCCGAACGGCGTCGTCCGTGGTGAAGCTGCTGGAAGATAACCCGGAATTCCAGTACGCCATGTCCTCAGCCCAACAGTACGAATGGCTCAAGGAGCAACGCCCTGAGGTCTTCGCCAAGGTCAAGGCCGCCGTGGCAGAGGGCCGTTTCATCCCCGTGGGCGGCATGTGGGTGGAATCGGACACGAACATGGTGGGCTCGGAGGCCATGGCCCGGCAGTTCACGTACGGCCAGCGCTTCTTCCGTGAAAATTTTGGCATGCAGTGCCAGGAGGTGTGGCTGCCGGATTCCTTCGGTTACTCGGCAGCGCTGCCACAGATTGTGAAGCAGGCCGGGGCCAAGTGGTTCCTGACGCAGAAAATCTCGTGGAACACCGTGAATAAGTTCCCGCACCACACCTTCAACTGGGAGGGCATTGACGGCACCCGCGTGTTCACGCACTTCCCGCCCGCGGACACGTACAATTCCCAACTTTCCGGCGCCGAGCTGGCGCATACCGTGCGGAATTTCCGCGACAAGGGTGCTGCTAAAAATTCGCTTATCCCGTTTGGTTGGGGCGACGGCGGCGGCGGGCCAACGCGTGAAATGCTGGCCCGGGCCAAGCGCACCCGTGATTTAGAAGGCTCACCTCAGGTCACCATCGCCAGCCCGGCAGAGTTCTTCACGGCAGCCGAGGCCGAATACCCTAATGCCCCTGTGTGGAAGGGTGAGCTGTACCTTGAGCTGCACCGCGGCACCTACACCTCGCAGGCGCTGACCAAGCAGGGCAACCGGCGCAGCGAACACCTGCTGCGTGAGGCCGAGCTGTGGAGTGCCACGGCCGCGGCACGCTCACTCATCGCGTACCCCTACGACGAGCTGGATAGGATCTGGAAGCTGGTGCTGCTGAACCAGTTCCACGACATCCTCCCCGGCTCCTCCATTGCCTGGGTGCACCGCGAGGCGGCTGAGCAATACGCACGGATCGCACAAGACCTCCAAGAGATCATCTCCACGGCGGTGGACGCCTTGGCGCCCATGAATGCCGAAGATCATGCGAGCCTGGCGGAGCCGGCAACGGCGGCGAACATGGCCACAGGTCTCCATTTCAACGCCTCCCCTTACCCGCGCAATGGCGTCGCCCCGCTCAGCGCGGGTGTCCCTGAACCGGCCACCACCGAGGTGACGGTTGAGCGGGACGGAAGCAACAACGGCGAAATAGTCGTCCGCAACGGGCTGATCACGGTCCGGTTCGGTGCGGACGGCGTCATTAATTCCATTGTGGATGTGGCGGCGGATCGTGAGCTGGTGCCAGCCGGGCAGGGCGCCAACCTGCTGCAACTGCACACCGACTTCCCCAATATGTGGGATGCCTGGGACATTGACGCCTTCTACAAGAACACGGTGACGGATCTTCGTGAGCTGGATTCCATGGAGGTCACCATGTTGGGCCATCAGCCGGAGATTACCATTAAGCGCAGTTTCCGGGCCTCGCACATTACCCAGCGGGTGCGGATCTCCCCGGATTCCAAGGTCATCACCGTGTACAACGAGGTTGATTGGCGGGAGCAGGAGACGTTACTCAAGGCCGCGTTCCCCCTCGATGTGCACGCGGACCATGCCCGTTTTGAGACCCAGTACGGGCACATTCAGCGTGCCACGCATGAGAACACGTCCTGGGACGACGCACGTTTTGAGGTGTGTGCGCACCGCTGGGTCCATGTGGGCGAGCCCGGATTTGGCGCAGCGGTCATCAACGGTTCCACCTACGGCCACGACGTTTCCCGCCACCCCGGTACCAACGGCTCCAGCTTCACCACCGTGCGGCTTTCCCTGCTGCGCGGGCCGCGCTTCCCCGATCCCACCACCGATCAGGGGCAGCATTCCTTCACGTACGGGCTGGTGGTGGGCGCCGAGGTGGCCGACGCCGTGGCTGCCGGCTATGCCATGAACTTGCCGTGGCATGGCGTGCCGGGCGATTGGACCGGCCGCCCCATTGAGCCGCTGGTGCGCACGGATTCGCAGTCCGCCATCATCGAGGCCGTCAAGCTGGCCGATGACCGCAGCGGCGACGTCATCGTGCGTCTGTACGAACCGCTCGGTGCCCGCGCGCAGCTGACGCTGAGCGCGTCGTTCGCCGTGGCTTCCGTGGCGGAGAACAACCTCCTTGAGCAGCCGTACGCATCCGGATCCCTCGCCGTGGGCGCCCCCGGTGATCCCGGCGCAGCCGGCGCCCCCGGAGATCCCGGCACATCTGGTAACCCCACCATCACGCTGAAGCTGCGTCCCTTCCAAATTCTCACCCTCCGTCTGCAGAAAGCTGGCCAATGAGCCTCCCCGTTTCTCCCTCCGCACACCACGCCGCACCCGCCCGCAAGATGCCTTTGCGTTGGGGTGTGAACTACACCCCGAGCGAGGGCTGGTTCCACTCGTGGCAGGATTTCGATCTGGATGCGGTGCGGGCCGATTTTTCCTCGATCGCCAAGCTGGGACTTGACCATGTGCGCATTTTTCCGCTGTGGCCGCTATTGCAGCCCAACCGGTCGCTCATTCGCCCGGCAGGTATTGCCGATGTGGGCGCAGTGGTGGATGCGGCGGCCGAATTTGGCCTAGACGTCTCGGTGGACGGGTTGCAAGGGCACCTTTCAAGCTTTGATTTCCTGCCGTCCTGGGTGACGAGCTGGCACCGGCGCAACATCTACACCAATCCGCAGGTTGTGGCTGCGGAGGCGGCACTCATCACGGCTCTGGCCCAGGAGGTCACCTCCCGCCCCAACGTGCTCGGCATGACGGTAGGTAATGAGACCAACCAGTTCGCGGTGGAACGCCACCCTGACCAGCAAGTCACCTCTCCGGCAGAGATGGGCGAATGGTTCACAACCCTGCTCGCGGCCGCCCGCAAGGCCTGGCCCACCGGCATGCATCAGCACAGCTTTGATGACAACGCCTGGTTTGTGGACAGTTGCCCCGTCACGCCGCGCCATGCCGCAACCCTGGGCGATGCCACCACGGTGCACTCGTGGGTGTTTGTTGCCGTGGCGCACCTCTTCCCGCAGGGCCACCCGGCCAGGACGCTCTTTGCCGATTACCTGGTCCAGCTTGCCGACGCCTACGCCGAGAATCCCGCCCGGCCCATCTGGCTGCAGGAGATCGGTGCCCCTTATCCAGCGGTGCCCTTCGACGGCGCGGCCGACTTCCTGGAGCAAAGCCTGCTTCCTGTGCTGGACACCCCCAACCTATGGGGTGTCACGTGGTGGTGCTCGCATGATGTCAGCCGCAAGCTGGCCGATTTCCCTGAGCTGGAATACACGCTGGGCCTTTTGGATTCGGACCGGCGCCCCAAACCCGCGGGCCTGCGCCTGGCTGAGCTGATTGCCGCCGAGAAAGCCAACCCCACGGCGCCGCTACAACGCACCACGGCGTTGTCCTTCGATCCAGGCGATGAGGCCACCGGTGTTGGGCGTAGCATTGCGGACCCTTCGGGGGAGCTGTTCACGGCCTGGCTGGCGCGCGCAGCGTCCGGCACCAAGCCCACCCTGGTCCGTTCCACCAAGACCTCCGACGCCGATTACCTCGCCGCCCGCGGCATCACCGACGTGGTCAACTAGAACGGAAGGGACGTCCATGTTCAGTGAAGTGGCGTACTGGGATGAGATATCACGCTGGGACACGGCGGCCTTTGAGGAATCCGCAGACGGTTGGGAGCTTCTGGGTGAAAATGGCTGGTTTGCCATGATGGCTTGGGCTGCAGGGCCCGGCAATACCCGCAAAGCGGTTCAGTGTGACTCGGCCAAAAAAGTCCAGGTGACATGCCATCAGGGTGAGACCGCGACCACCCGCGCGGCGCCGTTCACCCCAGAGGATCGGTGCACCATAGAAGATTCCGTCAATGAGTATCTACTGGCGGCTGGAATTCCTGCCCGCCCCTCCGGCTTTGACTGGTTCTTGCGGGTCCCAACGGGATGGCCTGAGGGGCTTTCGTTGGCGGATGAACTGGCCGCAAGAATCACAGGGAAGTGGGAGAACGGAGCCCACCCTGCCACGTTGCGCCCGCTGTTTAGGGAAGTGGTGCAGGACTTTTACGCAGACTCGGCGAGTTGATGCACCCTGGCACCCCTTTCACCACTGGTGTACCCGGTGCCGCATGGCACTAGCTCCGGGACGCACGCACCCTAGCGGGCACACTTACCGGCGCGTAGCATCGAGGCAATACCGGGATTCGCCCCAAGCCGGCAATGCGGACACCGTTGTGCCGGCGGAATTGAGGTTGCCATGAGCCACAACTCAGCTGCTGAGAGCACCAACACCGCTGATCCGGGTGTTGACGCTCATCAGGTCAGTGCCCAGGATGCCAGAAACGCTGCTGAAGCAGCTAGGGAAGCAACGTGGGAGAGGCCCAGTTTCGCCAAGGGACTGTATTTAGGTGATTTTGAGATCTCCCTGATCCATCCACACCCGCAAGCCACCGCCGCAGAAACCGAGCGTGGGGAGGAGTTTTTGGACAAGGTGAAGACCTATGCCGAAACCCTGGACGGGGCCCGGGTGGAGCGGGAGGCGAAAATTCCGGACGAATACCTGGCCGGGCTGGCAGAGCTGGGCGTGTTCGGCATGAAAATCCCTCAGGAGTATGGCGGGCTGGGGCTCAACCTGACTTATTACGGCCGGGCACTGGCCGTCTTGGGCAGCGTCCACCCGGCTTTTGGCGCCCTCATCTCCGCACACCAATCCATTGGTGTGCCGGAACCCGTAAAGGTTTTTGGCACAGCTGCACAAAAACAAAAGTTTCTGCCTCGTTGCGCCGCGGGCGCCGTAACGGCATTTCTGCTCACCGAGGCCGATGTGGGCTCTGACCCCGCCCGTATGGGGTGCGCTGCGGTGCCCACGGAAGACGGCAGCGAGTACGTCCTGGACGGTGTGAAGCTCTGGACAACCAACGGCGTCATTGCTGAACTTGTTGTGGTCATGGCGCTAGTGCCGTCCCGGGGGCTTGATCCGGCCGGCCGAAAAACGGGAGGCATCACGGCGTTTGTGGTTGAAGCGGACTCCCCTGGCATCACGGTGGAGAACCGCAACGAATTCATGGGTCTTCGTGGCATTGAAAACGGGGTGACCCGCTTCCACCAGGTGAGGGTGCCCGCGGAAAACCGGCTGGGAAGGGAGGGGCAGGGCCTAAAAATCGCCCTGACAACACTGAACACCGGGCGTTTGTCCATCCCAGCCATGAGCGCCGGTGCTGCAAAGTGGTCACTGAAGATCGCTCGCGAATGGTCAAACGCCCGAACCCAATGGGGCCATCCGGTGGGCCAGCACGAGGCCGTAGGCAAGAAGCTGGCATTCATGGCGGCCACCACCTTCGCGTTGGAAGCAGTGTTTGAGCTCTCGGCAGCACTGGCCGATGCAGGCATGAAGGATATTCGCATTGAAGCGGCGCTGGCCAAGCTCTGGTCCTCTGAATTCTCCTACCAGTGCGCGGATGAGCTGGTGCAGATTCGTGGCGGTCGGGGCTATGAGAAAGCTCAGTCATTGGCTGACCGTGGCGAGCGCGCCGTCCCCGCTGAACAGCTTTTGCGGGACTTACGCATTAACCGGATCTTCGAGGGATCAACTGAGATCATGCATTTGTTGATTGCCCGCGAGGCAGTTGATGCCCATCTTGCTGCGGCTGGCGATTTAGCCTCCACTACGGCAACACTGGCCGAGAAGGGCAGGGCTGCCGTGGGTGCCAGCGGTTTCTACGCCAAGTGGCTGCCACAACTTGTTGTGGGCAAGGGTATGGATCCACGCTCCTATAACGAGTTTGGGCCGCTTGCCAAGCACCTGCGCTTTGTGGAACGTCAATCACGCAAGTTGGCCCGCCAGACGTTTTACGCCATGGGCCGTTGGCAGGGAAAGCTTGAATACAAGCAGGCGTTCCTGGCCCGGATTGTGGACATCGGCGCCGAGTTGTTTGCCATTTCAGCATGCTGCTCCCGGGCGGAAATGCTGCGCCTCAAGGACGCCGGCCAGGGCCGGTCCGCGTTGGCACTCGCGGATGCCTTTTCCTGGCAGTCGAGGCTGCGCGTAGAGACTTTGTTCGCCGAGCTGTGGAACAACACGGATGACTCTGACAGGAAACTTTCCCAGGACGTGCTGGCCGGGGACTTCAACTGGCTGGAGGACGGCGTACTGGACCCTTCAGAGGGCACGGGTCCTTGGATCGCTGATGCCTCGCCGGGCCCATCACAGCGGGAAAATCAGCACCGCACATACCGCTGAATGCTGATAACACTCAGGCTGCCGCACCAAAACACAAAACCCCCGCAGCTATTCAGGCCGCGGGGGTTTTGCAAACAACAGTTATTAGCCGTCGGTCTTGACGATGTACACGTCGCACGGGGCGTTGTGTGAAATCGCGTTGGCAACCGAACCCAGTACGCGGGCCAGGCCCTGCATGCGGACGTTGCCCACAACAATCATGTCCGCCTGGAGCTTGGTGGCTTCTTCCAGCAGGACATCGGCAGGCTTGCCCAAGGATGATGAGTACTCGGTCTTGACGCCGCTGATCTTCAGCTCTTCGGCAACGCGCTGGGCCACACGCTCAGCCTCATCCGCCGTGGAGAGGAACCATTCGTCGTTGCCAATAGAGACCTTCTCGGTCTTGTCCTCGCCAAATGCTGTCACAACGCGCAGGGTGCGGCCCGTTGCCTTAGCCAGTTCCGCGGCAACACGGGCAGCCTTCATGGACGTTGAGTTGCCGTCTACGCCGACAATGATGATTCCAGCCATATGCTTAATCCCCTTATTTGATCCAAGGCGCCCATGCTTTGCGCACTGACACCAGTCTTTTGACCTACTTTAGTCACAAAGCTGCACAAATAGGCCTAAACGTGCGCGAACTTACTGCCCTGTTACGGGAATCTCGCGGGAAACCACCTCGGCCAACACTTCCAGCACATGCCGGTAGTCTGCGCCCGTGGCCCGGGTCATTCCCAGCTCGCAGGTCCGGTTGCAGGAAGCATGCACAGCTGCGCCCATCGCCACTACATCGCCGGCTTGTGCGGCCGTAGCTGATTCCGTGAGTTCCGGATGCAGCATGCCCCGGTCTCCAGCAAATCCGCAGCAACCCCAGTTTTCCGGCACCTGAACTGTTTCTGCAGCGGCCTCGGCGATCTGCAAGAGGGCGGGGTTCAGGCCCATCCGGGCGGATGAACATGTGGGGTGCAAGGCCATCGATTCCACCCGTTTCCAGGTCCCCTGTAGTAGCGGCAGCAGCGCCGCAGCGGTAAATTCCACGGCATCCACCACCC
Organism: Arthrobacter sp. UYCu511; assembly: GCF_040547105.1. NCBI lineage: Bacteria > Bacillati > Actinomycetota > Actinomycetes > Micrococcales > Micrococcaceae > Arthrobacter > Arthrobacter sp. UYCu511. Next base: position 430,134 of record NZ_JBEPPB010000002.1, read on the forward strand.
TCAACGGCCGCTGGCCAGGGTCCAGAACCTCGGTTTCAATGGTGTGTAGCAGCCCTTCCGTGCAGCTTGAGGCATCACAAATAACCTCCAGCTCGCCGTCCCGGGTTGCCTTGCGGAGCAACTTCAGTGTCCGTGCATGCATCGTCTCCAGCCCGGCCGCCATCCCCTTGGAGGACCACGGCGTTCCACAACACGCATCGGAAATACCCTCCGGAACTAACAGCTCCACCCCGGCAGCCGTGCACAATTGCTCAAAACTTGCCTGCACCCCGGCATTGCCGTCACCGGCAGGGCCGAACATCACGTTGACACAGGCGGGGAAGTACACGGCCGCCGGAACACCGGACGGTGCTGGCCGGCGTCGCGCCTTCCCACCGGACGGCAATTCGGAGGAGTACAGCGGCAGCGTGTCCGCCCCAAGCACCTTCCGCCCCAATCTATTCACAGGCTGCATGGCCACAGAGGGCACCTTCGCGGCAAGGCTCAGTGCCAGCCCGGCACTTTGGGTGAGCGCACCCCAGTGTTTGGCGACGGTCCCCCACACAGCACTTTCTCCCATGCCGGCGTCCTTGGTGCGCAGGCGCTTGACCATGGTGCCGGTGTTGATATCCACGGGGCAGGCGGTCTGACACATGCCATCCACTGCGCAGGTGTCAATACCGGCGTAGTCATAGTCCTTGGCGAGGGCTTCGGCGAGCTCAGTGTCCCCGCGCTGGCGGGCCGCCTCCATGTCGCGCAGGGTGACAATACGCTGCCGCGGGGTCAAGGTCAGGTTCTTGCTGGGGCATACGGGTTCGCAATATCCGCAGGAGACGCAGCGGTCCACTTCGGGATCAACCTCCGGCGGTGCCAATTTTATATGGCGCAAGTGTGCTGTTGGATCGTCGTCCAAAATAACGCCGGGGTTGAGCATGCCGGAGGGATCGCACAGCTCCTTGATTCTGCGCATAACACCGTAGAGCTCATCGCCGTATTGGCGGCGCACAAAGGGCGCCATGACGCGGCCAGTGCCGTGCTCGGCCTTGAGTGAGCCACCCTCACCGAGCACCACATCCACCATGTCCTCGGTGAAAGATGAGTAGCGGCTCAGCTCGTCCGCACTGGAGAACTTGTCAGTCAACATGAAGTGGATATTGCCGTCCTTGGCATGTCCAAAAATGACGGAATTAGCATAGTTGTACTTATTAAAGAGGGTGTTCAATTCTAGGCAGGTGCGGGCCAGTGCCGGGACCGGGACCACCACGTCCTCTAATAGCGCAGTGGTGCCCTGCGGGCGGGCGCCGGCCACCGAGGTGTACAACCCCTTACGCAGGTGCCAGAGCTCCGCTCGAATCGTGGGATCTGAGCTGAAATCCGCTGGCCCGTCCAGCCCCAGCGATCCTGCGAGCGCCACAGCCTTGGCGTTGAGGTCCACAAGTTCCGCCGCACTGCCACTCTGATATTCCACCAGCAGGGCGGCGTGCTGCTCCACACGCAGATCCCGCACCACACCGGGCACCTGGGTGAGTCCCTGACCCACTTTCAATGAGAGCGAATCGAGCAATTCAACGGTGGCGGCGCCGCTGTCCACCAGCGCTGGCAAGGCCATGTTGGCGGCATGCAGATCCTTGAACACCAACAGCCCGGCGGTGGCATGGGCCAGTCGGGGAACAGTTCTGAAAACTGCCTCGGCCACAAAGCCCAGAGTGCCTTCGCTGCCTACTATCAAGTGGGCCAGAATGTCCACAGGATCATCAAAGTCCAAGAGTGAATTGAGCCCGTAACCCATGGTGTTTTTCATGGCGAACTGGCGCTCAATGGTGGCCCGGGAGGCCGGGTTGCTGCGGACTCGCTGCGCAAGTTCGCCCAGTCCTTTGAAAAGTTCGGGCTCTAGGGAGCGCAGCCGGGCGGAGGCATCCGGGGCGCCCGTGTCAATCACGGTGCCGCTGGGGAGCACAAGCGTCAGGGATTCAAGGGTCCGGTATGCGTTATCGGTAATGCCGCAGGCCATTCCTGAGGAGTTGTTGGCTACCACCCCGCCAATGGTGCAGGCAGCTTCACTGGCCGGGTCCGGGCCGAATTTGTAGCCAAAGCGCAGCAGCCGTGCATTTAGATCCCGCACCGTAACCCCCGGTTGCACACGGACCCGGGCACCGCCGTCGAGCACTTCAATACTGCGAAAGTTCTTGCGCACATCAACCAGCAGCCCGCCGCTGACGGCCTGCCCGCTCAGGCTTGTACCGCCGGAGCGAAGTGTCAGCTCCAGCCCATGGGTGGCGCTGACGCGCATGAGATTAGCAACCTCGGCAGCATCCGCAGGGACCGCCACGGCCTGTGGAATCAGGAGAAAATGGGAGGCGTCATGCGCGTTGGCGTGCCGGTCAAGGGCGCGGGTCCGGGTCTGTGCCGGGTCCGCCATAGCGGCGCGGATCTCCCGCTCTAAGAATCCGCCCAGCGTTGTTGTGTCCCCGGTAATTCCGTGTGTCTGCGCCGCCATCCCAACCCCTTTGCATTCCCTGCTAAATTCCGCTGCGCCAGAAACGCAGCGCCCTCGCTTCTGTTGGAGAGATCCCTCGCATTCCACGAGTATTGCACCTTATGCTGGCCAAAGACGATCTCACAGAACAGGAACACTTTGGGTATCTCCACGGCAGATATGTATGACGAACGGGGGCCGGAGCTGGCCTCCGTCTCGCTGCAATTTAGGGACTTTGGCGCTGTGGCCACTTTTAGCGGACCGGCCCGGACCATTCAATGCCACCGGGACAACGGGCTAGTGAAGGCGGTTCTGGCCACACCAGGGAACGGTTCGGTCCTTGTGGTGGACGGCGGCGGCTCGCTCCAGAGCGCCCTGATGGGGGACATGATTGCCCAATCTGCTGTGGATCATGGCTGGGCGGGCGTCATTATCAACGGCGCCATCCGCGACTCCGTGGCCATCGGCACCCTGGACCTGGGGGTAAAGGCGCTGGGCACCAACCCGGCCAAGAGCGCCAAGGACGGCTTGGGCCACCTGGATGGAACCGTGCGTCTAGGTGACGTTCAGATCCGTCCCGGGGCCATGATCTATGCCGATCCAGACGGAATTCTAGTATCCGGCTAGATGGCAGGGACGTCCTCATTGGTAGATAGACTTTCCAGACAGGACAGGACTGCGAGGATAACCATTTCTCCGATCTCACAGCGGCCGAACCGCTGAGCCCTGTCGCTGCAACCTGGCCCAAAGCAATCCGCTTCCGAGCGGAAGGCCTCTTCAAATACGGCTTCTCTTGTGGCAGAGTCGAGTTACCTCAGTAATTTCTAGAGTGGAGAAAGCCATCATGATCGAAATGTTGCACAATGCCGGCGTCAAGAGCGAGTACGCATACGCAGGGGGATTCGCATCCATCGCGCTCTCCCTAGGTTCTTGGCTGGTCAGCCGGGCCAAATCCGACCATTCCAAGGCCCAATCGGACCGGTGGGGCATTTTTGTTGGCCATTGGGCACCTACGTTCTTCGCCCTAGGTGTGGCACTAAAACTTGAGGAAAAGAAATAACAGAGGGTGTAAACCCTCGCCGCACTGACGGGATTCTCATGTGCGGTGCCGTGTGCTCTGCCAGAGCAATTTGCGCCCCATTTTTATCAGATCCGTCAACAATAAGAGCGCGAGTTTGAACTGCTACTAACTTGGCTGCTCCTGCCAAGTTAGTAGCAGACCCATAGACCATCACAGCAATCTGTGTGTCAGATGGATACGTGCACTACCGTTTTTTACCCCTGTGCCTTGTTCCCTTGGCCCTATCCGGGGAACGGACGCATGGCCACGGCCCGGACTGGGGAACCGTCCAAGCCCATTAGTCGCAGCGGCAGCGCAGAGAACAGTGGATCTTTCCACGTTATGTCTGCCAAGTTGGTGAGGTTCTCAATGATGGCACCTCCTGCTCCTAGAATGTGCTGGTGCACGGGCAAGTGCAGCGGAGCCTCTGTCTGCGTCTCCGGTGTGGGATCTGGATTCAGTGAGTCCACACCGATGACAGAAACCCCTTGGGCCAGCAAGTGCGCGGCAATGTCCGGGTCCAGGTAGGGATGGTCAAGGTAAGCGGATGTGTTGAAGTATGCGGACCAGCCCGTGTGGAAAAGTACAATGGTGCCTGGCTTGAGGTTGTTCAGCTGGGCTTCGACCGTACTGAACTCGATCATGCTGCGGGGGGCAGCCCCCGGCACGTGGACGATCCGCGCGGGGCCGTACAGCCTCGCCAGATCTAGCTCGTCAACGGCTATGCCGCCGTCGACGGTGTGCAGGGGAGCATCAACATGGGTGCCGGTGTGAGTGCCCAGATGGAGTTCAGCGACTTGGAATCCATCGGCGGCGTTGGTGGCCACTTCATTCGATGAAACAACCGGATCCCCCGGGAAAACCTGCATTCCGGTGGAAACGGGCTGGCTCAGGTCAACGATGTGCATTTTCTTGTCTTTCTGGGTTGCTTGATTCGGGCTCTGTCACCGTCAGGTGGCGTGAGACCGGTTTGTCTGTCCTGATGCTCCGGGTGAGCAGCGCCCACCCGAGGTAAAGGGCAAAAGAAATGACGAAAGTGGGGATGGTGGCACCAATAGGACTGGGCGCCACATAGGTCAAGATGACTGAGGTGCCGGCGCCCACCAACCACACGGCAATCGCGGCGATGTTCACCCCGCCCTGGTACCAAAAGCGCCCACCGCGGCCACGCAGGATGTCCGAGCCGTAGTAGCCCTTGTTCACGATGTAGTAGTCCACGATCATGATGGCAAACACGGGCAGGAACAACGCGCCAACAACTGTCAGGAACGAGGTGAATTGTTCCAGGAGTGCCAGCCATGTTGCTCCTAGTACGGAGATGGCCCCCAGAACCAGCGCAGTGGGCAGGAACCGGATCCTGCGTGAGGGGGCCATATTCACCACCGAGGAGACCATGCCGTAGACAACCATGGTGTTAGTTGCCATTACGGAGAGGAAAATGACGATCGCCAGCGGAGCGCCAAAGGCGGCAACAATGACCGTCGGGTCGAATCCAAGCGCATCACCGCCCGACAGCACCACGTATCCGATGGCCGTGGCCCCCAAGCTCATCGACAGGACTGTGGAGACAACGTACCCAATGCCTGAACCCACTACCCCCGCGGCCTGTGTCTTGGCCAGCCGGTTGAATTCGGCGGATAGCACCGTCCACGAGATGGCCGTGGCAATGACGACGTCAAGCACGGTGATGCCTGACCAGCCCAAAGTGGTGTCCACCTTGATGGCGGCGAAATCAGCAGGCGGGTGCGAGGTAAAGGCAACAATGAAGATGTAGGCCATGATGGCGAGAATTACCAGCGCAAGCCATGGCTCAACCTTGGCAATACCAGCGTGACCAAATATTGCCAACCCAACAACAAACAGCTGGCACAGGACGGAGAAGAGCACTGGATTCGAGAAGCCGGTGGCCTGCTCAACCAGGAAATTGACCGTCACCCCTGCCAGCATGGCCTGGACCCAGCTCCAGCCCATCAGGATCACCACGTTGGCGGCCACTGCAAGGAAGGATCCCCGGAGGCCAAAGGCTCCCTTGGTCAGTGACATGGTGGGAAGCCCTGTTCGGGTCCCCATGTTGCCGATGAGCACCAGAACCACACCGCCTACTAGAGACCCGGCAATGATCAGCCCGATGGCTAGGGGCCATGAGACTCCGGGGACAAATAGCGTTCCGGTCAGGAGGGTGGTGACCACAAGATTGGCCGCCAGCCAAATAAGGCCTATGCGCCGGGCGCCAAGGGTGCCCTTGATGGGGCCGTAGCCATCGGAATCGGCGTTAAGCCGCTTGGAGAGCCGGCCCCAGGGGGAGAGCCCGCTTCTTCGCTGAGCACTCACTTCGGTATTCATGGGCACTGGCGCCTCAACATTCACTAGCGGACGAAATTGGTAAACAAATGTTGTCTGAAAGAAAACTTTTGTTGTCCCATCTTGTGTGAAGCCCGACACATTGTCAAGGGGATTGATCCACCTCATTTGGAGTGTGGCGGCCCATGCTGCGTGGATTTACACTCTTGATGCCTTGATGCTCGCGACCAGCGATGGTCTGTGCATCACCTGCCGATCCGGGAGTTGGCATGGCCACTCCTGGCACATTCCACTAGTGGAGAGTTTGGAATACAGTGCCGTCAACGGAGGAGCTGCCTTAGCCATGTTGCCGCACCCGGCACCACCAATTTCAGTACACGTCTGCACCGGGTCGATGCGCTGCAAGGGGAACGCCTGATGTGTACTTGATCGTTGGAGCGCTGTCAGCTCGGGGCTACGCCATCACCGGGATCGTGCTCGATCAGCGGACCTGATCGACTCGTGACCCGAGTGCCCTGCTGTGTCGTCACCGCCATGGCCAGCACCCCGAATTCGAATCCAGAGTAGCGCGTCTTACTAAATAGGCGACCTGTCTTAGGCTCTGCGCGTGCCCCAGGGCCAACTGCGGAGATATACACGTCGTGACCCTCGTCGCCGGTGGCGAAGAAAGTGACCTGCCGCTCGAAAACCAGACCGTCGAACTGCCCGTGTAGGTCGATTATGATCTCAGCACCGACCTCGACGGCAGGATGCAGGACCTCAAGACTCCCGAGGACCAGCTCACCGACCCGCTTGAGTGAACCGTCGGCGATGCGGACGCTGATCTTTGCTGTTCCTGCCCTGACCCGACCGTCCTTCACCCAAGAATTGAAGACATCATCCCGTGGGTAGGACCCGATCGTTACCTCGTCCGCCGTCACACCAATCGCCTCCTGCCCAGGTGGTGGCCGCGACGTTCCACCCTTCACTGAACCCTAACATCAGCCATCCTGATCGTGCTCGGCTCGGCATACTGAGAAACGATGTTTGACGTGCACCATCCGTTCGACATCACCAAAATCGTCAGCGCCGAACCCCATGACGAAGACTGTGAACCTCCGTCCTTGCAAGGAAAGTCCTTCGGGACACTACTTGAGGCCGATTCCGCCTGGCATGCAGTTGAGGGATTTACTTTCCCAGGATCAGGATTTGAAGTTTTTGACTCCCTTGAGCGGCTCCAACTGAGCTTTCTTGGACTCTGCCAGCCGCACCACCGTGCCACTCGGTTCATGGAAGAACGCCAAGACCGTCTCAGCAATGACACATTTGCTCTTTGTAACTGGATCAAAAATGGCGTAGGCAACAGTGAAGCTGGCGCCCTTGATGGCGCTGACCCACACCTCAACAACCGCCGGAATATTGCGGTAGTTCAACGGGGCCAAGTACTTCACCCGGTGCTCCACCACCAGCGCCTGGATGTCCTGCGCAAGATCGGAAAATATTGGCAAGGCCACCTCCACTCCCGGTAGCCCGGTGCCAGCGGGTTGGCCAAAGGCGTGCACACGGGCCTCTTCCAAGATCCGCAGGACCTCTACATTGTTAATGTGCCCATAAGCATCCATGTCTGCCCAGCGCAGGGGGACATTGAGCGTAAGCCGCACTCCGGCGTCGGGCATCCCCTCAGGCACTGCCATGAGTGGCGCTCCTTTTCTGTTTTTGATCCTGCCATTCTCGGTTCAAGATGGCATAGTGCGCCAAGGTGACCCATTCACCCTTGCTCCAATCCGACTCTACAAAGGTGGCCTCCAAACGCATCCCCAGCCGGGCCATTAGCGCGGACGATTTTTCATTGCGTTCATCACAAATCCCTTCGACCCGGTGCCAACCAAAGTGGTTGAATGCCATATCCAAGGCCGCAGTACACGAAGCGAAGGCAATCCCCTGGCCCTGAGCTGCCGGGCTGAACACGAACCCAATTTCACCACGGCGCCAGTTCTCGGCATCCCATTTGAGCAACACCTCCCCCACCACCTCCGACGACGGCCCCTCCTCCACAGCAAGGTCCAACCATTGCCCAGGGATAGTCAGGCCCTGTTGGGCCACCATGGAGGAGATTGTCAGCTCGGTGTCTGCCAGTGTCTGCGGCTGGTGCGGGAGATAACGGGCAACCTCTGCCATTGATCTGTAGCCATTCACAGCAGGGATATCGCCCAAGGTAACGGGTCGCAGCCGAACATCACCCCGCACGAAAGGGTAGTTGGGCTGAGTTGCTACCGGGATCTTGGAGGTGTCAGCTTGCATGTACAGATACTAGTGCCGAATTCGCGGCAAACAGTCAGAGTGGTTCGGTAGCATGTGGCCATGCCTGCCGTTCCGCTTACCCGCCGCCGTGTGGAACTTGTCTTAGTTCCCCTGGTGGCCGCCTTTTGCATGGCCTTCATCATTGGTGCCATAGTTCTTGACAGAGATTCCGGGCCCTGCCCCGCTCCCACCTGGAACAACCAGCTCACACTCTCGCTGACGGGCAACGTTGACGCGGGTGCCGTGACTGCCTGTTCCGGAACGGAATGCGTCCCACTGCCACCCACCTTCGCGAAGAGCTCGGCAAAAAATTCCGGCATGCTGACGCAGCAAAAGGATGGGTCCTGGCTCTTCAAAGTTGCTACAAATCCGCCCAAAGCTGTCACGTTCCGCGTTTATGACAAAGCATGGAACGTTGTGGCTGCTCAGTCCACCGCCCTTAACTGGACCCGTATCTCAGGTGATGAGCGCTGCGGCGGACGCATGGCTTCCATCAACGTGGTGCTCAACGTCCCCTAGGCGCATGGCTTGCTAGTGGCCGCCGAAGAAGCTCTACCGATTCACGAAGTAGATCAGCACTCCCGCAGCCCACGTTCCGGCAGCCAGCACGGCGAAGCCAAATTCGGCCAAGATCCCCAACCCGGTGGCTTTAAGCGCAGCCACGGATGAGGACACTGCCGGCTTGAGCTCCTTCTGGCGGGCAAATTCCGAGAGGAACAGCCCTGCCGCAAAGCCCAACAGCAACCCCACCACGGGAACCACAAAGAAGCCCACAACGCCGAGCACCAGGCCAATGACCACCGAACGGCCGGGAATGGACCGCTTCTTCATTGCCCTGCCCGTCAGCACGGCGCTGGAGGCCATACCCGAAGCCACGAGGGCCAGGCCCACACCGAAAACAATCCAGCTTACCGGGCCACCCACCGCTAGCGCCCATACCAGCAGACTCACCGCAATGAGCATGCTGCCGGGCAGCACCGGAACAATAATCCCAACGGCACCGACAGCAATAGCGAGCCCACAAACCACTGTCCAAACGATCTGCGCATCCATAGAGCAACTCTCCCAGCCGCGGTGGTGACTGACTATTTTATAGAATAAATTTATGGGGAACTATAGCATTATTATAACGTATTCTCTATAATGGATATATGAGTATTCCGGAGATTGACCCCGGAGACCGGGGCCCTGAAGCCACACAGGATGTGGCTTCAGCCCTTCGCGCAATTACTCTTCCTTCCATTGAACCCTTTGGCACTGACAGTCCTGCCCTTGAGGGTCTACCCGCCTATGTTCCGGCTCCTTTTCAGTCTCCTTCGCAGGAACCACGTTCAAGACTGAGCGTGGCCCGGACTGTCTACGATTCTGCGGTAGCCGCGCTAGGTGCCATGAAATGCCTTGAAGACGGGGTGGCCGCCTGCAAGGCCGCTTTGGTGGCCCAGCTCATGGGGGCAGCCGCCGTGGAAGGTCAGTCAATGTCTCTGGATCCGTGGCAGGCGGGAATCTGCGAATCCAGCGCCCATAGTGAGCTCGCCTTAACCCTGTGCATCCCCGAACGTACGGCAGCTACCTTGGCCCACCACTCCACGGAATTGTTCAATAACCATCCCCTGGCCTTCGCGCAACTGCAGGCCGGGGCCCTCTCCGCCAGGCACGCGTGGATCATTGTGGATGAGGTGGAAACGCTCCTTGAGACCCCCGGCATAACGGCCGCTCAAACGGCTGCCTTTGAACAGCGCCTTCTTCAGCTGGCACCAGGTTCCAGCGCCGCCAGTTTTGCGCCAAAAGCCAGACGGACCAGAGAGTCACTCCATCCGGCAACCATCAGCACGCGCAGCAAAGCCGCCCACGCAGCACGCTCCATGACCTTGGCGCCGGGCAAGGATGGCATGTCCTGGCTGACACTTCACGTTCCATCACTGGCGGCGGAAGGAATCTGGGTCAAGTGCACCCGGACTGCCCGCGCTCTCAAGAACCGTCCGCGAGCAGGAGCGGATCTAGGCAGGGATCGGGGCGGGGATCTGGCAAACAGCCCTCTGGCCCGGGACACCGAGAACCGCACCTTGACGCAGCTGCGCGTGGATGTTGCCGCAGCTTTGTTGCTCGGGCAGCCGCCGCTTCCTGGTTTTGGCGCCGAGGACAGCGCCAGCATCACAGGGGCAAGCAGCACCCCTCCAGGCTCGCAAGCAAGGCCCAGCGGGTATGCACACGGATTGGTGGACGGAATCGACGAAAACGCTTCGCAGGAATATCTGGATCAGCTGGCAGCGCTCCAAGCCAACCTGCCAGTTGCTGACCCACCCCTACCCGAAGCGACGGTCCTGATCACTGTGCCCTTCTTGGGGGCCTTGGGCATCACCCATGAGCCCGCTGAATTAGTAGGATCCGAGGCCTGTTCCGGGCCGGTTTCACTGCACATAGCCCGCAAGCTGCTAATCAACGCGGGCAGTTTCCTGCGTGTACTGACCGATCCGGCCACAGGTGAACCTCTAGGGTTGCATCCGGAAAGATACCAGCTCCGCGAAGCGGACAAGGCAGTGCTGCGGGCGCTTGTTGGCGGCTGTTACTTTCCGGGTTGTCCCAATCCCGTCATGGATACGGAAACCGACCACCTGTTGGCTTACGGAAACGGCGGGCAGACCTTACTGGAAAACCTACGTCCCGCCTGTAAACGTCACCACGCACTTCGGCATTACAAGGACGATAAAAACCGGCACGGAATCTGCCGCAGCATTGACGATCCCGATCGCCATAACATTCGCCTGCGCGGTTGGACCCCCACCGTGGACTGTGGCGGGAGCGTTGACTGGGTGGCACCATCGGGCAGGAAGCACCGCACCCGGCGCAAGGACCATCAACGTCCCTGTTATCCCACGTGGCTCGAGAAGCTCCTGAACCCATCCGCACCTCCCGCTGTTGCACAAGAAACTGAGCACGGGACCTCACACCCTGCAGCATCCGGGACCAATACCGAAAGCAACGCCAGCCCACTCGAGCAACTCCTCGTCAGCTACGTCAAGAAGCACAATCAATGACAAACTTAAACAAAGGGGCGGCTTGTGCATCAGCACAAGCCGCCCCTTCCTAGCTATTTACAGCTACGTTTCTATTGAGACGTTGGTATTACCATCGTCCTTTAGTAGCGGCGGCGGCGCACCAAACGGTTGCTTACAATGACGCCAGAACCGAACATCAGGACCAGCAGGGCCCCAATGACGGATGCATCCATGCCCATGGCGCCTGTCTTCGCCAACGCACCAGCACCAGTACCAGTACCAGTACCAGCTAAAGCGCCTGCATTGTTCTCAGGCAACACAGCACCTTCGGAGCAGCCAAGGTTGAAGCTCAAGGCATCCAGTGATTCCCCTGCTGCATAGAAATCAGCAAACGGCGCAACCCCGCTGGCTGCGAGTGTGGTCTGGACGGCGGTTCCGGAGTACATGGTCTCCGCAGTGTTCAGTGCGGCGCCGGACAGATCCAATGTTGCCAAAACCACCGAGTTGTAGGTGGTGTTGGCACCGGGCTTTGCTCCAACAGTTGCCGATTCCAAGGAACGGCTCACCACATCTGCCTGCAGCGTGCCAACGTTGCCGTCCATGACCAAGGTCAATTTCTGCATTGTCACGGACAGGACCGGGCCGGATCCGTAATCGTGGCCCTGGAAGCGGACAACGCCGTCGAAGACAACCTCACCCGTTCGCTTGCCGGCATCAATGCTGCCGGCACCCTTGGTAAAGGTGAAGAGCTGGTCCCACGTTGCGGGAGAACCGTTGAAAGTAATCTGACCCTTGGCAATGTTGCCGGTGATGTACTTCCGGAAGGATTCCTTGACTCCCCACGTCAGGGTGCCGCCCACAACCTTGCCATTGCTGCACTTCGCATCCGCATTTAGGCTTCCTTCTGGAGCCTGCGTCGGTTTGTCAGTCACTGGCGGTGCCGTGGGCTTGTCAGTGGTGGGCGGCGTGATCGCAGCAGCTGTAATCTCTAGGGCTGCCGAAGCTTTCTGCACCCCACCAGTCTGAACAACCCCGTGAGCCAATGTGGGTACTTCAGGAGCAGTTGCTGTGGCAGTGACGGTGTACTTGCCTGACTTCTGCCGGGCGGGAACAGTCCACTCGAGTGAGAAAGCTCCGTTGGCATCAACCAGCAGCTGCTCTGCAGGAGCCAGGCTCCGCACCTCGAAGCTCAAGCCATCAAAGGATGTGCCCACCGGGTAGAAGTCAGCGAAAGCCGGCACCCCTGCCTTGGTTAGGACCGTGGCCAGATTTTTACCGGAAACGCCCTCATTGCCGCCCGTGACTGCAGTGGTATCGATTGAAACCAGGGCAACGTCAGAGTACTTATTCAGCTCGCCGTCCAATGACTTGCTAGTTGCATCGGCCAGCAAACTAGCAGCTTTGACGTCCACGCGGAGATTACTCAAGGTGACTTGAAGCGCACCGTCGTGACCCACCATGGATACCGAGCCGGCAAAGCTAGCAATCTTGTTCGCAGCATCGAAGCTGACTGCCGGGAAGTGGTAAGTGCCGTCCGGGTTGTCCGTGGCGCCACCATCCGTGACGATGGTGCCCTGTGCGATGGAGCTGCCCAAGTAGTTGCGGAATGATTCCTTAACACCCCACTCCAGTCCGCCGACGGCTGCGGAGGGAGCCCCTGGCGCAATCTCTTCACCATTGAGGTCAAAGGCAAGTGTGCTGCCCGGGGCAAAGTCAGCGCCTGTGAGTTTGACGGTTTTGCCCGCTTCAACGCTGGCCGCATCGAGAGTCAGAGTCGGTTCGTTGGCAGGAACTTCGGGCTCCGGGACGTTCGGTGCTGAGGCATCGGCCCAGGCTAGCTTGACGAATTCGTCTTGACTGCGGTCCGCGGAGTAGTTGTGCTCAATGTTGTCAATATCCAACGGTGAGGAAAACGTGGAAATGTAGAGCGTGTTGTCGATGGCATTAAAGCCACCATTTTTGAATACTGTTGTTACCGAGAATTCCACCGGACCGAAGGTTCCGTCTGGATCCACCTTCAGCCGAACAGCGTTCTCGTAGGACTCCGGCACCCTGTCAGCACCGGGGCCCTGAGCGGTTTCTGCAATATAAATCCAGCGGTCTTTTGTGTAACCAGAACCGGACACCATGACCTTGCTGGCATGTTTGAGGCCCGTTGCCGGCTCAACTTTCAGAGCAGGCTTGGCAACGGGTTCTGCAGGCTTGCCAACGGTGATTGGTGCGTAAAGTTCCTGCGCAGCATTGCTCGTCCCACCCGCAGGGTAGGTGTAAGCACCAAAATTTCCAGCCTCAGGCCACTGAACTTCACCGTTCTTGTCAGTCTTCTTCGCCACCGTCAGCGTCGCAGTGAAATTACCCTCAGGGGAAATCTCAACCCACTGATCACTAACAACCTTCTTGTACGCCGCTGGAACTGCATCAAGCGCAGCCTGACTCAAAGCCCACAACTGATCCCCCACCACACGAGCAGAAGAAGGAGCCCCCTCAGACGGCCGCCACTTATCAGCGAACTTACCAAACACCACATACACACCCGCCGGATTCCCAGCAGCAATCGGCGGACGCGAACCAGCAGGCGCAATATTGGCCTGCGGATCAAAACCAGATCCCTTAACAACAACCTTCGCACCCTCAGCAACAGGACCACTCAAAACCGTCACACCATCAGCAGCAAACACCTTCAACTCAGGCGTAAACACAGGAACAGGCTTGCCAACGGTGATTGGTGCGTAAAGTTCCTGCGCAGCTTTGCTCGTCCCACCCGCAGGGTAGGTGTAAGCACCAAAATTGCCAGCCTCAGGCCACTGAACTTCACCGTTCTTGTCAGTCTTCTTCGCCACCGTCAGCGTCGCAGTGAAATTACCCTCAGGGGAAATCTCAACCCACTGATCACTAACAACCTTCTTGTACGCCGCTGGAACTGCATCAAGCGCAGCCTGACTCAAAGCCCACAACTGATCCCCCACCACACGAGCAGAAGAAGGAGCCCCCTCAGACGGCCGCCACTTATCAGCGAACTTACCAAACACCACATACACACCCGCCGGATTCCCAGCAGCAATCGGCGGACGCGAACCAGCAGGCGCAATATTGGCCTGCGGATCAAAACCAGATCCCTTAACAACAACCTTCGCACCCTCAGCAACAGGACCACTCAAAACCGTCACACCATCAGCAGCAAACACCTTCAACTCAGGCGTAAACACAGGAACAGGCTCCTCCGCTTCGGTCACTGTCAGAGCCGCAGCCCCGCTGTAGACAACACCGCCTGCGTTGGTGAACGCGGCACGGTATTGGTTGCCATTCTCGAGCGCCGAGGCAGTAATGGTCAGTGTGGGGCTTGAAGCCCCAGCAATATCAGCCCAGTCCGCGGAGCCAGCGGCAAGAACCTGCCACTGCAGCGCATCATGCCCGGTGGCGGCGGCCGTGAATGTCACCGGAGCGCCACTCTCCACTGCCTGCGCAGCCGGCGACGCGGTCACCACCGGCACCTCAACGGGAGCAACATAGGAAACCGCAAAACTTACGGGGTCAAAAGGATCACCCTCACCGTAAAAGGATGCAAACGCAGGAACTCCACCGGCGGTCAATTTCGCAGGCAAAGCAGTCCCACTGGCTTCACCGTCCGCCACGCTCGCACCAGCGCCCAGGGTGGTGAGGTCCACGTCGTCGTAAGTCACCATTGCGGTGCCCACGCGCGACTTGCTCACCACATCAGCTACCAGAAAGCCACGCGCCAGGTCTAAACGAATGTCCGAAATCTCGACGGCGAGCTGCCCCTCATGGGCAGAATAACTTACTGACCCGCCAAAGCTGACAAGTTGCGCGGCAGGGTCAACAGCCGCGGCCGGAAAATTGTAGGTACCATCAGCGTTTTCGCTAGCCCCGCCGCCTAGTGTTGTTGTTCCCCCGGCAAAAGACATCTTGAGGTAGTTGCGGAATGATTCCTTAACTCCCCAATCGAGACTGCCAGCACTCACTTCAGGGGTGGCCGGTGCGGCAGAAGCTGCCGGGGCGCTCACCACCACGGCGCCTCCTGTCATGGCGAGTGCGGCAAGGACGGCCAAAGGCCGCCGCCACCAGAGGCCTCGTTGTTGCGATGTCATGGTCTTCCTCTGTGATCGGGGAGAATTTCTTGTGGAATTGGGCTGGTTCATTTCCCACCTCGACGCCGGGTGGTCATGACAACGGCGCCGCCGCCCAGCGCCAGCAGCACTGCGCCGCCAGCAATGTAAATGCCTGTTGTGGCACCCGTTTTTGCCAGGCCACCCTTGGCTGCCTTCTTCTCGCCGCTCTGCCCGGCGGCGTCGGCGACTGTACCGGCGCCCTTTTCCGCGGCTGCGGCCCCGAAACTAATGGGAACCATGACATCAGCGCTGCGGTCTGCACTACGGGTGTGATCTGCGCGAGTGGCAATGACGCAACCATTGGGCGCAGTGGCCGGATCTTGACAACTCGTCAACGCATCGGCCGCACTCACAGCCAACGAGACAGAGAATGAGCCCTTGCCTCCGCTCTGGGAGAACGGCTGCGCAAGTCCCTGACCATAGGCCGGAGGGTTGGAGGAAATCCACAATGAGCTGCCGCTCCCACCGGTCATATCTACACCGCCGAGGCATGGCGAGGCTACAACGCCGGGACCATTATTGACGCAGACACCCACGTAAA
This sequence comes from Arthrobacter sp. UYCu511, assembly GCF_040547105.1. Lineage (NCBI taxonomy): Bacteria > Bacillati > Actinomycetota > Actinomycetes > Micrococcales > Micrococcaceae > Arthrobacter > Arthrobacter sp. UYCu511. The sequence goes on from NZ_JBEPPB010000002.1 coordinate 445,894, forward strand.
TGCCCTTGCTCAGATCGAAACCGGCACCGCTGACCTGCACGGAGTCTCCTGCCTCGGCCAACCCTGTTGACCTGTCCACAGTCAGCGACTGGCCGCTGGGCCCACTGCTCGATGCTGCAAACGCACCAGCACCTGACGCCAGAGCCAAGCCGCCTGACAGCACTAAAACACCCAGAATGCGGGTGAGGCGCGTCTGAGCACCCCTTTGTGGCACCTGTGCCACATCGCGGCTGGTGATTCCCCTCATGATCCTCCTTGTTGGGGGCCTGCCCGGAAGCAGCCCGCCATGCGCACAGAACGAACTGTCCGTGCGCATGCTGTGATGACGCAATATCGCGTTGATTCTTTGGATTCCCGGCGAAGCATGTAGCAACTTTTCAGGCACGCACATTACGCAAGATTAGATTGACCTAAACATAACCTAACCTAGGGTAGGCTTAGTTAAGAAAAAGGACGGTTTACGGCTTGCTGCGGACCGACTTTTGCACCGTCGCCGCCTCTCTCTGGGGAACTAATGACTTTTGCTTTTCAGCCCTTTGCTGCGCCCGAACGCCGATCAAGCGCCCGGAAACACTCTTTTGCAACCCTCGCGTCAGTGGTGTTGCTTTCCTGGCTTGTCAGTGGATGCGCTCCCGCAGAACCCGGCACTAAGGGCCCGGCAAACTCCCCCAGCGCGGCCACCTCCACAACCGCGGCTCCTGTGTCCGCATGCACGGACGGCACAGCCGGCAAGCTACCGCTCCCCACCGAATGGCAGGCAGTAAGCACAAGCCCGGGCGCCTCAGCCGGCAGCACAACCTCTACCAGTTCCACTCAGGCGGGCCCCACAACAGTTGATACATCGGGGATCACCCTGCCCATAGTGGCCGCCACCCCCACCCCCGCACTCCCCACCACCGTGCTTTCTTGCGACGGGGTGCAAGTGTCAGTTACAGATGTGAGCCGAATCGTCACCATTGATTTGCACGGCACGTTGACTGAAATTGTTTATGGGTTGGGCTTGGGAGCCAACGTCATTGGCCGGGACCGTGCAGCAGACTTCCCACAGGCGAAAAATGCCACGATTGTCACCCCCACAGGCCATGATCTCAATGCCGAATCTATTACCGCACTGAACCCCAGCGTCATCTTCACTGACACCACCATCGGCCCGCTGGAAGTACAAGAACAATTGCGGGCAGTAGGCATCCCGGTAATATTTTTTGACCCGTCCCGCACCATGAACGGGGTCAGTCACCAGATCACCGCCGTTGCCGGGGCCCTGGGTATTCCTGACGCCGGCGTTGAGCTCAACAAGCTGGTTGGCGCGGACATGGTTGCCGCACTGAGCATGGTTCCCCGCGACGCTACCCCGGCGCGCATCGCTTTCCTGTATGTACGCGGCACCGCTGGCGTCTACCTCATGGCGGGCCCCGGATCCGGCGCCGATGACATGATCAAGGCTGCTGGTGCTGCCGACGTCGGAACAGACATTGGCTTGAAGATGCCTTTTACTCCTCTCACCTCCGAAGCTTTGATCAAGGCCGCCCCTGACGTGCTGCTCCTTATGTCCGGAGGCCTCGAAAGCGTGGGTGGAGCAGAAGGCCTATTCAAGATTCAAGGCATTGCCCAGACGCCTGCCGGAGCCAACAAGCGTGTGATTGATGTGGCCGATGGCACGCTGCTCAGCTTCGGGCCCCGCTCAGGCCAAATCATCAAGGCACTCTCTCTAGCCATCCATGGAAACTCCAAATGAGCACAAAAACGTCCACCAACACCACGGAGTCCGCCGCCGCACAGCTAGAAATTAGCAAACCACCCAAGCCCCGCAAAGCCCCAAAGAAATCTAGAGGTAGAGCGAAGGACCGCCTCATCCTGGGTGTCCTTTCGGCGGCACTGGCCATTACCGCCATCATCGCCGCCGGCACGGGACAACTGCACATTGCCCCCGCGGAAGTCATTGGCAGCATTCTTCACGGCATCAATAACTGGCTGCAGGGCTGGCTGGACTACTTCGGCACCGGGCTGAGTGCCCCCTTCGGCGGAGCACCGCTTCCGGAACATCCTCGAGGCTATGAAACCCTCTGGTCGGTCCGTTTTCCCCGCGTCGCCTTGGCCATGATTGTTGGCGCCGCACTGGCGTGCTCGGGCACCGTCATGCAGGGAGTCTTTGGCAACCCGCTGGCGGAACCTGCTGTGGTGGGTGTGTCCTCCGGCGCAGCTGTGGGGGCCAGCACCGCCATAGTGACAGGTCTGGCCACGCACGGGAATTGGGTGGTGGCCATCTTCGCGTTCATGGGCGGGCTCATCACCACTTTGCTGGTGTACAGCCTCTCGCGCAGCAAGGGCCGCACTGAAGTGGTGACGCTTGTCTTGACGGGTATTGCGGTGAACGCCTTCACGTTCGCAATGATCGCCTTCTATACCTATGTTGCCGATCCCAACGCCCGTGACCAGCTCATCTTCTGGCAGTTGGGCAGCCTCAACGGAACCAGTTGGATCAGTGTTCTCTCCGTGCTGCCACTGTTAGTTGCCGGCTTGGTCATGGCCTTTTCTGCGGCCGGAAAACTGGACTTGCTGGCACTGGGAGAACGCTCGGCCAGGCATTTGGGTGTCAATGTGGAACGGCTTCGCATGAGAATGATTATCACGGTAGCCCTGCTAGTGGGGGCAGGGGTGGCCTTCACTGGGATTGTCAGCTTCGTGGGACTCGTGGTGCCGCACTTGATCCGCATCATCGCAGGCCCGGGCCACAAACTACTCCTGCCCGCCAGCGCCTTGGGCGGCGCACTCCTAGTGTTGCTGGCCGATCTTGGAGCCCGCACCCTCGTCACGTATTCAGACCTTCCCCTGGGCATGTTGACGGCACTCATTGGCGGCCCCTTCTTCTTCTGGCTCCTGCGCCGGACCCGCAACGAACAAGGAGGCTGGGCATGAGCATGTTGGATGTTTTCCGCGCCCCGCCCACAGAGATTCCGGACCCTTTGATCCCCGGCGAGGTAGCAATAGTGGCCACCGGCGTCTCCGTAGAGCTGGGTGGCAAGAGGGTGCTCAACAGTGTTGACTTATCCGTCATGGCCGGGGAGGTACTGGCCCTGACGGGGCCCAACGGCGCCGGAAAGTCCACGCTGCTAGCCGCCTTGGCCGGCGATCTAGAGCTAGAAAGCGGCCAGATTGAACTCTCCGGCCGCCCACTGCACCAATGGCGTGCACAGGAGTTGGCGCTGCGACGGGCCGTGCTCTTGCAGCAGATCCAGCTCAGCTTCCCCTTCAATGTGCTTGAAGTGGTCCAGATGGGCCGCGCCCCTTGGTCCAACACGGCAGCTTCCCTGCACGACGACGAACTCATCACCGCCGCCATGGCCGCCACTGATATCAGTAACTTTGCCCAACGGCGTTTCTCCCACCTCTCGGGTGGCGAGAAGGCTCGCGTGGCGTTATCGCGGATACTGGCCCAAGACACCGCTGTATTGATGCTCGATGAGCCCACCGCAGCCTTGGATCTGCGGCACCAGGAATTGGTGCTCCAAGTGGCCCGCGCTCGTGCCGCCGCCGGCCGCGCCGTGGTGGTTGTGCTCCATGATCTGAATCTGGCAGCTGGCTATGCCGATAAGGTTGCGGTTCTAGAGAAGGGCCAGCTGGCCGCCCTTGGCACACCCGAAGAGGTGTTGACGGAGGAGATCCTCAGCCGCGTTTACCAACACGGAATCGATGTCATGGCCCATCCCGTCACAGGCCGCACAATCATTTTGCCGCGCAGGTAAAGCGCAGCTAACAAGCCCCAGACCTTGGGCACGCCCTTACTCTGCAGTGCCCGCGGCCGCAGCCAGGCATTTCACAATGCCCGGGTTAGCAGGCTCCCAGCCTAGACTTTCACGGTGAGCACAGTGCAAAAAATCAGCCCCGAGGCGACTAGTCGCCAGGACGCCCGGGATGGGCAGGACGCGGCGGCCGTTCCGCCCGGTACGAGACCCCGCATCTCGGCCGGACTGCGGGAGGTGGCTGCCTCAGCCCTGTCCCTGTCTGGACTGGTAGGCGCCATGGCCTTCGTGGTGTATTCCATGTTTTCCTGGCTGCAGTGGCAAAGCTTCACCGTCCGGTCCTGGGATCTGGGTATCTTCACCCAATTAGCCAAGGACTACGCAAACTTCCGCCCGCCCATTGTGAGCCTGAAGGGCGATGGCTACAACCTGCTCGGCGATCACTTCCACCCTATACTGGTGTTGCTGGCCCCGTTTTACAAGCTTTTCCCCAGCGCTTACACCTTGCTGGTGGTGCAGAACATGCTGCTGGCTATTTCCGTGGTGGTTGTTGCCCATTTGGCCATCAAACGGCTGGGCAGGATCACCGGCGCATGCCTGGGGGTTGGTTACGCCTTGAGTTGGGGGCTGCAATCTGCCGTGGACTCACAGTTCCATGAGATTGCTTTTGCTGTCCCGCTGCTGGCCCTATCCCTGGTTGCACTCTTGGAGGAAAAGTGGCGTTCCGCCTGGATATGGGCCTCGTTGCTTGTCTTCGTCAAGGAGGACCTGGGGCTGACGGTGTTTGTCATTGGCCTGGTCATGGCGTGGCGAGCCCGAACCGCCGCCGGCCTCTGGCTCTCAGCCTGGGGTGTGGGCTGGTTCGTGCTGACCACCAAAGTCATTCTGCCCTCGATGAACCCCGGATCCGAATGGGCCTACCAGAGCCAGCTCAACATCGCAGGCCTCTTAAAAGACCCCGCATCCCTCTTCCAGCCGGACAAGGTCACCACAGTGCTGCTCCTGGCAGCCATCACCGCCGGCCTCTGCTTGTTTTCACCACTAACACTGATTGTCCTGCCCACTCTGGCCTGGCGCTTCCTCTCGGAACTCCCCGTGTACTGGGGGCAGGAATGGCAATACAGCGCCGTCCTGATGCCAGTGGTTTTCATTGCCGCCATTGATGCGCTGTCCCGGCGAAAAGTCCTCTCCGGCACGCGGCTACGGTTGCTGCTGGGCACCACCATCATGGTCATTGCCGTGGTTCTGAGCAGCCAGTACGCCTTTGAAAAGTTGGCCGACCCGGCCAAAAACTTCCCGCTCACCACGGCAGCTTCCTCACAAAGCGCCTTGGCCGCCGTGCCGGATGGTGTCACGGTGGAAACCGATATTTCTCTCATGAGCTATTTGGTGGACCGCACCGAAGTGTATTGGATTGGCAACAAGAATCCGGTCCCGGACTACGTTTTCTTCGACGTTTCCGGCCGCCCCGGCCTGGCTGCCACCGCCATCGCCCAGGAGGCGGAACAGCGCTTCCCCGGTACCCGCTTTGTCACTGTTTATGCGGACGCTCACTACCAAGTTGCCCGCAAGGAGTAGTACCCCTTCGGGAGGAAGAACGACGGCGGCACGGGAGTGCCGCCGTCGTTCTTTGGGTTAAGCGTGTGGCTTGTTAAGCGCGTGACTTGTTGAGGGTGTGACTAGGCAGCGGCCGTGCGGGCAGCGTCCAAGTCCACAAATACTGCCCGGTTGAGTTCGAAGGAATTCGAGGCGTGAGCTAGGATGGAATCCTTTTGTTCCCGGGTGAAATCGGTGGTGTCCAGGAGGGTGCGGTAAGCGTCCTTGTACGGCTTGGGTTTGGCGATCTGATCGAAGGCGTAGAAGTTCAGGCCCTCATCGGCAATGCCGTAGTGGCGCTGGACCATGCGCTGGATGATGAGCCCGCCGGAGAGGTCGCCCATGTAGCGCACGTAGTGGTGGGCCAGCAGGAACTCGATTGATTCGCGGCCCAGAGTTGAGAGTTCATCGGCGTAGGTGCGGGTGGCGGGCACAATGGTGATGCGCCCGTCAGCAAGCTGCGCCTCCCAGTCGGCGCCGTGGTGGTAGGCCATATCGCGTTCCAGTGCTCCAACCCGGGCCAGCTTCGGATCGATGAAAGCACCCAGCTGGGGGTGGTTTACATGGGAAGCCAAGGCAGCTTCCAGGGCGCGGTAAATGATCAGGCTCTGATCCAGCAGGCTGATCAGGGCGGCAGCATCTAAAGTCCCACCCATCAGCTCGGCCACGAAGCTGGAATCCTCTGCCGCCGCGTGGGCTGCCGCGGTGTGAGTTTTAAGTTCCTGCGAGAGCTCAGCAGCAGTCTCGGGTAGAGCGGATTCAACTGCGGGTGCAGACATGGCAAACTCCATAATTAGATTAAGTAAGCCTTAGCTAATCAAAGATAGTGACAGTCTGTCAAGATCTTAACGACACAGTGTCACTCAAATTGCTCAGAGGGCCGCAGCCCTCGGCCCTCCCTTAGTCAACCCCCTTGATTTTGACGACGAACACGGCGCCAAGCAGCCCAATCACGGCGGCCGCCACATACAGGGTCACATAGCCACCGAACAGGGTAACCAGTGGCCACGCAATGATGGGCGCAATGACCTGCGGCAGGGAATTAGCCACATTGATGACCCCCATATCCTTACCCCGGCCGGCGGAAGATGGCAGGACCTGGGTCAGGAGCGCGAAGTCCACGGCCAGGTACACCCCGTAGCCAATACCCAGAACCGCAGCGCCCACAATGGCTCCGGTCCAGGTTGGGAAAAAGGCAAGAATCAGGGCGGCGAGGGCAATGATTGCCGATGAGGCAATAACAAATGGTTTGCGCCTGCCCACCTTGTCAGTCCACCGCCCGCCAATGACGGCCGTGATGAGCGTCAAAACGGCGTAGATGCCCGTCAGGACCAGGACGCCGAACGCGGGATCCTTGTGATGCACGGCGTCAGTGAGAAAGAACAGCAAGTATAAGGTGACCAGGTGGTTGCCCACGTTGACCAGGAAGCGGGTGATCCACGCCCACGCAAAGTCCGGGTAACGGCGTGGTGAGATCCAAAAGCCGGCGATGAAACTCACCCAGCGAAAGGGCGACTTCTCCCTCGCATCCAATACTGGGTCATTGGCGAAAAACAAGTACGGCACCATGCCCACCACCAGGCCAATGGCGCAGATAATGAAACCGAGTGCGAAGTTTCCGGACACTACGGCACCAATGGCCGCCCCCACCAGGATGCCCACCACGGTGCCCATGGACGCCAACCCGCCAATGCTGCCGCGCTGGCGCACCGGAACCTGGTCCGGGATGGCCGCCGTGGTGGCGGCAAGCGCCCCGTTGCAGCCCAATTGCACCAGGCACCACAGGAGCGTCATGGCCGCAACACTGGGCGCACCCGCCAATCCCACCAGGCCAATGGTGCCCAGTAAGGCGCCGATGAAAACCCAGGGGACGCGCCGGCCAAAGCGTGAGGTTGTCCTGTCACTGAACGTGCCAAAAAGTGGGTTGGCAACAAGGGAGACAGCGGCACCTGCACCTGTCACCAACGCTAGAATGCCCTCTTTCTCATCGGCGTTAAAGGTCATGGCCTGCTGCCCCAGCAGAACTTGTATGGGGCCAAAGAAGGCGGCGTTAATACCCACGTTGACTAGCACAATAGACGCTGTCCAGCGGTGCCTGACATTGATTGTGGGTTCAGCCAACGCCACACTTTGGGCGGTGGGCATGGCTCCTGCATCTGCATCTGCATCTTTGAAAGTCACGCCCGTGCCTCCCGCTCAGTCCAACTGATCCGTACCATCCTGAATTGCATGGCCCCAGCCTACGTGCCGAGCTACTTGCCGCGTCGACTTTGACGCTGACTCCGCGGAAGTGACCCTTTAGGAATCGGCACTGGCGGAAGTAGCGCTGCCGGAAGTTGCGCTGCCGGGTAAAGATCGCCCTGCGCTGGCTCGAATTAATTCAATGATTTTTAATCCTTCCACGGAATCGGCCGGATCCACCGGCACTGGGCCGCCCTGGGAAATAGCGTCCGCCAGCAGTTCATAGAAAACTGAAAAATCTCCCCGTTCGGTGGGGACCGGTGCGGCCTCCCCCGCCCGCCACACATTTCCCCACTGCTCCGGGGACTCAACACCGTAGCTTGCATCACCCAGGCGGATCCCTGCCTGGAGCTGCGCTTCTTGGATATCGCCATCCTGCTTCACATAGGCACCTTCCGAGCCCAGCACACGCAGCCTCGGGCCTTTATGCGCGGCTGTCAGATTCATCCAGAGGTGAGAAATCACCCCGTTGGCATGTTCCAACGCAACGAAAGCATCGTCGTCGGCCATTTCTGCCGGGCGCCTGGCGGCCAATTCCCCATGGACCCGCGTCACGGGGCCGAAAAGTTCCAACGCCTGATCAATGAGATGGGTGCCCAGATCGAAAAGGATCCCGCCACCTGCATCCACTGTTGCCTGCGCCTTCCAGGCCTTGGTGATGACTGGCTGCCACCGTTCCAGACGGGATTCGAAACGGTGGACCGAACCGAGGGCACCGTCAGCGAGTAGTTTCACCAGCGTGAGGTATTCCCCGTCCCAGCGCCGATTTTGGTAGGTGGTGAGAATTTGTCCGCGCGCCTTGGCCAGGGCAATCAACGCCTCGCCCTCAGCGCTGCTCGGTGTGAAAGGCTTGTCCACCACTACCGCGCAGCCTGCTGCCAACGCCCGGCTTGCCAGCCTCACGTGTGTAGCTGGCGGGGTGGCCACCACTACCAGGTCAAGGTTTTCATGACTGTTGGCCCCATCCCCTGTGGCGCTATCCCACTCCTCGCGGGAGAGCACCCGGGCACTTGGATGGGCTGCTAGTGCCGCGGCTTGGCGGGCCGGATCCGAGGTGACAATGACGTCCAAACTAAACGTATCCAACGCGGCGATTGACGGGGCATGGAAAACACTTCCCGCCAATCCATATCCCAAGACTGCCGTGCGGATTCTTTGTTCCATGGGTCATACCCTACAGTCCGGGTTACCATGTGATCCATGACCTTGCATGCGCCCCGAATCAGTTCCCCTTTGCGTCCCGAAGAACAGGCTGCCCTGACACGGACCCTCGCCGACAGTGATGATGTGACGGTATTCGTGGACGGAACCGCGCACCGTCTTGATACTGGTGCGCGGGAAGCCGTGCTGGACCTCCTGCGCCGGCTTTCGCAAGGGGACGCCGTGAATGTAGCCAGCATTGCTGAGCTACTCACCACGTCTCAGGCCGCAGAACTGGCCGGGATCTCCCACACCTTTCTGCGTAACCTTACGGATCGAGGCGAGATTGCTGTGGAATACCGCGGCTCGCACCGGCGCATCCGCCGTCAAGATATTACGGACTGGTTAGCCAGGCAAAAGGTCTCAGTGCCGGGGAGCCCCCCCAGTAGCCCGCTTTCCGGCTCGCGCGGACCGGTGCTCGCCCTGACCGGCGCTCACCCTGACCGGCCAGCCGCGGCCGCACGTCCCTTCAGCGCACCTCTTTGAGGGCGCCAAACCAGCCAATTTTTTGACAATAATTTAGTGAGGACGGTACATCATGATCATTGGCGTTCCAGAAGAAGTAAAGAATAACGAATTCCGCGTGGCCCTCACTACTTCCGGGGTTCATGAACTGGTCCGTAACGGGCACACCGTGCTGGTCCAGAACGGGGCCGGAACTGGTTCAGGTATCAGTGACGCCGAGTTTGCCTTAGCTGGCGCGGAACTCCTTGGGGATCCCGGTGAGATCTGGGCTCGCTCTGAGATAGTGGTCAAAGTCAAGGAACCCGTCAGCAGCGAATACGGCTACTTCCGCAAGGGGCTGGTGCTGTTTACGTATCTGCACCTGGCTGCAGAGCCGGAACTAACGCGCGCACTCATGGATTCGGGGGTCACGGCCATTGCGTACGAGACCGTTCAGGTGGGACGGTTTCTTCCCCTGTTGGCACCCATGTCAGCTGTGGCAGGGCGCCTGTCAGTACAGGTAGGAGCCCAGTACCTGACTGCCCCGTTTGGCGGAAAGGGCATGCTCTTGGGAGGGGTTCCGGGTGTTCGCCCAGCCAATGTGGCCATCCTGGGAGCGGGGGTCTCTGGCACCCAGGCCGCGGCCATGGCCATTGGCGCCGGCGCCGACGTGACCATCATGGACATTAACATCCCGCGGTTGCAGGAACTGGATGACGATTACCATGGCAGGCTCAAAACCGTGGCCTCTAACACCTTGGAGATCGAGCGATCACTACTGCAGGCAGATCTGGTGATTGGCTCCGTGCTGATTCCCGGCGCCAAGGCCCCCAAGCTTGTCAGCAATGAATTGGTGTCCCGCATGAAGCCGGGCTCGGTTTTAGTAGACATCGCCATTGATCAGGGCGGCTGCTTTGAAGATTCCCGGCCCACCACACACGACAATCCCACCTTCACTGTCCACAATTCACTGTTTTACTGTGTGGCAAATATGCCCGGCGCGGTACCCAACACTTCCACCTACGCACTGACCAACGTCACCTTGCGCTACGTGGTGGCCCTGGCAAACCGTGGCGTGGCCGCCGCGCTTGACGCCGATCCAGCCCTGCTGGCAGGGCTCAACGTGGCTGGCGGCTCCATCACGCACCATTCGGTTTCCACGGCACATGGCCTGCCACTGAGCACTGACTGGCGCGGGCTCGTATGAGGCTTCATCGCCGCAGTTAGGGGCTCGTGGGCTCGTGGGCTCGTGGGCTCGTGGGCTCGTGACCATCCTGCGACGTGGTTGCAGTTGAACGCCTGTTGCCTTGCGCTCCTTTATTCGCACCGTGGGCTGACGTAGCGTGATTTGTAGAGATACTGCTTGCCAAAAGCGTGGCTGCCAGAAAAAAGTGGCGGCTCAGAAACGCGGCAGCTCAGAAGCGGTGTGCAAGCATCGCATCCACCTACGTCTCATCGGGAGGCCGTCATGAGGACATCATCAGCTCTGGTACTTTTGGCCGGAATCGTCCTGGCATTGGGAGGATGCACGGGAGGCAACCGGGGCGGCTCAGCAAGCCCGGCGGCCAGCGACACAGCCGCCAGCAAAACGGCCACCTCCTCCCCCACTTCAAGCCTGAGCACCTCAAGCACTGGTGGGATTGGGGCACCAAGCCAGGATCCGGCGTCGTCCTCGACACAAGCAACCGCTGCGCCCACCACGGCAACCTTGAGCCTGTACTTCATCGCCGAGCACGATTCCGGCGTCTCTGGACCGGCGGTGGGCTGCGGGGATAGTGCGGTTGCCGTAAAAAGCGCGCCCGTAACTTATACGGACCCCGTCCAGGCGGCGCTGCAAACACTTCTCGATAACCATTCGAAGAGCTACGGACAATCAGGTCTGCTCAATGCGCTCTGGCAATCTGCTGTTGCGGTGTCCTCAGTTGAGCGGTCGGGGACAAGCATTACGGCCCACCTCACGGGCACCTTGGTGATGGGCGGGGAATGTGACATCCCGCGGGTGGAAGCGCAACTTCTACTCACTGCCAAGCAGGCCGCCGGAGCACCTGTGGCGATCACACTCAATGGGCAACCGCTCAGCGCGGCACTCAGCCTGAAGTAGCGCGCACTAAAGAAAAACTTTTGATGCCTATTTAGCAACATTGGTTATATCCTGAGCACGTGAACACTTCAGCCTCCGACGCCTACGCCGCCGAAACCCTGTCCGAAGAAGCCGTCGACGCCCTGACGCGAGCCTCTGCCAGCACACTGCCCCCGGGCGCGCACAGGCATGAAGCCCTGCTCTCTGCCCGGGCTGCCAACATCAAGCAATCAGCCGTCCGGGATGTTTTCGAAATTTCCATGCAGCCGGGCCTGGTGTCCTTGGCCGGAGGCAACCCTTACCTGCAGTCACTGCCGCTGGATCGGCTGGCCGCTTCGGCGTCCGCCATCATTGCCACGCACGGTCTGGAGGCCCTGCAATATGGCGGCGGGCAGGGCACCTTGGAACTGCGGACCCAAATTTGCCAGGTCATGGCAGCGGAGGGAATTCTCGATGCCGATCCGGAGAACGTGGTCATCACGGCCGGATCGCAATCCGCGCAGGACGTGGCGGCGAAGGTTTTTTGCGATCCAGGCGATGTCATCTTGATCGAGGATCCCACCTACGTTGGCGCACTGAACACTTTCGAGGCGTACGAAGTTGACGTACAGCCAGTGATTGGCGATGAGCACGGCATTGTCCCTGCACTGCTGCGGGAGCGCATTGCCGCGTTACAGGCCGAGGGCAAGCGCATCAAGCTGCTCTACACCATCCCGAACTTCAACAACCCCTCCGGCGTCATGCTGGCACCGGAACGGCGCCAGGAAATTGTAGATATATGCCGTAAAGCAAATATCTTGGTACTGGAAGATAATCCCTACGGGCTCTTGAAGTTCGACGGCGCCCTGCCGGAGCCCCTGCGTGCGGCCAACGCTGAAGACGTGCTGTATTTGGGCTCGTTCTCCAAGATTTTTGCACCGGGGCTGCGCATTGGCTGGGCCCTGGTCCCGGCACATTTGAAGCAGCGCTTCTACCTGGCCAGCGAGGCCGTGACCCTATGCCCGCCCACCTTCAATCAAATGCTGGTCAGCGACTACCTGAGCAACTACGACTGGCAGGACCAGGTCAGCACATACCGTGCGCTCTACCAAGAGCGTTGTGCGGCATTGCTGGAGGCGCTGACGGAATTCATGCCAGAAGGTGTCTCCTGGACCCGTCCCGAAGGCGGGTTCTTCGTCTGGCTCACGCTGCCGGAAGGGATCGACACATACCCTCTGCTGCACAAGGGGATCGATGCCGGTGTGGTGTTTGTTCCTGGCGCAGCATTCTCTCCCCAGCAAGGCCCCAGCAACAAACTACGCTTGGCATTCAGCGCTGTGCCACCGGAAACGTTGCGTGAAGGAGTGAAGCGGCTGGCTCCGGTTCTGGCCGAGGCGATCGCCGGAGTGTAGTGGAGGCCCTGCCCACACCCGCCATGTACGGTAGCTACACAGAAATGCCGCCGTTTGACGTAAATGCCCTAGTTTGAACCATGGCATTTACGTCAAACGGCGGCATTTTTCACAAGGCGCGGATTTTCTGACCGGTTCAGTCCAGCAGGAGTGCCGGCTCTTCCATGATGGCGGCAACGTCAGCCATGAATCGGGCTGAGAGGTCGCCGTCCACCACGCGGTGGTCGAAGGATCCGCCCAGCGTGGTGATCCAGCGCGGCACAACCTCACCATCCACCACCCACGGCTTTTGCTTGATGGTACCAAAGGCCACGATTGCCACCTCGCCCGGGTTGATGATGGGCGTGCCCGTGTCAATGCCCAGTGCGCCGATGTTAGTGACCGTCAGCGTGCCGCCGGCCATGTCCGCCGGTGCCGTCTTGCCTGACCGCGCGGTTGTGGCCAATCCATTCAACGCAATGGCCAGTTCCTTTAAGGAAAGGTCCTGTGCGTCCTTGATGTTTGGCACCATAAGCCCGCGCGGCGTGGCTGCCGCAATGCCTAGGTTCATGAAGTGCTTGATGATAATTTCATCGCCTGCCCACGTGGCGTTGACGGAGGGGTTGCGTGCGGCGGCCCAGATGACGGCCTTGGCCAGAATCAGCAAGGGGGAAACTCTAATGCCCTCGAAATCGCGTGACGCCTTGAGCCGCTTCACAAATTCCATGGTCCGTGAGGCGTCCACATCAACAAAGATGCTGACATGCGGGGCCGAGAACGCGCTCTCCACCATGGCCTTGGCGGTCGCCTTGCGGACACCCTTGACCTTGATGCGCTCAATGCGAGGGTCATCTTGGCGCGGGTTTTCCACCTTGCCGGTGGCGGGAGTTGAGGCTGACCAGAACTGGGCTGACTGGCCCGGAGCTGATGCGCCCTGGCCTTCTCCAGCCGCGCGCTGATCTTGGTAGCTGAGCAGATCCTTCTTGGTCACTTCGCCGCGCACTCCGGAGGCGGAGACCAGACTTAGATCGATACCCAGATCCTTGGCAGCCTTACGCACCGGCGGTTTTGCCAACACGCGATTGGATTTTGCTTGCGCCGAGAGCGCAGTGTTTGCCGCCGGGAACTGCGGCTCTGCCTGAGCCGAGACCGGAGCCGAAGATGGGTCCCCATTCGGGGTGGAAGGGGCTGCAGTGGAAGGGGCTGGAGTTTTCCGCGCACGGCGCTTGACGGCGTCAGCCTTGGGTCCAGAACCTACCAGCGGCTTTATCTGCTCTGATTCGTTCGGCACCTCGGAGGCGGCGGGGGCCGGACCCTGAGCCTCGGCTGAAAAACCCTTGGAATCACCGGCTGGCGCCTCAGAGCCAATGGCGATGATGGGTGTTCCCACGTCAACCGTGTCACCTTCAGCAACCATCAGCGCCGCAACTACTCCCGCGTAGGGCGAAGGCAGTTCAACAAGCGACTTGGCTGTTTCAATCTCCACAATCACGTCATTGACGGCCACAACATCGCCGGCCTTGACCTTCCAGGAGACAATTTCGGCCTCCAAAAGGCCCTCGCCAACATCGGGCAGCTTAAAGAAATTCTGGGTAGACATGGGAGGCCTTCCTAGTATGCGAAGGCGCGGTCCAGCGCCTCCAACATGCGGTCAATGTCCGGCAAGTAGTGCTCTTCAACTCGGGCTACCGGGTACGGCATATGGAAGCCACCCACGCGGATGGCAGGTGCCTCCAGCGAGTAAAAACAACGCTCACTGATGCGTGCGGAAATTTCCCCGCCAATGCCACCAAAAGTTGGAGCCTCGTGGGCCACAACCAGGCGGCCAGTCTTCTTCACGGACGCTTCAATGGTGTCAAAGTCGATCGGGGAGATGGAGCGCAGGTCAATGACTTCCACACTGTGACCATCCTCGGCAGCCGCGTTGGCAGCAGCCAGGGCCACGGGGACCAGCGGGCCGTAGGCCACAAGGGTGGCGTCGCTACCTTCGCGCACTACATGTGCCTTGAACGGATCCCCCGGGCTCTCCTGCGTATTGACCTCACCCTTGAGCCAGTAGCGGCGCTTGGGTTCAAAGAAGATCACCGGATCCTTGCACTCAACGGCCTGCTGGATCATCCAGTAGGCGTCATTTGCGTTGGAGGGGGTGATGATACGCAGCCCCGGAGTGTGGGCAAAGAGCGCCTCGGGAGATTCAGAGTGGTGCTCAATGGAGCCAATACCGCCACCGTAGGGGATACGGATGACCACTGGGGCGCTGAGCTGGCCGTCGGAGCGGGTATGAATTTTAGCCAGCTGCGTGGTGATCTGGTTGAACGCCGGGAACACAAAACCGTCAAATTGAATCTCGCAGATGGGGCGGTGGCCGCGCAAAGCCATGCCCAAGGCGGTCCCAATAATGCCGGATTCCGCCAGCGGCGTGTCCATGACACGGTGGGCGCCAAATTCCTTTTTCAGGCCTTCCGTCACACGGTAGACCCCGCCCAGAGAACCAATGTCCTCACCCATGAGGAAGCTCTTGGGATCATTGGCAAGTGTTGCGCGCAGACCTTCGTTGATGGCCTTGGCAATGGTCATTGTGCTCATGCTGCGCCGCCCTGGGTCTGCGAATTCTCGGTATTTTCCTCAGCAAAGGACGCCTCATAGTTTTCAAACCAGGCCAGCTCTTCGGCCACCAGAGGGTGGGCCTGCGCATAGACCGTGGCAAACTTTTGGCGAATATCCGCCCCACCCATCGCCAATGTGGCGCGGCGGACATGGGCAGCCAGCTCGTCGCCGTCGTTCGTTACCTGTTCAAAGAAGGCCTCATCAGCCAATCCTGCGGCACGCAGGTACGTTTCTAGCCGGTCCAATGGGTCCCGGGTTTTCCACAACTCTTCTTCAGCACTCATACGGTATTTGGTGGGGTCATCGGCCGTGGTGTGTGCGCCCACGCGGTAAGTGGAGGCTTCGATGAATACGGGGCCATGGCCATCGCGGGCATGCTCCAGCGCCCATCGGGTCACGGCGTAGACGGCCAGAACATCGTTACCGTCAACGCGAACGCCCGGGATGCCATATCCGGCGGCGCGGTTGACCAGCGGAACCTTGGACTGAACCTCGAAGGGAACGGAGATAGCCCAGTTGTTGTTTTGGCAGAAAAATACCACGGGGGCGTCGTAGGAAGCGGCGAACACCATGGATTCGTGAACGTCACCCTCACTGCTGGAACCGTCACCAAAGTAAGCGACCACGGCGGCCGGCTCGGTTGTGGGGTCAGCTGCCAGATCTCGCGAGATGCCCATCGCATAGCCCACTGCGTGCAATGTCTGCGCGGCGAGCACCAGCGTGTAGAGATGGAAGTTGGTCTCGCGAGGATCCCAGCCGCCATTGGAAATGCCCCGGAAGAGCTTCAAGAGATCTGCCAAGTCCAAGCCGCGCGTCAACGCCACCCCGTGCTCACGGTACGTGGGGAAGGCATAGTCGGCCTTGTTCATGGCACGGCCGGAACCAATTTGGGCGGCTTCTTGGCCAATAACAGGAACCCACAGGGCCAGCTCACCTTGCCGCTGGAGGGCGGTTGCTTCCGTGTCGAAACGGCGCACGATTGCCATGTCGCGGTAGAAACCACGCACAACTTCAGGGTCCAGCTTCTCAATGTAAGGGCTAAAGGTGGCGTCGTGATGAATGGCGCCATGCTCATCAAGGAGCTGGACTGCCTCATCTGGGCCCACTGTGGCTGCGCGCAGGACGCCGGCTGAGGTCCCCGCTTGTGGGCGCGTCGATGCCTGGGCACTGGTGCGCGAATTGCCTGTGTCAGCTTGCTGGGCGGTGCCCATGCTGTCTCCTCGTCTGCCAAACCCAGGGCTTCAAGCGCCCCGCCTCGACTCGTTGGTACCGATATATGCCACCTACGGAATGCATTCCGGGGGGCGCATATATATACGTTTTCGATTTACAACTGTATCGGTAGAGCCCGGCAAAACCTGCCTTTGTTAATCGCTAGGAACGCCGTGGCTCTTTTGTATAGGAAGCACAGATTTCAAGGAATCGTGTGTTTGCTGCCGTTTCCCCGATGCTGACCCGCACGCCCTCATCACCAAAGGCCCTCAATGAGAGGCCGTGGCTCTGTGCCAATGTTGCAAACTCTTGACTATTGGCACCCAATGCCAGCCACACAAAGTTGCCCTGGGCATCGGGAATCTCCCATCCCAGTTTCTCCAGGCCCGCCACAACGCGGTCACGTTCCTCCACCAGGCTTTGTACTCTTTCCACAACCTGGTCATTGTTTTCCAGCGAGGCGACCGCTGCGGCTTCTCCGATTCCGGAGACGGCAAACGGTGTTGCGGCGGCGCGCAAATATTGGCTGATCCAAGGCTGTGAAATTGAATATCCAACCCGCAACCCAGCCAGCCCATGCGCCTTGGAGAATGTCCTAAGGGCAATCACATTGGGGTACTTACGGTACAAATCCAGGCCACTGACGGCATCTTCCGCACGGACAAACTCCTGGTAGGCCTCGTCGATGACTACTACGACGTCTTGGGGAATGCTACGGATGAACTCTTCTGTTTCCTCCGTACGCAGCACGGTGCCGGTGGGGTTGTTGGGCGTGCACAACAGCACTACCTTGGTGTTGTTGGTGACGGCGCCAGCCATTGCTTTGAGATCGTGGCTGCCATCAGCGCGGACCGGGACCTGAACACTCTTGGCGCCGGCAAGCCCAACAGAAATGGGGTAAGCCTCGAAGGACCGCCACGCGTAGACAACCTCGTCCTGCACGCCGTTCTCATTTTGTCCAGCAAAGGCCGCAAGGATCTGATCCAGCGCCCCGAGACTTCCTGTGCCTGTGACAATGTCATCAGCTGACACGTTCAAGAATGCGCCGAGCGCCGTGCGTAGTCCAGTGCTACTCGGGTCCGGGTAACGGTGGACATCCGTGGCGTTGCGGATCGCGTCCAGAACTGCAGGGACCGGACCTAGCGGGTTTTCATTGGAAGACAATTTGAAGCTTTCCAGCCCAGGGACGTCTTCCGGCGGCTTTCCCGCAGCGTATTTAGGCAGGCGGGCAACTACAGGGCGAGGCCGCACCGAAGAATTGGCAGCATTCATCTCAGTCATACCCCCAAGCGTAGCGGCCGAGGGGCCCTACGCGAGCGGAGTGAGCCCGGGGAGGGTGCTAGAAAAGGATTCATTGCAGCCGTCTGCTGCTGGACTATGTAACCATGGGGACATGCGACGATTCATCATTCAAGTAGTCATCAACGCCGTTGGGCTGTGGCTTGCCAGCTGGATCCTGCCCGGCATGCACATCGCGTCCGCAGCGGTTCTTGAGTCCAATTTGGGCGGCCCCGAAGGCACTGCGGCTACCGTCAATACGGTCTTGGGGTATTTGTTCATCGGCCTGGTATTTGGGGTAGTTAATGCGCTGGTGAAACCGATTGTGAGACTGCTGTCTTTACCGGTGACTATTCTGACATTGGGTTTGTTCACGATCGTTATCAACGCTGCCATGTTGTGGCTAACGGCTTTGCTAAGTAGTTATACGCCGGTCGATTTCAGCATTGATAACTTCTTCTGGACAGCCATCTTCGCCGCGCTCATCATCAGCGTGGTGTCCATGCTGACTGGGAACCTGAGAAAGAACGATACTCGGCACTAAGAACTTCCTGCCTCTAACGGACGCCGAGTTTGTAGCGGTCACTTTTTTCACTTTTGTTCTTCGTCCCGGCCCCTTTTTCGGATTTTGTTCCGGACCTGGGCTGATCGTCGACGTCCTTCCCTTGGAAAACCCATTTTGTCCCTGCCACTGCCGCTCCAGCAACGCCAGCGCCCAAAATTGTTTTGATGGCCTCTCTGGATCCGTCAGTTGCCGAATTTTCGGGATTGTCTAGGGCTGCGGCGTCGTCAAGATAGTTGTCGAGGGAGTGGGCTTCCTTGAGGATGTCCCCCAAATCCGTCCCCTCGGGCAGAGGGGGCCGGTGAGAAGTCACCGTCACCCAGTTGGGAGTTGGGGCGGGTGGGCCGAAGTCTGCTGCCGTCACGAGATCGTGCTCATTTTGCAGATCCAGCACAGCTGTACTGGCGGGAACCTCCGCGTTCCGTGCAGGTGCTCCTGCAATGACTATCATCTTCACATTGACCTCGGCCAGAAAAGCCGAATCTGCGGCCGCCGCCGCAGCATGGATGCCGCCGCCGCTGTGGCCGGTGAGGAGCACTTCTTCCCCTGGCAAGGCCCCCGCAGCCCTGAGAGATTCCTTGATGAGCTGCTGCATCAGCACTTCCTGTTGTTTGAATGCTTCTGCTTGGGCAGCTGTCAGCCCCTCCAAGTTCCCTTCCATATCGAAGGGGTTGGCACTATCCACCGTGGACCAGTCTTCAGTTCCCGGAAGGTGGACCAACCAAACCGGAGTGCCGTCGGGCCGCTGAACACGTACCACCCCGATGGACCCGGGCGGATATTTGTAGGCGTCGTTACTTCCATCCAGCAGGCCCTCAATACTTGCTTTGACCGTCCAAGGCCGGCCCTCGGTCGAGGAGGCATGCCCTGACGGGAAGGAAGGCTCAGCAGAGTCCCATTCCTGCGCCGGAAGCTGCCGAACCACCATATGACCGGGATGGGCCAATCCGGCCGTATCAAATAGTTTTCGGAGCACAAACGCCTGCTTAACTCCGGGCGTGCTGGTCCCCTGCCCCCGGAGTTGGGAGAGCAGGTACGCCATCCCAAAGCCCGGACCCAATAGGCCTGCGCCGTAGGGTCCGGCATCATTGAGAATCTTCTCCACCACATCCCGCAACCCGGTTCCTGGCTTGCGTAACGACGTCGCGATGTTTTGGGCAACTCCAAAGAGTGCCAGCGGGCCCAACGAGCCAGCATGGAGGCCCTGACGAAGTGCAGCAAGACTTTCCAGCCGTGCCGTGATGGCTGCATTGCGCGCTTCCGCGGCAGCATAACTAGCACCCGCTTGAGCCGTCTTGCGGGCAAGTGCGGCGGTGTCTTCCTGCACACGCCTGCCGGCCCACAGCGCATTGAGCAGTGCGTCAAGTGGGCCGTGGGGATAGGGCGCTGCTCCCGCAGCAGCTCCGTTTAGCCAAAACCATTCCGCCTGTATTCGCTCCACGAGCGAGAGCATATCTCTGGCTAGCTGGCCCAACTCGACACCGGCCCCAGCAATCTCCGCCAGTGTGTAGCTGACGGATCCTGGGCCGCCCTCAACGGAAAACACTGTCCGCTCCTTATATTCTTCAGCCATATCCTCCACCCTCCACCCCGGCTTTTCGCTGCCCTACTGTTCCCGCACCTTGGCACGGGCCATCCCACGGCACGGGCACTGTCACCGGCGCTGGCAGTAAGACCCACGATTTAACCCGTCACGGGAAATGCCACCCTTCTACTCGGCTCATCTCGGCGGCACCCACACGATTCCGCCAGTCTGCGGCCCGTCTAGGCCCGGGCGCAGGCATGACTGCGCACTGGTGCTTAAGAAATGCCCATAGCTGCGAGTCTCATCCGCTGCATTCTCAATGGCCCTGACCACGGCCAGTATCGCCATGTTCCGTTCGGTCAGCGCATCTCGGAAAGCAGCTGCCGCCGGCGACTTCCAATCCACAGAAACTAGCTGGCACAGTTGCAGCCGGAGGCCCTCAATATCAGCTGCGATTCCTGCCAGCCTCTGGGCCAGTGCCGCCACAGCATCTGGCGGCGGTCCAGCCCTGGCTCCCGGTCCACCAAGAAAATCTCCTGCCCCTGCCATCTGCGGCACCACCTTTTTTAAGAAAACTCTCCCGAAATGCCCCCGTGTTACCAGCCTAAAAGTCCACTCTTTACTTGCGCTACATCCCTGCCTTGGATTGTGGCCCGTCCGGGAGGAAGCCACCGCTGTGGAGGAATTGGCGGTTCATGGAAGAATTGGCACCATGTCTGATTCCGCAAACGCCACAGCCCGCATCCCTTCCGGCCGTAAGTCCCTGGCCGCCTCCTCTGAGCGCATCGCTCTGGGCCCCCTCGATGGCCGCTATTTCGGTGCTGTTGCACCTTTGGTTGACTACCTCTCCGAGGCCGCCCTGAACCGCGACCGCGTGGGTGTTGAAGTCGAGTGGTTCATCCACCTGACCAACAACAACGTGCTGCCCGGTACCGAGCCGCTGACCGCTGAGCAGCAGGCTGGCCTGCGCGGCATCGTCACCGAGTTCGACGCCGAATCCGTCAAAGAACTGGCCGACATTGAAAAGGTCACGGTCCACGACGTCAAGGCCGTGGAATACTTCATTGGCAACCGTCTTGCCGCCCTGGGCTTGGAGCGCCTCAAGCCCCTGGTCCACTTTGGCTGCACCAGCGAAGACATCAATAACCTCTCATACGCCGTAGGCGTCAAGGGCGCCGTCGAGGACGTCTGGCTACCCGCAGCCCGGACCCTGGTCGCCAAGATCGCCTCGATGGCTGAGGAAAACCGCGCCGTCCCCATGCTCTCCCGCACGCATGGCCAGCCGGCCACGCCCACCACCTTGGGCAAGGAATTGGCTGTCACCGCCTTCCGCCTGACCCGCCAGCTGGACCGCATTGCCAAAACCGAAATCTTGGGCAAGATCAATGGCGCCACCGGCACCTATGCCGCCCATTACGCTTCCGTTCCCACAGCTGACTGGGAAGCGGTTGCCAAGTCCTTCGTTGAGTCCCTGGGCCTGACTTGGAACCCGCTGACTACCCAGATCGAATCGCACGACTGGCAGGCTGAGCTGTACGCCGATATGGCACGCTTCAACCGCATCCTGCACAACCTGTGCACTGATGTGTGGAGCTACATTTCCATCGGCTACTTCGCCCAGGTTCCGGTTCCCGGCGCCACAGGTTCCTCCACCATGCCGCACAAGGTCAACCCGATCCGCTTCGAAAACGCCGAGGCCAACCTTGAGATCTCCAACGCACTACTTGACACTCTGGGCGCCACTTTGGTCACGAGCCGCTGGCAGCGCGACCTCACAGACTCCTCTAGCCAGCGCAACATTGGCGTAGCCTTTGGCCACTCCGTACTCGCCATCAACAATGTTTTGGGCGGCCTGGGCCGCCTAGACACCGCAGAGGCCGTGCTGGCCGACGACCTTGACCACAACTGGGAAGTCCTCGCCGAGGCCATCCAGATGGTCATGCGCGCCGAGGCCATCGCCGGTGTTGAGGGCATGGAAGATCCTTACGAGCGCCTGAAGGACCTGACCCGCGGCCACCGCGTGGACGCGGACCGCATGCAGGAGTTCGTCTCCGGATTGGGCCTCTCCGCGGAGGCGCAGGCCCGCCTGTTGGACCTCACCCCTGGCAAGTACATCGGCATCGCAGAGTCCTTGGTGGACCACCTGAACAAGTAACACCCCCTCCGCCGTTTTTTTGGCGAAGATGAAGTACGACGGCGGCACTGAAGTTTGCGCAGGCGAGTTCTAGAATCCGCCGCATCAAGCGCACCTTGGGTGCCGCCGTCGTTTATGGAAGCTAGGCGCGGCAACTCAAGGATCAGTTATGGAGGACACGGCGCTTAGCCGCTTAAAATTCGGCCGCGGAGAGAGCCCCTTGTGAAGATAGTTCAGATAGAAGTGCAAGTTCAGTGGCAATTGAGCGTTTCGCCGGCGCCGCACCAACGTTCGATAATAGGTGGTTTCCTGAATCGATAGAGACCGATGCGGCCCCGTTTTTCTTCCGCCGTGAAACGCGATCGAAGACATATGCTCCGAGCACCATCACGCCGAGAGTAGTGAGTGTCATTCCTAACGGAATCGGCAAGTGGGCGGATTCAAGTGCCGAGCCGTGCGAACCACTGTTACCTAAAACGGCCACGGCTGCGTGGATCCCTTACGGACTCAGAAGCAATTCGGCGCCCCCAAGGGAATACCGCAGTCAGCACAGCGTTCAACCTCCCAAATCGTCGAATTGGCTACGACACCGGTCTGGAGGAGCTGGGCATCACCGTAAATGCCCAGGTGTGATAGCCGTTCGCCGAGATTGGTGGCACGTGGGGCATTAGTTGTCCGAAATACTTGGGTCATGGTGAAACCCGCAGGCTCCAGCATTGCTATGACTCGTACCAGGAAGCACACTGGGCATTCGTTGTAGCGAGGGGTTCCCATTGAATTTCTCAGCTGAAGAAACTCTCGATCAGCCTCATTCTCGCAGGTACCGTGGTCATTGGGGCCAAAAGAATCATCCATGGTTTTTCCTTTCCATGGATCCAAACTTCCAGTTCAGGAATCCGCGCAAAAGGGCAACAACGAGTTTTGTGAACAAGGTCCCGGCGGCTGCAGCTTTGAAAGGAATGAACACTGAGGATTCCCGGCCACTGTGGCACACCCCATGCTGTGTTTCCGACGACAATCCGGGGCCGCGAGCAGTGTTCGCCGTTAGGTTTGGCTGTATGAACAATGGTGATATTACTTTCCACACGCGCAAATGGGTCCGCCCGGAGGACCTCAACGCCAACGGCACCCTCTTCGGCGGCAGCCTGCTGCGCTGGATCGATGAGGAAGCGGCCATCTATGCGATCGTCCAACTCGGCAACGGCATGGCAGTGACTAAATACATGTCGGAGATCAATTTTGTCTCGTCCGCTGTCAAGGGCGATCTCATTGAGATGGGCCTGACAGCCACTCATTTTGGCCGCACTTCATTGACAATGCGCGCCGAAGTACGCAACATGTTCACGCGGAAATCAATCCTGACCATCGAAAAGATTGTGTTCGTGAACTTGGGCTCTGACGGCAACCCTGCTGCCCACGGTTATGACTGCATCACCTACGACCGCGACAGGTTGCCCATGCACCTAAAAGAAGTTGACCAGTAGCGCCTCTACCGTTCCTGCTGGAAGGCAACGATCCGCTCGAAACCTTCGCGGACGGTGCTGTACCCGCCAGCAAAACTCAGCCTGACCGTGTCCGTTCCGGCCACCGAATCAAAGTCCAGCCCGGGCACAACCGCAACCCCTGCCGATTCCAGCAACGCCGCACAATACGCAGCCGAATCGGCAAATCCGTCCATGGCTGCACCTAGGTTTGCGTAGAGGTAAAAAGCGCCGTCCGCGGGCGCAGCATCGCCCCACCCCAACCGGTCAAGGTTGGCCAGCAAATACTCCCGAGTACGGGCATATTCGGCCACAAAATTATCGGCCGCCTCATAGGACGCCTCGCTGAACGCCGCCACGGCCGCCATCTGGGCGGGAGCTGGTGGGCACAGGGCCACGTTCCCAGCGAGTGCATCCACGGTGTCGATGAGGTCATCGGGCACAATGGCCCAACCCAGCCGCCAGCCCGTCATGCCCCAGTATTTGGAGAAGCTGGAAATCACGACGGCGCAGCGGTCAAGTTCCCAAGCGCACACTCCGCGCGGGTTCTCCGCACCGGATTCCGGGTATGCGATGCCGTGGTAAATTTCGTCGCTGATGAGGCGTACTCCCGCATCCGCACACCACCGGGTGAGTGCTTCGAGCTCCGGTTTGGACACCATGGTTCCGGTGGGGTTTGCGGGGGAAGCCAGCATTAGCCCGCTCAACGGTCCGTGTGTGCGTACTGCCTGCTCAAGTTGTGCTGGTGTGGGCTGGAAGCGGGATTCGGGGCCGCAGTCCAGCTCCACCACTTCCACACCCAGCGAACTCAGGATGTTCTTATATGCCGGGTAACCTGGCCGGGCCAGGGCTACACGGTCACCGGCGTTGAAGGCTGAGAGGAAAGTCAGCACAAAGGCGCCGGAGGAGCCGGTGGTGACGGCCACGTTCCGCGCCGGGACAGCGAGCCCGTACCAGCGCCGGTAGTGTCCGGAGATGGCCTCGCGAAGCTCGGCGATGCCCAGCGCAGGGGTGTATGTCAGTGGTGTTCCGGCCGCGTGGATCGCGGCTGCTGCGGCCGAGACCTCCGCCGGCGCGCCACTGCCGGGTTCCCCTGCGCACAGTGAAATGACGTCCCGCCCCTCGGCACGCAGTTCGGCCACGCGTGCCAGGATGTCCATGACCTGAAAGGGCGGTACTTGGGCACGGCTGGCAACAGTGAGCGGCTTGGTCATGGGAACTCCTTGGATGCTGCAGCTGGAACGGCCGGTGGAATCACGGCCAGGATCCAAGCTTGTCACACGCAGCAAGCATTACCCCTACGCTGGTGGGGTGAGTGAATACACGCAACGCAGCGATGAAGAATTGATTCAACCCATCATTTTGCTGGTGGACCGGGAAGATCCGGCAGGGGAACACCACGGTATTGCGGCTGCCGCCCTGGCCTCCGTTCAGGCGTTCCTGCGCGACCCCGAGAACCCGGATTGGCAGGATTGGTCCTCCGCGGCATTCGGCAAGACGGTGCGCCGGGCCGACGCAAAAATGTTCGCCAAGGTGCTCGCAGCGTTCCCGGAGCATGCGCTAGCCGAAGTTGGCGAAGGACGCGCCGCGGGTCTGCCACCCATGCCCGCCGCCGCACTGCCGAAGCTGCTGGCCAAGCTGCAGGTTTCCGGCACCCAGCTGCCCCGCGGCGAACCGCTGCCGCCGGCACCGTTGACGATTGTACTCAACGCCTCCCTGGAGATGTCCACGGGCAAGGCCGCCGCCCAGGCCGCCCACGCACTCTTTGCGTGGGTTTTGGAATCCAAACCCGGCACGGTGGAGGCCTGGGTGGCCGACGGTTTCCCGTTGAGCGTGCTTGAGCTCCCGGCGAAGGAGTTCCGCAAGGGTGCACGGAAGTCAGCCGGGCCCGTCATTCAGGACGCGGGCCGGACCGAGATTGAGCCCGGTTCCACCACCGCCTATGTGAGCGCCACCAAGGTGCGCTAGCGGGCCCAACCACCGCATAACGTAAAGAACGACGCCGGAACCTAAGTTCCGGCGTCGTTCTTTAGTTGCGCTGTGGATCAGTTGCGTCAGCGCTACTCGGCGGCGGCGAGCTGGCCGCAGGCGCCGTCGATCTCCTTGCCGCGGGTATCGCGCAGCGTGGTGGGCACGCCCAGATCGATCAGCGTGTTGATGAACTCCGCCATGACAGCCGGCTCGGAGGAGGTCCAAATGGAGCCGGGGGTGGGGTTCAGCGGGATCGGGTTCACGTGGACCCAGCCGCGGCCGCGCGCGTTGAGCTTCTTGGCGAGCATCTCGGCACGCCAGGGGTGATCATTCATGTCCTTGATCAGCGCGTATTCAATGGACACGCGGCGGCCGGTGACCTTGTAGTAGTTGTACGCGGCGTCCAGCACCTCATCCACCTTCCACTTGTCGTTGACAGGGATCAGCTCGTCGCGCAGCTCATCATCCGGGGCGTGGAGGGAGAGCGCGAAGGTGATGGCCACACCTTCTTCCGCCAGCTTCCTGATGGCCGGGGCCAGGCCCACGGTGGATACGGTGATGCCGCGGGCGGACATGCCCAGACCCTCGGGGGCTTCGGCAACCATGCGGTGCACGGCGTTCATGACGCGCTTGTAGTTCGCAAGCGGCTCACCCATGCCCATGAAGACAATGTTGGTGACCCGGTCGGCGTCGTGCCCGCCATCGCGGCGCAGGTTCCCCAACCCGCCCTCGGCAATCACGCGGTTGGCCTGGACAATCTGGTCCAGGATCTCCGCCGTGGACATGTTGCGGGTCAACCCGGCCTGGCCCGTGGCGCAGAACGGGCAGTTCATGCCGCAACCGCACTGGCTGGACACGCACAGGGTGATCCGGCCGGGGTAACGCATGAGCACGGACTCCACGAGGGAACCGTCAAAGAGGCGCCACAGGAACTTCACGGTGTCCCCGTTGTCCGTGGTGAGGCGCTTGATCTCGGTCAGCAACTTCGGGAACATGGTCTCGGTGATCTCGGCGCGGCGGTCCTTGGGCAGGTCACTCATGCGCTCGGGATCGGTGGTGTAGTGCTGGAAGTAGTGCACGGAGAGCTGCTTGGCACGGAACGCCGGCAGGCCCATCTCCTTGAACTTCGCCTCACGTTCGGGCAACGTCATATCCGCCAGGTGCACCGGTGGCTGAGAGACGCGCGGGGACTTGAACTGCAGCAGCGGGCGGCCTTGCGGGTTCTTAGCCTGATCCCAGCCCTCCGTGGCAGGCATGACCTGTGCCGGGCGGCGGGCAGGACGCCGCTTGGAGGTTGCGGCGGAAGTGGGCGCGGCGGAAGCGGAGACGGCGGGGCTGGGAATGTTTTTGGGGGAAGTCATCCTTTCCATCATCCCCTACTTCCCCTTCAGTGTCCCGTGTCCGCCGCCAAGATCACATTTTTGCCTTGGCCGCACGGCGAAATCTCCACCCGGAGTGCCACGCCGGCAGGCACTTGAAACAACTAGGCTGAGGACATGTTCTCCCTGTTTTTGGCCGCAATCCTTGCCGCCACCTACGTATATTTGCGCCGCAAGGATGCCCGTATGCTGCGCAACGGAATTGTCTTGGTGGCTGCTTGCTGGTTCACGCTCACGGGCGTTGCCGACATTCTCTCCCAATGGTTCCCGTGGACAGCCCTGATAACGCTCAGCATCGTGGCACTGACCCCGCTGGCCGTTATTGTCCTGGCCGGGTTTCTTATCAGCAACGGTGTCACCATGTTGCGCCGTGAGGGCCGGAGCATCGGGAACCTGCTATCCCTGCTGGCCGGCATTGCGTTACTGGGGCTGCCCGTCCTGGCAGTTCTACTCGTGGCCACACTGAACCCGGTAGCCATTGGCTTTGCCGCACTGTTGTTCTTGCTGTGCAGCTACTTTGGTGTGGTGTTCGTCGTGTTCCTGGCTTATGCGGTTGCCTACGGGCGGATGAAACACACCGTCGAACCGGATTCAGTTGTCATCCTCGGTTCGCAGATCATCGACGGTACGGTTCCTCCCCTGCTGCGCTCACGTCTCGACAAAGGCCTTGCGATGTACCGGGAAGCCCTCAGCCCCAACTGTCCCGCTAGGACGGCGCCGCTGTTGATTCCCTCCGGTGGACAGGGTGCCAACGAGTCCCGACCCGAGGGCGAGGCCATGGCCGAATATTTGCTCATGGCAGGGGCGCCAGCGGGCCATGTGGTGGCCGAGGAGAAGGCCGCCTCCACAGCGGAGAACCTGCAGTTTTCTGCTGCGGTGGCCCGCGAGCGCGGGAAGGGCGGGGCCATGGTTGTGGTCACGAATAACTACCACGTCCTCCGTGCAGCGCTGCTGTCCCGCAAGCTGGGGCTCGACGCGCAGGTGGTGGGCTCCCCCACGGCCCGCTATTATTTGCCCAGCGCGTTCCTCCGCGAATTTGCCGCCATCCTGCGCGAACATAAGAAACTCCACCTGATCCTGTGCCTGCCCTTCGTGGCATTGAGCGTGTTCGGCACATGGCTGCTGGTGATGTCCAGCCAGCAACTGGCGTGCTTCCTCGCCAGCACGCTCACCACCCAAGGACCACCGCGTCCGGCTGCGCTTCCCGGCTTGTGCACTACGTGGGACTCACGAGCTGGCCGCCAGCCACAACAGCAAAAGGGCGACGGCGAACGCCGGCATCGCGAGCTGAACCACCGCGGCCTTGGCCTTCTTGGGCGAGGAAATGAGAAGGACCATCCCAGCCGCCACCATGGACCCGCACCCTGCCAAGACCAGCGCCGCACCCACACCGTGGTGGCCCAAGGCTGCGGCGATGATGCCAGCAGCAGCCACCAATGCCAGAAACAAGTTGTAGAAGCCTTGGTTGAATGCCATTTCCTTCGTTGCGTGAGCCAGCGAAGCGTTGAGTCCGAAGGTCCTCCGGGTACTCTCCGCCGTCCAGCGCAGCGATTCCAACACGAAAATATAGACGTGGACCAAGGCGGCCAAAGCGGTGAATACGAGGGATGCAAGGAGCATTGAGACCTTCTCAGGGTGTAGGTGACTTTTCGCTGTGGCGCGCGGTTAGTTGCGGGGGATGTTTCGAATGTTGCTGCGGGCCATGCTCACCGCCTCGCCCGCGCCCTTGTTCAGCACGATCTTGGACATGGCCGTGGCGAAGCCAAGGACCTGACTGCCCTTGATTTTCGGTGGGATGGACAGTGCATTGGGGTCGGTGATGAGCTCCACGAGCGAAGGCCCATTGTGGGCAAATGCGGCGCGGTAGGCGCCGGCAATGTCTGCCGGATCGGTGACCCGCATGGCATGGAACCCCATGGCCGTGGCGATGGCCGCATAGTTGGTGTCGGGCACGTCCACACCGAAGTCGGCCAGCCCGTCCACCAGCATCTCCAGCTTCACCATGCCTAGTGTGGAGTTGTTGAACACCACCACATTCACGGGCAGCTTGTGGGCCGCGGCCGTGATCAATTCGCCGAGCAGCATTGACAACCCACCGTCCCCGGAGATGGAGATGACCTGCCGGGAGGGGTGGGCGGCTTGGGCGCCAATGGCCTGCGGCAGTGCGTTGGCCATGGAGCCATGCAGGTAGGAGCCAATGAGGCGCCTGGTGCCCAACGGGTTGATGTAGCGGGCGCTCCACACGTTGCACATGCCCGTGTCTGCGGTGAAGATGGCGTCCTCGGCCGCAATTTCATCCAGCAGCGACGCCGCATACTCCGGATGAATGGGAACCAACTTATCCGCCTTGCGCGTATAGGCACCCACCGCTTTATTCATGAGCCGGTCATGCTTTTTCAGTATTTGGTCCAGAAACTTCGAATGCGTCTTGGCTTCGAGCAGTGGCATGAGGGCCTGCAGGGTTGGCAGTACGTCGCCGTGGACACAGATGTCCACGTCGGTGCGCCGGCCCAGATGCTCAGGTGCACAATCCACCTGTGCGGTGCGGGTGCCGGGCAGGAATTGGTCGTAGGGGAAGTCGGTGCCCAGCAGGATGAGCAAATCAGCGCCTTCAATTCCTTCGGCTGCAGCACCATAGCCCAGCAGGCCGGTCATCCCAATGTCGTACGGGTTTGCGTACTGGATGAAGTCCTTCCCCCGCAGGCTGTGCCCAATGGGAGCCTTGATCTTTTCGGCCAGGGCTATGACTTCATCGTGGGCGCCTGCAACGCCGGCCCCCGCAAAGATTGCCACCTTATCCGCTTGGTTGATGGCTTGGGCAAGCTCGGCGACACTTTCGGGGGCAGGTACCAGCGAGGCCCGAGTGAATGGTTGCCACTGCGGGGTAGGGGCACTGGCCGGGAGGCTGGCAATGTCGCCCGGCAGGGTTATAACGGCTACCCCGCGCAAGCCCAGCGCATGCGAGATGGCGCTGTGCATGACGCGTGGGGCCTGTTCTGCCGTGCTGACAAGTTCGGAGTACACCGAGCATTCCTCGAAGATCCGGTCCGGGTGGGTTTCCTGGAAGAAGCTGCTGCCGATTTGTTTGCTGGGGATGTGTGAGGCGATAGCCAGCACCGGTGCCCCTGTGCGGTTCGCGTCATACAGCCCGTTCATCAGGTGCAGGTTTCCCGGCCCGCACGATCCAGCGCACACGGCTAGGTTTCCTGTCAGCTGAGCCTCTGCGCCCGCCGCGAAGGCGGCCGTCTCCTCATGCCGGACATGGATCCAGTCAATGCCTCCGTTGGCGGAGCCGCCGGTTTTTCGCACCGCATCGACCAGGGGGTTCAGGCTGTCACCCACAATCCCGTAAATGCGCTGCACGCCGGCAAGCTGCAGTTGTTCAATGAGCTGGGTGGCAAGTTCCTTGGCCATGGGGGGGACCTTCCTGCTGCAAGGTGTGGGTGGGCAGATACTGGCCAATATAGCCCCTCGCCCAACCCGACGCATCGAGGCGACCCAAATTCACCACACGCTCAGATGAGAAGTTACATTGCGCTCATTTGATACAGTGGGATGAAGATCACGCCTTTAAGGAGCCCCTCATGCCGCAACTCACCACTGAGAACCTCGGCCGCCTGCCTGAAAATGTCGCAGTCCCTCAGTATGACCGCGCCAAGGTCACCACGGGGATCGTGCACTTTGGTGTGGGCGGTTTCCACCGAGCCCATCAGGCCATGTACATTGACCGGCTCATGAACGCAGGCAAGGCACTCGACTGGGGCATTTGCGGTGTGGGCGTTCTGCCCCATGATGTGAAAATGGCTCACGTCATGGCCCAGCAGGACTGCCTGTACACCATGTTGCTCAAGCACCCCGACGGCCGCCGTGAGGCCCGCGTGATCGGATCCATCACGGAGTATCTCTTCGCCCCGGCAAACCCGGACGCTGTCATTGAGAAGATGGCCAGCCCCAACACCCGCATCGTCTCGCTCACCGTGACGGAGGGCGGCTACAACTTCCACCACGTCACGGGTGAATTCGACGCCGGCAACCCGGATGTGATTCACGATCTGGCCCCAAACGCGGCCCCGCGCACAACGTTTGGCCTGATCACAGAGGCACTCTCCCGCCGTCGAGCCCGTGGAATTGCCCCGTTCACCGTGATGTCCTGTGACAATATCCAGGGCAACGGCGATGTGGCCAAGAAGATGTTCACGGCGTTTGCGCAGCTGCGGGACCCGGAGCTGGCCGCTTGGATGCGTGAGAATGTCACGTTCCCCAACTCCATGGTGGACCGCATCACGCCCGTCACAGCCGACGCCGACCGCACCGCCATTGCCAAGGAATTCGGCATCGTGGACGAGTGGCCCGTGGTGTGCGAGCCCTTCGAGCAATGGGTTTTGGAGGACCACTTCACGCTGGGCCGCCCGCCCTACGAGGACGCCGGTGTGCAGCTTGTTGAGGACGTGGAGCCGTATGAGCTCATGAAGCTTCGCCTGCTCAATGCCAGCCACCAGGCCCTGTGCTACTTCGGCGTCCTGGCCGGCTACGAGTACGCGCACCAGGTGGCCCAGGACCCGCTCTTTGTGCAGTTCCTGCTGGACTACATGGACCTTGAGGGCACGCCGGCGCTCTCCCCGCTGCCCGGTGTGGACCTTCAGCTGTACAAAAACACGCTCATTGAGCGCTTCGCCAACGAGCACGTCCGCGACACCTTGGCCCGGCTGTGCGCCGAGAGTTCGGACAGGATTCCCAAGTGGCTGGTGCCGGTGGTGTGGATCAACCTGAAGAACGACGCCGCCATCGCCCGTTCCGCCGGCATCGTCGCCTCCTGGGCCCGCTATGCCGAAGGGACGGACGAGTCGGGGCAATCAATTACCGTTGTCGACAGGCTCAAGGAACCGCTCATGGCGGCCGCGGCGCAGCAGGGCACAGACAAGCTCGCCTTCCTGCGCAACCGGGACGTATTTGGAGACCTCGTGGACAACGAACGGTTCACCGAGGCGTACCTGCGCACTCTGGACACTCTGCACAGCAAGGGCGCCCGCGCGGCCGTTGCGGAGCTGGTGAATTTGGGGCGCTAACCTCCCCGGCGCTTCCCGCGCCCGCCTCCCAAATCTGCGCCCGGTCTAACGGGGGCAGATGCGGGGGGCGGGCGCAGATTTTAATGTGGCGGTGTTTAACTACACTCCGTACACGGACTTTCGCGCAGCCGTGTACCGCTCGCGCACCTGGGCGCCCCAGCCGCCGTCGGGCATGAAGGACTCCTCAATCCGGCGGCCCCAGACAGGAAGCTCCCCCGTGGCAGCCCAGGCAGCCTGCCGCGCGGCTCCCAGAGCAACATACTCGCGAGGCTCAGGGACATCCACGGGAACAGCAAACACAGTTGCGGCAGCTTCGCGCAGCGCCCTTGACTTCGAGCCGCCACCAATGAGCAGCACCCGCTCAACTGGAACCCCTGAAGCGGCAAGGGTATCCAGGCCGTCGGCCAGCGAGTTCAGCACGGCCAGCACGGAGGCCCTCGCCATGTTTTCAGCCGTCATGTTGGTCCGGGTCAGCCCAACCAGCGTACCCGTGGCGTCGGGAAGGTTGGGCGTACGTTCCCCGTCAAGGTACGGCAGCAGCGTCAGGCCGTCAGCATCTGGCGCGGCGGCGAGCGCCAGCCGGTCAAACTCGGCCAAATCCACATTGAGCATGTGGGCGCCGGCCGCCATGACGCGGGCCGAGTTGATCATGGCTAGCAGGGGCAGGTGCCGCCCCGTGGCATCAGCGAAACCAGCTATCTGGCCACTGACATCATGAATGGGGTGCTCAGAGACGGCAAAAACAGTGCCAGAGGTGCCGATTGAAACCACAATCTCCCCCGGCGCCAGCTCCAGACCCAACGCAGCCCCGGCGTTATCCCCCATACCTGCCCCCACCACGGCGGCACTTTCGCCCCAGCACGGCAGCAGCGTCCCGGCACTTGCCTCCGGGTCAAGGACCGGTGGCAGCTCAGGGACACCGCCAAAAAATTGCTCCAAAAGTTCATGCCGGTAGCCGTTGCTCAGCGGGTCAAAATAGGCCGTCCCGGTGGCATCACTGCGATCGGTGCTCCACGAGCCGGTCAATTGCAGGTTCAGCCAGTCGTGCGGCAGCCCCACGGTTCTCACCCGGGCGGCCGCAGCAGGCCGGTTGCGGGCAAGCCACGCCAACTTGGTTAGCGTAAATGAGGCCACGGGGAGCACATTGACGGCGTCAATCCACGTCTGGGCTCCCAGCTCGGCAACCATGGTGCTGGCCTCCTCGGCGCTGCGGATGTCATTCCACAACAGCGCGTCATGGACAGGCACATTCTCTGCATCCACAGCCACCATGCCGTGCTGCTGCGCGGCCACAGCCACTGCCGCCACTTTGCCTGCCAAGGCGGCAATGCCGGCCGCCGCCCAGGCTTCTTCTAGCGCAGCGGTCCACAGCCGTGGATCAAGAAAGGTGCCGTCCGGGTGCGCGGCAGATGCGGTAGCCACTTGCACCCCAGTGGCCAGCTCTATTGCCACCACCTTGCAAGACTGCGTGGAGGAGTCAATGCCCACCACCAACTGGCCGGAAGCCTTGGCTGCACTCATTTTCTCGCTCAAACCAAGGCTCCTTCTTCATCAGCTGATGCCTGTAACGCCAAGGCGAGAGACTCATCAACCACCAGCGTGTGAACAATACCGGCGGCAATACAGGCCCGTACGGCGTCGGCGCGGGCTTCGCCTTGGGCAACGGCAATGACCTTGGGCGTGCGTTGAAGCTGCTTGAGGGTCACGGAGAGGATCCGCGCGTCGAGCTCTGCAGCTACCGCAGAGCCGTCCGCCGCTATCAGCCGTCCGGAGCATTCAGCCACGGCACCCTTGGCAATGCCGTCCTGGCGTGAGGAGTTATCCACGCGGTCCCAGACGGTGGAGAGGTTGGGGGCCCAGGCACCAATGGCAACAAATGCCAGATCCAGAGCATCAGCCTTGGCCATGGCATCCGCAATTTCCGGCTGCCGGCGAAGCCCTGATGCTGTAGCGGCGCTGTCAACAACCAGCGGTGCCCACATGGGCCAAGTGGTCCCGCCACCTAAACGCCCCAGCCGCTGGATGATTTCCAGCGGATTACCTGCTCCCGGGACAGGCAGCGCACCGGCAAGCTGGACAATATTACAAGGCGGCAGCTCTTTGACATGCCGGGCGGCCAGATCCAGGGTGCGCGACCAGGAGATGCCCACCGTCATTCCCTTATGGACTTCTGCCATGAGTTCCGACGCCACTGCCTGAGCTTGGAGGTCTCTTTGCGCGAAGTCGTCATCGAGCGTGTTGACCACCACCACGCGCTGCAGCCCGAGGGTTGCGGCGAGCGCCGCAGCGTCCACCGCCGTGTGGCGCCCGGTACGGCGAATTTCAATGTGCACTATGCCCGCGGCTCGCGCCTCGTCCAGAAACCGTGCCACTTGGAAACGCGAGATGCCATGTTCAGTGGCGATCTCCACCTTGGAACGACTATCTAGGTAATAGGCCTGCCCAATGCGGGCAA
The DNA here is from genome assembly GCF_040547105.1 of Arthrobacter sp. UYCu511. Taxonomy (NCBI): domain Bacteria; kingdom Bacillati; phylum Actinomycetota; class Actinomycetes; order Micrococcales; family Micrococcaceae; genus Arthrobacter; species Arthrobacter sp. UYCu511. Next base: position 480,235 of record NZ_JBEPPB010000002.1, read on the forward strand.
GCAGCTCCTCATGGGAGATTTCAGGCATTGCGCACCTTCCTCAACTGACTTCATGTGAAACATTTGAGCCAATGCTCTTGCTCAAATGAGTATATATGACTAGAGTCACTTAACAAATGAGCAAGATCATGTTCTCAAATGAGCAACGAGATTGAGAGTGACCGATGAAGTTCCCCCCATTCCGAGCTAAGGCCGCTAACCGCCCGAAAGACCGGCCTGCACTTGCCACCCGGCCCCCGATCTGGCTGGCGGCCATGTCCGCAGCAGCACTTGCGCTCAGCGGCTGTACCCCCGCTGGCGCAGCACAGGAGTCTATTGTTGTTGCCATTGTGGCCAACCCGCAGATGAAGGATGCCGTCTCCCTACAGGATGACTTCAAGGCAAAACACCCCGGAGTAAACGTCAAATTCGTCACCCTGCCGGAAAATGAGGCCCGGGCCAAGATCACCGCATCCGTGGCCACCGGCGGTGGCGAATTCGACGTCGTCATGATCTCCAACTACGAGACCGAAATGTGGGCGGCAAACGGTTGGATTGACAATCTACAGCCCGCAGCCGATGCCACCGAAGGCTACGACACCGAGGACTTCATCCCCACAATAAAGGATGCCCTCAGCTACCAAGGTGATATGTACTCGGTGCCGTTTTACGGCGAGTCTTCCTTTGTTGTCTACCGCGAGGACTTGTTCAAGGAAGCCGGCATCACCATGCCGGAGCACCCCACCTGGGATGAGATCGGCGCCATCGCCCGCAAGTTGAACGACCCCACCAAGGACTTCGCCGGCATCTGCCTGCGCGGCCTGGCCGGTTGGGGCGAGGTCATGGCCCCGCTAGACACCGTCATCAACACCTATGGCGGCCAGTGGTTCGACACGGACTGGAACGCGAAGCTGGACTCTCCCGAGGTCAAGGCTGCCGTCACAGATTACGTTGACCTGCTGCACGACGCCGGCCAGCCGGGAGCCGCAACCAGCGGCTACGGCGACTGCATCACCCGCTACAGTCAGGGTAAGGCGGCCATGTGGTACGACGCCACGGCCATGGTCTCCAGCATTGAGGACCCGTCGTCGTCGTTGGTTGCCGGGAAGTCAAAGTACGCTCCGGCACCCGTGGAAAAGACAGAGGAAGCCGGCTGGCTGTACAGCTGGTCGCTGGCCATCCCCTCCACCAGCAAGCACAAGGACGCCGCCTGGGACTTCATTTCCTGGATGACCAACAAGGACTACATCAAGCTAGTAGGCAACGAGATTGGCTGGGAGCGGGTGCCGCCCGGCAGCCGCCAGTCCACCTATGAGATCCCTGAATACGCCGCTGTTGCCAAGGCCTACGCCAAGCCGACACTTGATGCCATGTACGGCGCCAAGCAGGCCACCTCCATGGTCAACCCCGTCCCTTACCCGGGCCTGCAATTTGTGGGAATCCCGGAATTCCAGGACCTGGGCACCCGGGTCAGCCAGCAAATCTCGGCCGCCATTGCCGGCCAAAAATCCGTTGATGAGGCACTCAAACAGGCCCAGCAGTATGCCGAACCCGTTGCCAAGTCCTACCAAGAAGGAGGCAAGTAATGGCGAACACGCTGGTTGACCAACACAACCTCAAACAACACGCCCGCCAGAGCGCCAAGAATGCCAAGGCCCCCCAGCAGGGCCCCGGCATCTCCAAGGCCGAAGGCTGGCGCCGCCGCGGCCCGCTGCTGCCAGCGCTGATCTTCACCATCGTCATCACTCAACTACCCTTCCTCGTTACCATTTGGTACTCACTGCGCAACTGGAACCTGTTGCGCCCCGACGGCAACCAGTTCATCGGCCTGACGAACTACGTGGACATCTTCATGGATTCCACGTTCCGCAGCTCTGCACTGAACAGCATCCTCATAACCTTGGGCTGTGTCTTCTTCGCCATGGTGTTGGGCATCATCTTCGCCCTCCTTCTGGACCGCAAATTCCGCGGTCAGGGAGTGGTGCGCACCATGCTCATCACCCCGTTTTTGATCATGCCGGTTGCCGGAGCCACGCTGTGGAGCATCTCCATGCTGAACCCGAGCTTCGGCCTGGTGAACTGGGTGATCTCCCTGGTGGGCATCCCGCCCGTCGATTGGACGGCGTCGCACCCTATTGTCTCCATCCTCATGGCGCTGGTCTGGCAGTGGACCCCGTTCACCATGCTGCTGGTACTGGCCGGGCTGCAGTCCCAACCCAAGGATGTGCTTGAGGCGGCCCAGATCGACGGCGCCGGCTGGACGAAGACGTTCTTCTGGGTCACCCTGCCCCAACTGCGCCGCTACATTGAACTCGGCGTGCTGCTGGGCACCATTTACGTGGTCAACACCTTCGACCAGATCTACCTCATGACGGCCGGCGGGCCCGGCACTGCCAGCGCCAACCTGCCGTTCTACATCTACCAGCGGGCCTTCCTGGGCTTCGACATTGGCCAGGCCGCCGCAATGGGCGTGGTGGTTGTCATTGCCACCATCATCATCGCCACGTTCGCCCTCCGCCTGATCTTCCGCAGCTTTGACGCAAAGGACTAAGCCGTGACTACCACCCTCACCCCATCCAGTCTTCCCCCGGCCGTCAAGTCCGCTGAGCGCAAGTCTCGTGAAGCACGACGGCGTTTCTCAGGTTCCGCTCTCACCACCCTCACGTGGCTGCTCGCCTTTGTATTCTTCGCCCCTGTGATCTGGCTGGTCATGACGGCGTTCAAGCCGGAATCGGCCGCCGCGTCCAATCCGCCGGTGTTCTTCTTTGTCCCCACCTTTGAGCAGTTTGAGGCCGTGCTAGCCAACGGTGCAGGCACGTATTTCCTCAACTCGCTCATTGCCACGGGCGTCTCCACCATCTTGGTGATTGTGCTGGCCGTACCAGCCGCCTATGCGGTGAGCATCCGGCCTGTGAAGAAGACCTCCGATGTGCTGTTCTTCTTCATCTCCACGAAGATGCTGCCCGTGGTGGCCGTCATCATGCCCATCTATGTCATTGCGGGGCAGCTGAAGGTCCTGGACAACATTTGGACACTCGTGGTGCTGTACACGGCCATGAACCTGCCCATCGCGGTGTGGATGATGCGTTCCTTCTTCCAGGAAGTTCCTGCAGAAGTTCTGGAGGCTGCCTCCATGGATGGAGCGGGCCTGATCAAAACCTTGCGCACCATCCTGATGCCGATGGTCACTCCCGGGTTGGCTGCCACAGCTTTGATCTGCGTGATCTTCGCGTGGAATGAGTTCTTCTTCGCACTGAACCTCACGGCCGCTAATGCCTCCACCGTGCCGGTTTTCTTGGTCTCGCAAATGACCAGCGAGGGCTTGTTCCTGGCCAAGCTATCCGCCGCATCCGTACTGGCGTCGCTGCCTGTGGTCATTGCCGGCTGGATCGCCCAGAAGCAACTTGTTCGCGGACTATCCATGGGTGCGGTGAAATAAGCACATGAATACTCAAGCAACAAACGTCCCAGCACCGGCTGCCACGCTGCCGGAGTCCATGACCGCTTCCGTACTGGTCCGCCAGGGTGAGCTGCGCACAGAGCAGCGTCCGGTTCCCACTCCGGGTCCGGGCGAGGTCCTGGTACGGATCACCTCGGTGGGCGTGTGCGGCTCCGATACCCACTACTTCGCGGAGGGGAGGATTGGCTCCTTTATTGTCGATTCCCCGTTGGTGCTGGGTCATGAACCGGCCGGCGTCATAGCCTCTCTGGGCGCGGGCGTCAGCGACCGGTCCGTTGGTCAGCGCGTCTCGCTCGAGCCGGGCATCCCGGACCCGCTGTCTGAACAGTCACTGGCCGGTTGCTACAACCTAGATCCCGGCGTGCGGTTCTTTGCCACCCCACCCATTGACGGGGTGTTCTGCGAATATGCCATCCACCCGGCCGCATTCTGCCACCCGGTTCCGGACTCGATCAGTGATGATGGCGCCGCCATGCTCGAACCCTTGAGCGTTGCTTTGGCGGCCCGGTCGGCAGGGAAGATCCAGATTGGGGATGCGGTCCTGGTCGCCGGAGCCGGACCCATCGGGTTGCTCATTTCCAAGGTGGCTCAGCTGGCCGGCGCCACCGTGACCCTGAGCGATGTGCGGGCCGAACGGCTGGCCGTGGCCGAAAAATACGGCGCTACGCATACGTTTACTGCCATTGAGCCGCCCCCCGTGGTGCCCGAGTTTGATGTGTTCATTGACGCGAGCGGCGCCGAACGGGCCATTCTGAGTGGACTCGAACGGCTGGCTCCCCGCGGGCGCGCCGTCCTGGTGGGCTTGGGGGCGGATACCGTTGCGTTGCCCGTGCCATTGCTACAAGGTCGCGAGCTCAGCATCACCGGCACCTTCCGTTATGCGAATACGTGGCCCACGGCCATTGCACTGGCAGCGTCCGGACAAGTGGATTTGGACGGTCTGGTCACCTCGGTTCACGGACTGGATGACGTGCAAGGCGCGCTTCTGGCAGGGTCCAACCTAGGAGCGTTGAAGGCCATGGTCCACCCCTAACTCCAACGCTCTCGCAGCAATGGGGCGTTATTTACGAACGCTCTCGCAGCAATGGCGGGATTTTCGGCAACGCTGTCGCACCCAGCTGGGCAGAGTGCGATAGCGTCCGCGTTTTATCAACCAAAGGTGAGATAGCGTCTGCGTTTAGCCAACCAAAGGTGAGATAGCGTCTGCGTTTAGCCAACCAAAGGTGAGATAGCGTCTGCGTCAGCCTCCGGCCACAGACTGAATAATCATCAGCTCCTGGCCGGCGGCGATCTGTGTTTCCAGCCCGTCCAGCCGCCGTACCTCATCGCCGTCGAGGTAGATGTTCACATAGCGGCGCAGCTTTCCCGTCTCATCGCGCACCCTGCGGCCAAATACGGGGAACTCACCGGCAACTGCATCGAGCAGCTCCGACAGCGGCGCCCCCGCTCCCACCTCCAGACGGAGTTCGGCGCTTCCGCCCACGAGCGGCTGGAGCAGGGTTGGCACCAAGATCCTCACCTCACCCATGTGCCGTCACGCTCATAGTTCAATGCCGGCGGCACGGACACACAAAACATCCGGCAACTGCCGCAGGACCGGAACAAAGGACTCACCCTCATCAGCACTGGCGTACACAGTCCCGCCGCGGGTGCCGAAGAACAACCCAACCGGGCTGGCAGCGTCTACGGCCGCAGCATCCCGGAGCACCACGTTGTACTCCGGCTCCAGGAGTCCGTCAGTAAAAGATGTCCACGACGCCCCGCCGTCGTCCGTCCTGTGCACAGCAAGTTTCCCTTCCGGGGGAATGCGCTCAGCGTCGGCCTTGATGGGGATGACCCAGGCGGTGTCTGAACGGTGGGGGTGGGTGAGGATGGTGAAGCCAAAATCTGCGGGCAGCTGCTGGGCAATGTAGTCCCAGCTGTCGCCGTTATTGGCGCTACGGTAGACACCTCCGTGGTTTTGCGCGAACAATACCTCAGGGTGGTTGGAATCCCGGGCAATTTTGTGCACGCATTGTCCGAACTCCGGTGTCTCAACCGGCAGGAATTGCGCACCTATGCCCTTGTTCCGGGGCTGCCAGGACGCACCGCCATCGGTGCTGCGGTATACCCCGCCGGTGCTCATGGCGACGTGGATGGTGGTGGGATCCGCGGGGCTTGGCAGGACCGTATGCGCCGCCGCTCCCCCGTATCCGGCACCCCACTCGGTCCGGTGAGGATGATCCCAGAGACCGCGGTTGAGCTCAAAATGTTCGCCACTGTCTGTGGACTTCCACACGGAAATGGGTTCGCAGCCGGCCCAGACAACACCGGGACGGTCCGCGGAATCGGGCTGGATCTGCCACACCCGTTCCAGCGCACTTCCCGTGTCCGGGGGAAAGGTGATGGCTCCGCGCTCAGGCTCCTGCCACGTGGCACCAAGATCATCCGAGTGCGCAACGGTAGGACCCCAGTGTTCACTGCGCAGCCCCACCAGGATGCGGGTGCGGCCTCCTCTGGTATCGATGCCGATGCTGGGAATCTCCTGCATCAGGAAATGCGGGCCGGTAAATTCATAATTTTTACGGTCCTGGCTCAAGCCCAGCCACAGCCCTTTCTTGGTGCCTACGGCCAGTAGATGACTGCTTCCGGGGTGCGAGGTGTCTGCTGCTTCGCTATTTTCCATGGGTTAAATTCGACCACTGCCGCCTAGGTACGGCAATGGTTCCCCGCCGGTAACTTATGCGCCCACGTTCCCGCGGCTCCCGGCCCGGTTGACAGCTCCTGTCCCGGAACTGACAGTGGGTACATGCGCTCAACTACTGCTAACCCGCCGAGAAAGCCGGCACCGAAGTCGCTGGTGCTGGCGATCTGCTGCCTGAGCCTGCTGATTGTGTCCATGGACGCCACGATCGTCAACGTTGCCCTGCCCACGATTGGGCGGGAATTCGAAACGTCGGTGTCGGGGCTGCAATGGACGGTTGACGCATACTTGCTGGCGCTTGCCGGTTTTCTCATGGTGTCCGGTTCCGTGGCAGACAGGTTCGACAGGCGGCGAATTTTTCAGCTGGGGCTTCTCACGTTCAGCCTCGGTTCACTGCTGTGCAGCCTGGCCCGTCCATTGGATTTTTGATCTTTGCCCGGGCCATTGGTACGTGGGGAGCCGTGGTGGGTGTGTCCATGGGTTTCGGCCCTCTCGTAGGCGGCTTCCTGACCCAATCTGTTGGTTGGCGGTCCGTGTTCGTGATTAACATCCCCATTGGCGTGGCTGCGATTGTGCTCACCGCCCTGTTTGTGCCGGAGTCCCGGGCGGCCAAGGCCCGCAGCTTTGACCCGCTCGGCCTGGCCATTGCTGCCTTGGGCATCGCGTCCACAACGTCATGGGCCCGGGCCAGCACGGCACGCATCAGCCACCTGCTCGAGGAACCTACCCCCTGACAGGTGCTGCATAACCTCCTCGCCTGCACCCTCCTCCGCCACCGCGCCTGAGCCCGCCGCTACCGTCCCCCACATTCGCGCCCCGTCTAGCGGGCGCGGAAACGGGGGGCGGTAGCGCCGACCCACCGGCACACCCCCGAGCGCCGGGCGTGACGTTCAACGCATACCCCCTAGGGGTACTTGACGTATACCCTATGGGGGTATAAATTCGGAATATGAGCACAGAAGATCACAGCTACGGTTACACCGAGGAAAAACAGGCGTACCTTCGCCGACTCAAACGTGCCGAAGGACAGGTGCGCGGCATCGCCCGGATGATTGAGGAGGACAAGTACTGCATCGACATCCTCACCCAGATGGCCGCCGTCAACAAGGCCCTCCACGCCGTCAGTATCGGCCTACTGGAAGACCACATTGCGCACTGCGTGGTCAACGCCGCCCATGAATCCGCAGAAACAGGAAACCCGGAGATCGTCTCCGACAAGGTTTCCGAAGCCACCGCCGCCATTTCCCGCCTACTCAGGAGCTAGCCACATGAGCAACAGCAGCCACACCACCACCATCAACGTTTCAGGCATGACCTGCGGGCACTGCGTCAGCTCCGTCACCGAGGAACTCACCAGCCTCAAGGGCGTGGAAAACGTCTCCGTCGAGCTCAATAAGGGCGGCATTTCCGAAGTCACCATCACCTCCACGCTCACTCTTGAGCCCAGCGAAATCAGCGAGGCCGTTGCCGAGGCCGGCTACCTCGTCGTCGCCAACAACGCCTAACCCACCAACTCCTTAAGGAGCGCCATGAGCGCCTCAAACATTTTGTCCCAAACCGCCACACCCGGCCCCCGCATGGTCGAGATCGACATCGAAGGCATGACCTGTGCCTCGTGCGTCAGCCGGGTTGAGCGCAAGTTGGGCAAACTTGAAGGCGTCAGCGCTGCCGTGAACCTGCCCCTGGAAAGCGCTGCTGTCACGGTCCCCGCCGGCATTACCGACCAACAAATCATCGACACCGTCAACGCCACCGGCTACAAGGCCCGGCTCAAGAATCCTCCCGCCATTAAGCACGACGCCGGAGCCCGCCTCCCGCAGCACCCCCACCCGGGTGCCGCGCAAGAGGGCGCCGAAACCGATGGCGCGCACCACGGCACCGACCATTCGAACCACGAAAACCACGAAAACCATGTGGACCACGAAAACCATATGGCGCACGGCGGCACGGCGGAAACGCTGCGCCCGCGCCTGATCCTGGCCGCCATTCTGACCGTCCCGGTCTTCCTGGTCTCCATGTTCCCGTCCCTGCAGTTCCCGCATTGGGGCTGGGTTGTCGGCATCCTGACCCTGCCGGTGGTGACGTGGTCGGCCTGGCCGTTCCACCGCGCGGCAGCCATCAATGCCCGCCACTTCGCTTCCACCATGGACACGCTGGTCTCCATCGGCGTCAGCGCAGCGTTCCTGTTCTCCGCCGTGGAGCTGGGACTGAACCCCCTGCTGACGGAGCACGGCAGCGCAATGGCGGGGCACGCCCCGCTCTACTTTGAAGTCTCTGCTGTAGTTGTCACGTTCCTACTCCTTGGCCGGTACTTGGAGGCGAAAGCCAAGGCGAAGGCCGGCGATGCCCTCAAGGCGCTGCTGAGCCTAGGCGCCAAGGAAGCCACGGTGCTGCGCGACGGCGTCGAGGTGAAAGTCCCCGCCAACGAACTAGCAGTGGATGAAATCTTCGTGGTCCGCCCCGGCGAGAAGATCGCCACAGACGGCGTCGTGACCGACGGCTCTTCGGCCATCGACACCTCGCTCATCACGGGCGAATCCCTGCCTGTGGACGTGAGTGCCGGCGACCCCGTCACCGGTGCCACCATCAACACGGACGGCCGTCTGCTGGTGCGCGCCACCCGCGTAGGCAGTGAAACTACGCTGGCCCAGATGGGCAAGCTGGTCAGCGACGCACAGGCATCGAAGGCTCCCATCGCCCGGCTCGCGGACCGTATCAGCGCCGTGTTTGTGCCGGTGGTGCTCGTCATTGCCGTCATCACGTTCACCCTGTGGCTACTGCTCAGCGGTGATATCGCGTCCGCATTCACAGCGGCCGTGGCCGTGCTGATCATTGCCTGCCCCTGTGCGCTTGGCCTGGCCACCCCGGTGGGCCTGCTCACCGGCACCGGCCGCGCCGCCCAGCTCGGCATCCTCATCAAGGGTCCGCAGGTCCTCGAGGACACCCGCACGGTGGACACCATCCTTTTGGACAAGACCGGCACCGTCACGCAGGGCCGGTTGGCCGTGGTCGACGTCGTCCCGCTCACCCAGGTGCCTGCCTCTGAAGTGCTGCGACTGGCAGGGGCGGTTGAGTCCCACAGTGAGCACCCCATTGCCCACGCCATTACGGCCCACGCCCATGAACAGGCAGGCGAAGGCGGCACACTCGCCGAAGTTGTGGACTTCATGTCAGCTCCCGGCGGCGGTGTCCGGGCCGTGATCGAGGGCCGCACCGTGCTAGCCGGAAGGGCAGGCTGGCTGGAGGAAAACGCCGTCGAACTTTCCGACGCGGCCAAGGCAGAACTGCTAAACCAGCAACAACGTGGCACCACCGCCATTTGGGTGGCCGTGGACGGCGAGGCGGCCGGGCTGATTGCGCTCAAGGACACCATCAAGGCCGGGTCCAAGGAAGCCATCGCCACGCTGAAGTCCCTGGGTCTGCGCCCCATCCTGTTGACCGGCGACAACGCCACCGTGGCCGCACAGGTTGCCGCCGCGGTGGGCATCGCGGCCGAGGATGTGTTCGCGGACGTGCTGCCCGAGGGCAAGGTTGAGGCCGTCAAGAAGCTGCAGGCGGCCGGGGCCATCGTGGCCATGGCCGGTGACGGTGTCAACGATGCCCCGGCCCTGGCGCAGGCAGACCTTGGCATCGCCATGGGATCGGGCACGGACGTGGCCATCGCGGCCGCCGATCTGACGGTCATGGGCAGCGAACTGGGCCAGGTAGCCACGGCCATAGCGCTGTCCCGTAAAACGCTGGGCACCATCAAGGTGAATTTGTTCTGGGCCTTCTTCTACAACGCCATCGGCATCCCCGTGGCCGCACTGGGACTGCTGAACCCAATGATTGCCGGTGCCGCCATGGCCGCCAGCTCCGTGCTGGTGGTGGCAAACTCGCTACGGCTGCGCCGCTTCGGCCGGTAGTACCGCAGGCGCTTGCGCCGGCGGCTCTTGCGCACCCGGGGCAGTAAGGCCGGGGATCCCCCCGGCGTCGAGCTCCACAACAAATGTGGGCCCTCGCCGGGGCGAGCCGCGCAGTTCGTCCAGCCGCACCAAAATCACGCCACCCATGATGGCCACACCTCCCAGAAGTTGGATGGCCCTCGGCATTTCGCCCAGCAAAATCCACGCCCAGATCACGGCGAAGAGCACCTCAAAGAGGGCCAAAAATGAGGCCACTTTGGACCCCAGCCCCCGGGTTGCCACGATCCCCATCAGGTACGCAAAAACAGTGGTGACCAGCACCAGGCCCAGCACCGGCACCAGCCAGTGCACTTGGGCTCCGGCAAACACCGGGTTGTTGAAGTTAAAGACCATGGGCAGAATCCCCGCCGCGCCCAGCCCCAGGATCATCAGCGCGCCCACCGCCATGCCACCGCCTGCCATGAGGACAGGAGGGACGTGGTCATCGGCACGTGCCGACATGATGAAGTACACGGCCGAACACACGGCGGCCGCCAGCCCCCACAAAACACCCTCAACACTGACCTTTTGGCTGCCCGCCAGATCCAGCACCAGAACCAATCCGGCCATGGCGCAAGCGGCACCCACAATGGTCAGCAGCCGCGGCCGGTGCCGGGTAATGATCCACGCCCACCCCACCAGCAGCACGGGCGAGAGGTACTCAAGTAGCAGCGCCACCCCCACTGAGAGGTGCTGGACGGCATTGAAGTAAAAAAGCTGACACAGCGCAATGGGCACCACACCGTAAATAGCTATCCGCCCCAACGATCCCTTGACCTTGGCCCAGCGCCGCACCAGCGTGATAATCACCGGAATTAGAAGTACGACGGCGGCGCCCCCAATGCGCGCAGCGACGGCTGCTCCCGGGGACCAGCCCACATCGAAGAGCGATTTCGCAAAGGGGCCGGACAACGCGAAAGCCGCTGCCGAGACCAAAGCGATGACCAAAGCTGGGGACGCCATGGCCGTGCGTGCACCAATGGCGGAAGAGGGGCTGGAAGTTGTTGAGGTAGTCACGTAAATCCAAAGAGTCATGAGTGAAGAGCGTTATGCTAGTGACATTACCCTCGAGGCTTGTCAGGAGTCAATATGGTCTTTAGTCATGACACGGAGATAGCGTTGCTCTCTGCCGTGAATTTGATCAACACCGCCCCCACCACAGTCGCCGAGGATGGTCCTTCCGGGCCTGACACCTTGGAAACCGTGTCCGAACTGGATGCCTTCATACTCCAAGAACAGTTCACCGGATCCCGCGAACACTCCCTGGCCGAAGTGGATGCTGTGCGCGAAATGCGCACCGAATTACGCAATATTTTTACTGCGGACGAGGATGGTGCGGCAAGTATGGTCAACAACCTGCTGGCCCGCGCTCACGCCCTGCCCCAACTGGTCAAGCATGACCAGTGGGATTGGCACTTGCACGCCACGGCACCGGCCGCTCCCCTGGCCCAACGCATGGGAGTCGAGGCGGCCATGGCTCTGGTAGACGTCATCCGCGGTAAGGAGCTGGCCCGGCTAAAGGTGTGCGCCGCTCCGAATTGTAGCGCCGTGGTGATCGATCTATCCAAGAACCGTTCGCGCCGCTACTGCGAGACCGGCAATTGTGGCAACCGCGCCCACGTGGCAGCGTACCGCCGCCGTAAGTCCAGCACCGAGAAACTCCCTTAAACACACCGAAGGCCCACATCAACATCCAATGTGGGCCTTCGGTAGTTTCCTGGACAGGAAGAGCTATTACTTCATGGTTCCTGCAGACACCGAGCCCTGGAGCTGGCGTTGGAACAGCACGTACATGATGAGAACCGGGACAATTACGATGATGGCGGCGGCGAACAATGCACCGAAGTCAACCGAGTAGCCCATTTGGCCTGCATACCGCGCAATACCCTGCGAGAGCACGTAATTCTCGGCCTTGGTGTTAATGGCGACAGGGATCAGGTACTGGTTCCATAGGCCAAGGAAGTTAAAGATGGCCACGGAGGCCATGCCCGGTTTGGCCATCGGGAGCATGACCTGGAAGAAGGTCCGCCATTCACCGGCACCGTCAATCTGAGCCGCTTCAGCAATTTCATGCGGGAGCGCCTTGAAGAATGAGAAAAGGAAAAAGACGGTGAATGGCAGAGCGAACGCCACGTACACAATGATCAATCCTGGCAACGTGTTCAAAAGCCCCAGGTTTTGCAGGATGAAGAACAACGGCACAATGGCCAAGAAGATGGGGAATGTCAAACCGGCTAGCATCAGGTAGTAGACGGCACGCGAACCGGGGAATACGTAACGTGCCAGCACGTAGGCACACATGGCACCCAGAGCCATCACAATGACCAGCGCAAAGCCCACCACAATAACGGTGTTGAAGAAGTACGTACCGATGCCTGCGGTGTTCCAGGCGTTAATGTAGTTCTCAAACTTCCACACTGCGGGAAGCGAGAAGGGTGAGGCGAAGATTTCCGAGGTCGTCTTGAAGGAAGACAACAGCGTCCAGCCCAGTGGGACCAGCACCAAAAGTGACCACAGGGCGAGCATGGTGTGCGAGACACCAGCAACAACCTTATCTCCCTTGGTATCTTGAGCCTTGCGCTCTACGTGTCCGGCAGCAGCCGGCTTCTTTGAAAGTTTCATGGACATCATTCAGACACATCCTCAGTGCCGCCGGTGAGCCGGTTTACTAGGAATACCAGCGCCGAGAAGATCAGGGTTATTGCTGCCAGAACCACACCCATGGCGCAGGCCAGACCGAACTGACCCTTGGTGAATGCCGTGCTGAAGAGCTTCTGCGACATGACCAAGGTTGAGTTTCCTGGACCACCTGTGGAGTTCAACACTGACATATACACAAACGCGTCCAGGGCCAAGATGCCCATGTAGACATAGGCAGTCTGGATGTTGTCACGAATCAAAGGAATCGTAATGTTTACTGCCGTACGGAAGCGTCCAGCGCCATCAATGCGAGCTGCCTCGAACGTCTCGGCAGGAATTCCCTTAATGGCTGCGATGAAAAGGATCATGTAGAAGCCCACAAAGCCCCACACAATGACAACCATCGATGCGATCATGGCGGTTCGGGAATCACCTAGCCAGGCAAAGTCCTGAGCACTGTCAATGCCAATACCCGTGAGAATACCGTTGAGCAAACCGTTAGAGGGATTGAAAATCTGGGACCAGATAATGCCGATGACAACGGCCGGAATTACGTAGGGGAAGAAGGAGACCACGCGGTAAAAACCTGCGCCTCGCAGGCCCTTGATTTGCCCGCGGCTGCTTCCACCAATGGTGACCAGGGTGGCAAGAATCAGGGAAAGAATAACTGTGATGACAGGCAAGAAAATTGCTAGGGTGACACTGTTGCGCACCGAAATCATAAAGACGTCATCATTGAACAGCTTGACATAGTTACCCAAGCCTACGAACGGCATATTGTTGTCGAAGCCGCTCCAGCTGGTCATTGAGTAGTAAATCGCCTGAACAAAAGGCGAAATCACAAAGACCAGATAGATCACCAACGGCAGCCCTAAGAAGACTGCCATGAAGCTGACCTTATCGAATGTCAGTTTTTTCCGGCGCCGCCGGGCGGTGGCGACAACGCCACCGCCCGACTTCACTTCGTTTGTTACTTGAGTCACTTCACTTCAATCTTCTTGACCGAATCGTCTTTGGCAACCTTATCGGTGATCTCCTGCAGGGCCTTGGTCAGACCTGCAACATCGAGCTTGCCGTCAAGGAAGGAGTTCCACGGAACAAGCTGGTCACCGTTCATGCCATAGGTGTCAACGAAGTTCCAGGTGAAGATGTCCTTACCAGCCTTCTCCAACATGGTGGTCTGTGAGACCAGCGCGGTGGAGCCGAAGCCGTCGGCGGGGACGGTGCCCTTGACAACGGTCGGTGCCAGCTTCTCCTTGGCGAAGTTGGTAGCTGCTTCCTTGGAGAGCATGGTGCGCAGCAATTCCTTGCCTGCTGCAACGTTTGCACCCTTGGTGGGAATCATGAAGGGCTCGCCACCTGCGGAGCGAACACCCGTCTGGGCGATCTTCGGACTGGCGGAGACAACGGGAACCGGTGCGCCCGTCATTTCGAAGCCCGCCTTGGTCTGGTCCTTCATCTCGTTCTCAATCCAGGAACCGGACGGGTACAGGAGAGCTTCCTGGCCGTTGGACCACTGAGCCTGAGCTGCGGTGAAGACAGTTCCTGCGCCACCGGGCTTGAACATGCCAGCCTTGACAATCTTCTCCATGGCGGTGAAAACGCTCTGCACAGCCGGCATTGACCAGCAGTCGGGCTTCAGGTTTTCAAGGGATAGGCGAACTTCATCGCCACCTTCCTTGATGGCGGATTCAATTGCCATAGTCTGGTAGTACGTTGCGGCTTCTTTACCGAAGACGAAGAGGAACTTGCCCTTTTCCTTGGCCTTAAGGCCTAGGTCGTAGGCTTCGTCCCAGGTGGTGGGAACGGTCCAGCCATTGTCCTTGAACAGGCTGGCGGAGTACCACCACGCGTATACGGTGAGCACGTAGTTGATGGCGGCAAGTTTGCCGTCAAAGGTACCCGGAGCCAGCACGCCATCGAAGAGCGTATCGGCGATCTTGGTGCCTTCGAGGTTGTTGGCGTCAACAACACTCTGCAGGTCTTCGAGCTGATCCAAGATGGTGCTGAAACCGATGGACTTTGCACCGGAGTTATCGATCAGATCAGGCGGGTTGCCACCAACAAAGCGGGGCTGTAGCTCCTGAGCAATGTCCGTGGAAGGTTTGATGCCGACTTCCAGCTCGGGGAAGTTCTTCTTGACGATGGCGCCAGCGAACTCAACGTAGTCAATGCCGTAGCCACCGTTGAAGATGACAGCGTCAAGCTTGCCGGTTGCGGCTACGCCGAACGGGTTCTTTGTGGGGTCAACGTCGCCACCGGGGGCAGCAGAGGTCTCCGCTGCGTTGTTGCCGCCTGCACAGGAAGCAAGCGCTCCGCCCAAGGGCAAAAGCACGGCGGTGGCCAGGGCGCCGCGGAGGAATCCACGACGCTGCAGCGGCTTGTTCTGAATACTCATTCTATTTACTGCCTTCCATTGATGGTACGAGCGCTAATTCGGTACTGCTTTGTACTGCCTTCTACTGCCCTGTACTAGTTCGTACGTTCACTGCATTTCACTGCAATTCATTCGGCTGACTTCAGGCGCTGTAGCGATCTTCTTCTCCAGTGCCGTTGGAATCACGCCTCCCGCCTGAGCCGGCCAACATACTGGCCCACCAGTGCTGTGTTGTGTTCGTCGCCGCCCGGTATATTTGCTGAAATATAAATGGGCGGTTGCTTCCCCGCACGGACCAGGCACTGGACAGTCTCAATGGTGAGCAGCTGCGCAATATATGCAGCTGTGATCGATGAGACCGCACCAACACCTCCTCCGCCGGAAACTTCAAGGGTGGTATCCCCATAAGGCGCCTGATTGTCAATAACAATGTCTGCAATTTCACTCAGACGCATTCCCGAAGGATGCTTTGTTTCGACGGCGCTTGTGTGCTCAAGGCTGGTGACGGCGATCACAGTGTGTCCGCGTTCCTTGGCCTCAAGGGCCAACCCAACAATGGAGCCGTTAACTCCGGAGTTGGAAGCGATTAGGAATATATCCCGGGGATCGATCAGGGACAGCTCAAAAAGCTCCTCCGCTGCCCCGGTATCGCGCTCCAAGACGGAGCCCTCCAGCGAGTCCAGCTCAGACACGTCACGGTCTCCGTGGAGAACCAGATCGCGCAGCGCAATCTTGCTCGTGGGGATCAACCCTCCGGCCCGGCCGGCAATTTCCATGGCAAACGCCTCGGAGTGGCCGGTACCAAATGCCTGGATGACCCCGCCGTTACTCAATGCCTCCGCCATGGCGCCAGCGGCTTGTGCAGCTCCGCCAGCCAGCGCCCATTCAGTAATGGCGTCAAGGCGAGAGGAAACTTCAAAGCTGAAACTCGTAATGGAATTAGACATGAGCTTCACCCTTCCCGGCGTTGCGCAGGCTCCTATGGGCACTCAACTCGATCCGGGCTGCCCGGGTAGGGCGCCTATGCGGAGAGACAGCCATGGCAGAGGCTGCCAATTTTGACGTGGTTTGGGTAAAGTTCACTTGGGCCACCAGCAAGTAAATCAAGTCCAGAACAAGTAATTGGACGTGCTTGGCAGAGAGATCATCTGGCTGCAAGAACTGCTCGTGTACCGAGGTAATAATGGCCTCATCTGCACTCTCAGCTAGAGGCGAACCCGGATTGTTGCTCAGCGCGATGGTCAGCGCACCGGCCTCGCCCGCTTCACGGAGCATCTGCAGTGTTTCTTCGGTGCGGCCGGTGTTTGAGATTCCAATGGCCACGGAATTTGAATCCTGAATGGCTGCGCTGGTCAGGCCCGCGTGGACCTCCGACCAATGATGGGCGTTGATGCCAATGCGGTATAGCCGTGACTGCAGTTCCTTAGCCATCACGGCACTGCCGCCAATGCCATAAATATCAACGTGGGAACTCATGGCAATACGGCGGGCAATTTTGTTCATCAACGCCAGGTCCATGACAGCAGCGGTCTCTTCTAGTGAGCGCGTGTGCGCGTTCACTAGCGTGCTGAGTACATCTCGGGGGGAGTCATCGGGACCAAACGCACGCCCAATGTCAGCCTTCCACGATTCACGGGCATCGCTGCGACCAAGGTCAGAAGCAATACTGACCCGGAACGGGACATATCCGGCGTAACCTAACAGACGGCAGAACCGGGTCACCGTGGCCGGGGACGTTTTAGTTTGTTCCGCAAGTTCCATGATGGAGAACTCCAAGGGTGCCTGCGGGTGCTCCAAGAGGAAGGAACCAATTTTCGCCATTGCCGCAGGCATGTCAGGTAGCTTGGCCTGAATGCGGTTCACGACACCGGCAGCCGAAACTGCTACTGCAGGAGTCGTGGAGGCTGACATATGAAAATCCATTTCTTTTAAGTGGGTACATAATGAAAACTATTATCACTATTGATGTAAGTCAAGTCACACTCAGACACAGAATGGTAACGATGCGTAAATACCTAGCGATTGACGCCGGCGGCACGTCTACACGCGCCGTTCTTTTGAACTCCTCCGGTCACTGTCTGGGGTATGGAACAGCAGGGGGCGGAAACCCGGTTTCTCGCGGAATTACGGCCGCTTTGGAGTCGCTGAGCCAAGCCTCCATGCAGGCCCTTGGAGGTGCTCCTGCAAACATCTCCGGGGTACTCCTGGCCATGGCTGGAGCTTCCATGGAACCGCCAATGAATTTGTTCCATGAACGCTTCGTTGAACTGGGCCTATGCGGAAGCGTGATGATTGAATCTGATTTATTGGGCGCTTTTTACTCAGGAACTTATCAGGACGATGGCTGCGCCTTGATAGCCGGTACCGGAGCGGTTAGTGCCCGAATCGAGGGTGCGAAGCTGGTGGCCGTGGCTGACGGCACGGGGTGGTTACTCGGTGATAACGGCTCGGGTTTCTGGCTGGGCCGGGAGGTGGCCCGGGCGGTGGCCGCCGAGTTAGACGGCAGAGGCCCACGGACGGCACTGACAGGGTTAGTGTTGACCGAACTGGGCATCGAGCTCAATGTTGCACAGCGCTCTCAGGGCAGATTGCGGGCTCAACAGCAACTGATCGTCAAAACATACGAACTGAGCCCTATTGAGCTTTCCCGCTTTGCCCCGCTAGTCTTTGCGCTGCCGCAAGACGCCGTCGCTGGGGATATCGCGCACCGCGCTGCCAGCCATTTGGCCAAAACACTTCTAGCTGTTGCCAGTAGCGCCTCAGCAACTGGCCCGGCGTCAACTGACGCCGGAGGCATTGCCCGGACTCCCGGAGAGGTATGCGCCCAGCCGCTGGTATTTGGTGGCAGTGTCCTAACAAAGGGAAGGACGGTTGCGGCAGAGGTGCTCAAGCAACTGGCCGCGGCCCAGCCGGGGACGGCTGCAAGTGCTTCTATGGTCGAAGACGGAGTGGTGGGCTCAGCAGTACTGGTCCTCAAGCGCAACGGTATTGAGGTGGATGCGGTAGTTTTTACCAGAATCCAAGATAGCCTCGCAGCCCTGCGCGGGTAGCGCCGAAGGGGCTTTACCTACTTGCTGGGGCCGTCCTGGGCTTCTTCATCGGGCTTTTCTGCAGGCTCCCCTGCTTGCGCTGCGGAAGCCTGGCCGGCCTGTTCTGGGTTCGGGGCCAAACGGTCGGAGGATTTTCGGTATACGCCGGAGCCCTCGCTGAGGTAGGCGTCATTTTCCTTGTGTCCCATCACCAGGAGCGAAGAAACCAGCAATGACGCAACGAAGGCAATGCCGCAAGCAATGCCAGCAAGGTCCCACCGCAGACCGTACTGTGTACCACCGGAGGCAAACACCAACGTGAATAGACCAGCCACTGCTGCCAAAGCAGCCGAGAAACTCAACGGGAGCTTTATGGAATTGGCTGATTTGGGGTTCGCCGGCTCTTCAGTGCCCACAATTGATCCTTTGCTTTGATTGGTGTGTCGCGCACCACGCGTTTCTACGCAAAGTAGAAAAATCTACTACCAGTTTACTGGGCTTTTGCGGTGCCGCCGTCATGGCGTAGCGTCAAGGCTGATAACGCCCAAAGAGCGCCTGTCATCAGCGCCCCACCGCCGGCCACACCGAGCATGGCATGGGGCCCGGCTGCCGCAAAGAACGGCAGCAGGATACCGGTGCCCATCGCCAATACTCCTGAGATCCGCCAGTCACTGGCAAGAGCAAGCTTCTCCCCTGAGTTTCCCGCCGGCTTCCGTATCGCTGCGAATAGTTCAGCCGCACCCAGCACGGCCAGTGCCACACCACCCAGCCACGCGGCAACCACCGAACTAGCTGAAATCGCCACCATCACGCCACCTACTGCAAGGATCCCTGCGGCACCTTGGAGCATAACTCTGCGGGAGTCTCGGCGCGGCAGCGCCATGGTGCGCACAATCCAGTACTGCCCCGCAGCAGAGGCCAAGAAGTAAACCGCTAGGGCAAGGCACATGCCCAGCGGGCCGGGTTCGGCCCAGAAGACGGTGGTGAGGCCAAAAGCCAAGGCGACTAGGGCTCGCAACAACACCGGTCGCCACAGCAGTGGCGCTCCAGGCGTCAAGAGTTTGGCGTTAGCAGATTGGGGAAGGGCTGTATCACTCACCCACTAAGTCTAGCCGCGGCGAGCCGGAACACCGATCTGCATCCATCGCCCCGTTCGCGCGCGCAAGCCCAGCGTCAATCCTCTGGCTCCCATATAGCCCACACTGAATGCCACCCAGACCCAAAGCATGCCCGGAATGGTATCTCCAAGGCCCGCCTGTCCAACCCAGTAAAGCAACGGCAGGTAGATGACCAGATTAGCCAGCCCGGCTAAGGCCAGGTAGCGGGCATCTCCTGCACCTATCAGAACGCCATCAAGAACAAACACGTAACCGGCCAGGGGCTGCCCTACCGCCATAACCAGTAGAGCCACAGTCAACGCTGCATGGACGCCAGGATCTGTTGTGAAGAGCCAGCCCACCACCCCTGAAATAGCCGCAATTCCAACACCCGTCACAACACCAAACCCCAGCCCCCACCGGGTCATGGTCTTTGTGAGCAGCCGCACGGAAGCCACGTTGCCAGCTCCTAGTTCCTTGCCAACCAGGGCCTGAGCGGCAATGGCCAGGGCATCCAGTGCGAATGCCAAGAAACTAAAGAGCGTCATGGCCAGCTGATGGGCGGCAAGATTGGTTGGCCCCTGTGCTGTCACCACCACCACGGTCAAAACAATGGCGGCACGCAAGGACAGGGTGCGGAGCATGAGCCAGCTGCCCACTTTAGAGACTGCTTTGACGCCGCTCCAATCGGGACGCAACCCCACCTCATAGCGCCGCGCTGCACGGGCCACAATAACGAGGTAAACCGCGGCCATGCCCCACTGGGCAATGACGGTGCCAGCAGCGGCTCCTCCCACCGAGAGGTTAAAGCCGTAGACCAGAGAAAAGTTCATGACAATATTTACGGCAAAACCTATGGTAGCCACAATCAGCGGTGTCTTGGTGTCCTGAAGTCCGCGCAGAACACCCATGGCGGCCATGACCAGAAGCATGGCCGGGATACCCGCCAAACTGATCATGAAGTATTGCCGGGCGTACTCTAAGACTTCGCCTTGAGCACCCATGGCAGTGAGCAGCCAGCCGCCGAAAAATATACCCAGCACGGAAAGTACAATCCCGAGCAGCACAGCCAGCCACAGCCCATCACGCCCCACTGCGAGGGCTTCGCGATGCCTGCCAGCCCCCAGAAGACGTGCAACGGCGGGCGTTGTGGAATAGGCCAGAAAAACCATAAGCCCCACCACAGTTTGTAAAACTGCGGCAGCCAGCCCCACCCCCGCCAGTTGCGGAACACCCAAATGACCCACAATGGCGGAATCCGCCAGCAGAAAAAGCGGTTCAGCAACAAGTGCCCCAAATGCGGGTATGGCGAGCCCACGAATTGCTCTGGCAGTTGTGCGGCGGGTGGCCTTGGAGGCGTCGGAACGCATGACTGATTCGGGCATGGTTTAACAGTAGCCGTGAAGCAGAAGCCACCTGGGCAGAGGAGCCGCCTGGACAAAGGAGCGTCCTGGGCCAGGAGCTCAGGGGTATGCAGAAAGAGCCAGCCACCTCCCAGCCGCCGCGGGTAGCACCGCCGTCAGCGGCTGGGCCGTTTTCAGGAAGGCGGCTGGGCTTCTCTTAGGAAGCTTCTCTTACAACGCGTGTTTCCCGAAGGCGGTCAGTAGCCGCCGCCACTTTCGCTGGCCATGTTGGCGAAGCGGGAATAGTGGCCCTGGAAACCCAACACAATGGTCTTGGTGGGACCATTTCGGTGCTTGGCCACGATCACGTCTGCTTCTCCGGCGCGCGCCGATTCCTTGTCGTAAATATCCTCACGGTGCAACAGGATGACCATGTCGGCATCCTGCTCGATGGAGCCGGATTCACGGAGGTCTGAAACCATGGGTTTTTTATCGGTTCGCTGCTCAGAGCCACGGTTCAGCTGTGACAACGCCACTACGGGAACTTGCAGTTCTTTGGCGAGCAGCTTCAACGCACGTGAGAACTCTGAGACTTCCTGCTGGCGAGATTCCACCCTTTTACCCGAAGACATTAGCTGCAGGTAGTCAAGAATCACCAGCTTTAGATCATGCTGTTGTTTCAACCGGCGGCATTTGGCCCGAATTTCCATCAGTGACATATTGGGCGAGTCATCAATGAATAGCGGGGCCTCGTTCATTTTGCCCATGGTGGTGGCAATTTTAGACCATTGATCGTCCTTGACGGTTCCCTTGCGTAGATCCTGCAGGCTGATGGTTGCCTCGGCAGATAGGAGCCGCATAGCAATTTCATTGCGCCCCATTTCCAGGGAGAAGACAACGGTGGCCATATTGTGATCAATGGCGGCCGAACGCGCCCAGTCCAGTGCGAAGGTACTCTTGCCAACGGCTGGACGGGCAGCAATGACAATCATCTGGCCGGGGTGCAGACCATTGGTTAATTCATCAAATTCATAGAAGCCGGTGGGAACGCCTGTCATCCCTTGGCCTTTGTGTCCTGAGGCCTCAATTTCATCCACCGTGGATTCCATGACGTCCTTGAGGAGCACATAGTCCTCTGTGGTGCGGCGTTCAGCGACAGCAAATATTTCTGCCTGTGCCGCGTTGACGGTGTCTTCTACTTCACCGTCCTGGGCATAGCCCATCTGGACAATTTTGGTGCCGGCGGTGACAAGCCGGCGCAGCACTGCACGCTCGGCAACAATCTCAGCATAGAACCCGGCATTGGCAGCTGTTGGCACAGACTGGATCAACTGGTGCAGGTATGCGGCACCTCCGGCTTTGGTGATCTCACCGCGTTTGGTTAGCTCATCGGCGATCGTGATGGCATCAGCAGGCTCACCACGGCCGTAGAGGTCCAGGATTGCTTCATAGATGCTCTCGTGCGACGGTCGGTAAAAGTCGTTGCCACGCAGAACCTCAACAACATCTGCAATGGCATCCTTGGAAAGCATCATGCCACCTAGGACGCTTTGTTCGGCCACTAGATCCTGCGGCGGGGTTCTGGCGAAGTCCGGCTCGCGGGAAGTATCCCTTTTGTCCATGGCTGGAGCTGACATGTTGGTGCCCACTTTCTGCCCTGCTGGCCGGGCCTTTCATCACCTAGCGGTGACACATTGCGTGCTACTGCTCCTGCTTACCAGCTGATACCGACAAAGTTGTCAAAAGAGGAGGCGTTCTTTGCAACGTTAGACGCTCTAAGAACATCTACCAACCCCATTGTCCACCCCTCCTGTGGATAACCGGTGCATTAACTGCCATTGCTTGTGCACAGGATGGGGACAACCATGTGGATAACTCCGCCAAACTGCATAGAAACACACGCTGACAAGGTAAAACACTATCCACTGCCTGTGGATTAGGACATTTTTAGTGACCTTCTTCGCTATCGCGAGGTAGCCTCGGCGCTCAGTTATCGAAATCACCCGTCAGGGGATATCCACAGAGATATGTCGCTCTGTGGATACCCGCACAGTTCAGGCCTGCCTTCGGCTCCTATGCGCACTCAGGTATGTGCCGGCACTGCCGCATTGCTTTCGGTGAATACCATTTCACGTACGCTTCGGGGAAGGGAAGGTGAGTGACCCGCCGTCGTATTTTCACCAAACGGGGCGTTAACCCAAAAACCCGGCCCCCCACAAGGGGACCGGGTTTTTGAAGCGATGAAGCAGTGCAGCGAGACTAGCTTGCTACAACGTTCAAGGTGAGCGTAGCTGAAACATCGTCGTGGAGACGAAGAGTTGCAGTGTGCTTGCCAACCGACTTGATGTGGGCGGGCAGTTCAACCTTGCGCTTGTCAATGGTTCCCAGACCTGCAGCGGCAACAGCCTGTGCAACGTCGGCAGCCTTGACGGTGCCGAACAGGCGGCCTGAGGCGCCTGCCTTTACCTTGAGTACAACTACCGTAGCCGTCAGGGCAGCTGCCTGCGCCTGTGCGGCTTCAATGGTCGCGTGCGCGTGAGCAGCACGTGCAGCCTTGATGGTCTCCACTTGCTTCTCACCGCCCTTGGACCAGGTCAGTGCGAAGCCGCGGGGCAAAAGGAAGTTACGTGCGTAACCGTTCTTTACCTCAACGATGTCGCCAGCGGCACCGAGGCCGCTTACTTCGTGAGTCAAAATGAGCTTTGCCATGTTTAGTTATCTCCCTTAACCGCGGCCAGCGCCGGAGTAGGGCAGCAGTGCAACTTCGCGGGCGTTCTTAATTGCCTGTGCGATCTTGCGCTGCTCCTGGACGGTGACACCCGTGACGCGGCGCGCACGGATCTTTCCGCGATCAGAAATGAATTTGCGCAGCAATGCTACGTCCTTGTAGTCGATGACTGTGACGTCAGCGGCCTTCAAGGGGTTGGACTTTGGTTTGGGCTTACGGAGTTCAGCCTTAGCCATCGTGGAGCTCCTTAGTATTCGTGGAGCCCGTGGATATTAATCCGCGGGATGGTGTGCGTACGGCGGTTGCCGCACAAATTTACTTGATATTTCTAGAAGGGAGGCTCGGAGCTATCCGGGCCCGCGCCCCAGCCGCCGGTTGTTCCACCGGGCGTAGCCCAGGGATCAGCCGCCGGTGCGGCTTGTGGCTGCTGCTGTTGGCCGCCGCCCCAAGGAGCGTTGCCGCCACCCTGAGAGCCGCCACCGAAGCCGCCTTGTCCTCCGCCAGCGTTGCCGCCGCCGAAGTTGCCGCCCGCGGGAGCGCCATTGCCGCCACCGAAGTTGCCCCCACCCTGTCCGCCGGAGCGTTGGGTGCGGTTGACCTTGGCGTTGGCATAGCGCAGCGAGGGGCCGATCTCGTCGACCTCAAGCTCCATAACGGTGCGCTTTTCGCCTTCTTTGGTGTCGTAGGTCCGCGACTTCAGCCGGCCTGAAACAAGTACGCGCATGCCCTTTGTGAGGGATTCGGCAACGTTCTCGGCCGCTTCACGCCAGATCGACGCGCGGAGGAACAGCGTTTCGCCGTCCTTCCACTCGTTGGACTGGCGGTCAAAGGTCCGCGGAGTCGACGCAATGGTGAAGTTCGCTACTGCTGAACCGCTCGGGGTAAACCGAAGTTCCGGGTCACCGGTGAGATTACCAATGACCGTGATAGTGGTTTCGCCTGCCATCTGCTCCTGCTTCCTGCTTGGTGTTTTCCTACAATGAAAAAGCTATGGGGTGTTTGCCGAAATTACTCGGCAACAACCTTCTGCTCTTCCGGACGGGTGATCTTGGTGCGCAGGATGGTCTCATTGAGGCCAAGCAGGCGGTCAAGTTCCTGAGCGGTAGCAGGCTCAGCGGTGAAGTTCACCACGGCGTAGATACCTTCAGACTTCTTCTGGATGTCGTAAGCCAGGCGACGACGGCCCCAGATGTCAACCTTTTCGATGGTTCCACCATCGTTGGTGATGACATTGAGGAACTTCTGAAGCGACGGCTCAACGGTACGCTCATCAACATCGGGGTCGATGATTACCATCAGTTCGTAAGGACGCATATGTGAACCCACCTCCTTTGGTCTAGGCGGTTACGGCATTTCCGTAACAGGAGGTTCTTTTGCGGTGCTGCCTGGCGCGAACACTCAACGAGTGGGTCCGGTGCCAGCACAGACTTATCCATCCTACCGTAAGTACGACGCCGGGCACTCACCCCTGTGCGTAACTCTCGCCACACGCTGTGCCCTCTGCCGCAAGGCTCGCTTTCAGCACTACCGCGCACCGATCCGGCTCGCACCTTCATCGAGCCGTGAGAAATGGTCGCTTTCGCGGCTCAAAACGACCATTTCTCACGGATGAATAGGATGAACCGCCAACGTCACGCTCGGACGGGGCCCAGAAGCGGCGGAAATGGCCACACCATGGCTTAAAATGGAACTAACCCCGTCCCCTTTTGCCGAAAGGCTCTGCCATGCGCTCCACTGACAACGCCGTTGCGCAGTGGCATGCGCAAAAACAGCTGCGGCTGAGCCCCGCATGGAAGCTGCTCCAGGGCGCGCCGTGGACGCTGGCGTTCCTGCGGGCCGAATTCACGGCCACCACACAACGCGTGCCGCTCGAGGAGTTCCACGCCGATCTGGCGGACTTCATGAAGGAATTGCGTGAAGAAAACCTCAGCCTAAATGAGGCCTGGCAGGCATCCCACTACGCCGATTCCTGGGTCCGGAGCCAATTCTTGGCCCGTCCCATGGTGGACGGCAAGTTCCACTATGAACCCACGGCGGCCACGGCGCGCGTGCTGGCTTTCATCGACACATTGGCCGGGCGCCACACTAACTTGAACAGCTCGCGTCTGAGTACCTTGTTGAACAGCATTGAGACGCTGTCGCTGCAAAGCGATCCCAACCCGGAGTCGCGCATTGCCGCCCTCGAAGCGGAAATCCTCGATCGCCAGAATGAGATCACAGCGCTGAAGAACGGCGCCAGCCCGGCTGTGCTTTCCAACGATTCCGCCGTTGCCGCCACACGAAGCGTGCTAGATCTGGCGGCCAGCCTCCCTGCGGATTTCAAGCGAATGCGCGACGGCGTCGAGGTCATGTTGCACTCGATCCGCACCGAAATTATGGAATCCTCCCTATCTAAAGGCGTTGCCGTTGGCCAAGTGCTGGCGGGAGATAAGGCCCTACGCGGGACCGCCGAAGGCGAGACGTTCCGCGGTTTCACCGAGTTCCTCAATGACCCGGTACAGCAGGCCCGGTTCCGGCAATCGGTCAATGAAGTGCTCGAACGGGACTTCACGGACGCGCTCACTGCCGAGGAACGCAACAACCTGGCCTCTCTGGTCCGGGAGATGCGCCGGCAAGCTGGCGAAGTTCACGCCATTTACGGCCGCTTGTCCGAAAGCCTGCATGCCTACGTGCAATCGGCCGAGTTCCAAGAATCAGTGCTGCTCCGCAAAGCCATCCATGCCGCAGAACTGGCGGTGGTCACGGCTCCGCTAGGATCCCGCACTCCCGTGGTGGCACCACTGCTGTTCTCCCCCAACTTCGAAACCTTGGCCGGGCTGGGCATCTTCAATCCGGAGGATCACGTGCCGCCACCCAAGCTGGCCGCCCCGCCGGCCTTGAGCGACGCCGATATCCACCGCACCCCCTCCACACCGGCGCCGGACATGCCCAAGCTGCTGGCCGCCGTCGAACATGCCAGAGAAACACGCAATGGCAGCGCTACCTTGGCGGATGTTTACATGTCCTTGCCGGCGGAGCTCCAGCACATCAATACCATTCGCGGACTGATTCTGGCCGCACGCGGCTCCAGCAACAGCATCACGGCGGAGAGCACCGAGACACTGACGTTCACGCAGATCGACGGGACCACGCGTACCGCAACCATCCCCCTGTTCACCTTCACGAAGGACTAACGCACCATGAACACCGAGCGCACCCTCTTTCCCGGCGATACCGGCTCCTTTCCGCTAGATATGCGTCAGGCGCTGGTCCGGCTGCTGCGTGGACCGTACATTGACGGAACAGCCGATCCGGCGCTGTGGACCACCATACTCACGCATGCGGTTTCGCTGCAGCAGTACCTGAGTGAGATATTCTTGCTGCTCAGTGTTGATACTGAGCGTAAGATCGCGCTGCTCACTCCGGCTGAGATTGATTCCGTTCACACGCAACCCATCGTCGCCAGGAAGCCGCTGCGCCGTGAGGAGACGTTGTTGGCGCTGCGCCTGCGGGTGCTGCTGGATAGGCATGCCGGTTCGGGGACGGATGTGAGCATTTCCCGTGATGGTGCCCGTGAAATTCTGGCCGAGCATCGTCAGCCTGGCGCCGTGGATGACAAGCGCATGGATGAGCAGACTGACGCCGCGCTAGCGAGGCTGCTGAACCTCAAACTCATTCTGCCCACCGAGCTCTCCCACGAATACCGGGTCAGCAACGCCCTTGCCCTGGCGCTGCCGTTCGATTCCATCGAGCAGATTCCGGCCTATCTGGCCGCCTTGGACCAATCCGCGACCGACGCTCTGGACCTCGAGTCCGACCAGCCAGCTGAACCCCTGCAGGAGATCTTCTAAGTGAGCATTGCAACCACCCTGCCCATCGGCGAAGAAATCAACCCCGGACAGTTCCGGCTAAGCCAGATCCAAATCATCAACTGGGGTACCTTCCACGGCCGCCACAACATGTATGTGGACCGGGCTGGCACCTTGCTGACTGGCCACCCAGGGGTAGGTAAGTCCACCCTCTTTGACGGCATCCAACACATTTTCTATGCTGCTCCACGCCTCAACGAGTCCGCGCACGACGCCTCCAACCGCAAGGACCGCCGCACCACGTTCAGCTACATGCGCGGGCGCAAGATCAAGACAGCCAACGGCGTTGAGTACCAACGTCCCAGCGCCACCTGGAGCGCCACGGCCTTGGTCTTCGAGGACGGCTTGGGCCGCCACGTCACTATTGCGGCGCTCTTTGACCTGCCAGCTAATGGACTTGAGGGCCAGGTGGGCAAGCATTATCTGATCCACAACAAACCCTTGGACACCGAGGCGCTGGAGAAACACGGCAGCCGCCGCTTTTCGCCGTCGTCCCTGCACGCAGCACTACCCGGCGCCGAGGCCTTCGATGTCCACAAGACCTTTGCCGAACGATTTCGGCGCAAGCTGGGCATCCACAATGACAAGGCCTTCAGCCTGCTGCGCACCTTGCAGAACGGCAAGGGCCTGGACAAGGGCGTCAACCGCTTCTTCCGTTACGAGGTGCTGGACAAGCCGGCAACCCTAACAGCAGCCGCTGCCGCGGTGGAGGACTTCAGCCATCTCAGCGGTATTCACCGGCAGCTTCAGGACGCCCGTGGACAGCGAGATGCGCTGGCCCCTGTGCCTGCGCTGCATCAAAAACTGCGTGAACTAACAGCCCAACATGACCGCACGGTCGAGCTAAAAAACGCTCAGCTGCCGCTCTTGCGTCAGCAGTTCCAAGGTGAACTACTGGCTGCCCGTGCTGTTGCGCTGGCGGAAGCGAGGGCGCACAAGCAGGCCGAGATCACATCCGCCACCCAGGCCAAGGACGCCTTGAGTGAAACCGTAGCGGCGCTGGCCAGCCAGCATGCCAGCCGCGGCGGGCAGGCTATTGACGGCCTGGAAAAAGACATCCGGGCCAGTAAGCGCGAGCTAGCCGAGCGCGCGCGCATTGAAGCCGCCGTACGGGATGATCTCGACAGTGCCGGACTCGTCTATGACTGGAGCACGCAGGGCCTTGCCGCTGTCCGCGCGGAGGCAGCGGCCTGCGTCGAACGTCAACAGGAGGAGACCGCCTCGGCGCGTGCTCTCGAGTACCAGGCTGTGGCGACCAGCGTAAACGTCAAGGCGCAGGAGGCTGCGTTACGCGCCGAGATTGCCGCCTATCAGCGCCGGGGTTCCAATATTGACTCACGCAGTGCTGCGGCCCGCCGCGCCATTTGTGCCGCGACCGGCTTGGACGTTGCGGATATGCCGTTTGCCGGCGAACTCGTGGATATTGGCAGTGAACACAGCGCGTGGCGGCCTGCTGCGGAGAAGGTGCTGCGCTCACTGGCTACTACTTTGCTGGTCCGCGGAGCCGATATTGCCGCCGTGACCACCGCCATCAATTCCCTGGACGGGCATGGCAAGCTGCGCTGGATAGACCTCGGTGTCCCCGCTAAGCCGGCCAAGGCTGGGCGCGCGCATCTTGTCACGAAACTTGATTTTCACGCTTCCGACGCCGGATCCTGGCTTCGCGAGAAGATCGCCGGCGACTTTGCCTTCATCTGTGTGGACGACGATGCGCAGCTGCACAACCATGCGAAGGCGGTGTCACGGGCTGGGACGCTGAAGCTTAGCTCGTCTCTGTTTGAGCGGGACACCCGCACCATCAATCCTTCTGATTACCTGCTCGGCTTCAACAATGTGGCCAAGATTGCTGAATTGGAAGAGCAAGCGCGGATCCTCGCCGCCGCCCAGGCTGCTGCGGATGCCTCGGCCACGCAGAGCAGCTTGGCCAAGGACGCCTCGGCGCGCAGACTCTCCACTCTCAAGCGGATTGCCGAGGATGACAGGAGCTTCGACCAGCTGAATTCGGCCGCGCTTGCCTCATCTCTAGCGGGGTTGCAGGCAACTCTAGAACAAACCATTGCCGGCAGCACTTCATTGACTCAGCTGCGAGATTCCCTCGCCGCCGCTCAGACTGAACTAGAGGCTGCCGTGGGCCGTGTGGCTGTGCTGCACCACGATCTCTCCGGTATTGAGAAGGACCTAGCTTCCGTCCAAGACGTCCTGGCCGGGGGCGGCCCTGGAGGCTCTCCTGTATATACGGCAGAGCAATGGGCGCAAGAAGCATTCGCCCCTTATCTAAGCGACGGCGATCCCGCTACCTTGGACGAGCTGGAAGTGCTGTTGAGCCATGTCGCTGTGGACCTGGGTGAGCGCATCGCCACCATTAAGGAGCGCCAGTTCCGAACCGAAGGCGCACTGAACGAGATCTTCAAGGCTTTTTCCCGCCAGTTTGGTCCGTCCATGAGCGCAAGCCATGGAACAGGCGCTGAGGCCGCACCTCATTACGAAGAGTTGTATGCCCGCATCGTTTCCGACGGACTGCCGCAGCGCCAAGACGAATTCAAGGAATACTTCAACAACCGGTCGTACGAACGCTTTTCAGACCTCCTACAACTGCTCGAGGAAGAACGTCGCTCCATTGAGGAGCGGATCCTGCCGCTGAACCAGATTCTGGCAGACGTGCCCTTTGAAAAGGGCAGCCGCCTGCGCCTCGAAGTCAAAACCAGCATTCCGGACGAGGCCCGCACCTTCCGCCAAAACCTCAAGGAAGCACTGGGTAATGCCTACACCCAGGCCACGGAGGAAACCATGGCTTCCAGCTATCAGCAGCTAGAACTGCTGGTTAACGCGCTGGCCGATCCTGCCCTGGCTCATTGGACAGACACTGTATTGGACGTCCGTCAACACGTGAGCATTAGCTGCAATGAGCACCGCCCTAACGGTGAGATTGAGACCGGCCTCGAGCCGGGCACACTCTCGGGCGGTGAGGGTCAGCGCTTCACCTCTTTCATCATGGGTGCCGCGTTGGCGTACCAGTTGGGGATCGATGCTCAGGGCTATAGCACCTACGGGACAGTGATGATCGATGAGGCCTTCATCCAGGCCAACTCCGAATACGCGGGGGCCGGCATCAACGCACTTCAGGAGTTTGGCTTCCAGTTGTTACTGGCTGCCCCGGAAGACAAGGTTGATTTGTCTCGTCACTTGGGCTCGGTGACGGACATTATCAAGCACCCGCACGCTAACGTCTCAGGATTTGTTTCCACGGGCCAGTCTCCCGCCACGGCCACGGACATCATCTTGCGCTAACGCCAAGCTAGGCGGCACAGAACACTGAAGGGATAAGACATCCGGAGGGCGGCAATCACTACGATTGCCGCCCTTCTTCTGCCTCCGCCACTTCTGCTCCACCACGGCTCCAGAAGGAGGGGGTGGCCGCCAAATCTGGTGGTGGGAACCAAGGGAAGCCCGTTAAACGAGTGGAGCCGCCCTGGTGTGGGGCGGCTGGTGGTGTTGGTGGTGTTAAAGGTGGGGAGGCCCCTCACCTGGTGGTGTGGGGCCTCTACCCTTTTTGGTGTTGTCCGGCGGTGTCCTACTCTCCCACATCCTCACGAATGCAGTACCATCGGCGCTGTGG